>VGYC01000075.1 GCA_016873095.1 Planctomycetota bacterium | reverse complement strand
GGGGAACTCGACAATCCCTGGCATGACCGGACCCTCCGTGGTCGTCGTGCGCCATGTGAAATTACCAGGAATTTGAACGAAATTGCCCATTTTGACAAGGCCAGCTGCAGCTTTGCAAAACCTTAGTAATTACGTAAAGCCTGTCTTTCGCAACAGCACGCGAGGAGTGGGCTTGACACGGATTGGGGTGGACGGCATAGTCCCGCCTCTTTCCAGGAAGAACTCGGTCGCCGGGCGCGCTGAGACTTTGCGGCGCGCGTCGGCCTGTCAGGCACTGTCAGCCATTTGGAAGGAACCCGTGCGTCCTCGGGGGAGGAACGAGCGGGAAGGGGGAAGACATGAACATTGTCGGCAAGATTCTCGTTCTGTTGAACCTTGTGTTCGCCGTGGCGACCGGAGGTTTTCTGGCGGTTGATTTCGCGACACGCACCAACTGGAAAACCTACGCCGAGGGCATCAAGCGTGAGATGGATGTCGGCCAGGCCCAGTCAAAGGCCTCGACCCTCACCAACGTCGATCTCAACCGCAGCATTACCAAGCTCAAGCTCGACATCGAAACCGAGCGGCAACTGCGCAAGGACGATGAAATTCAGTACAAGGTGCAGATCGAGGAAGGCAAGAGCAAGCTGGAGGAGGCAAACCTGAAGTTGAAGGATGCTGACCTCACCGGTCAGCAGGTCCTGGCCGCGGCCGCCCGTCTGCGCAAGGAAACCCAGGACCTTCTCGTGACCATCAAGAAGCGCGAGGAAGAGATCCTCGACATGCAGAAGAAGAACAAGGACCTGCGCGTGTTCGCTGCCCTCAAGGACCGCGAAAACCAGACGTTGCAAGAACGCAACGAGAAGTTGCTGAACGACTACCAAGCCCTGCTGCGGCAGAAGCTGGAAGGCGAGAAGGGCGTTGAAGCCACGGCCACGGTGGCCGACGGCAATCGCCCCAATCCGCCTTCCGTCAACGTCAAGGGCGTGATCGACCGGATCGACACCAAGGATCCGACGCTGGTCGAAATCTCCCTGGGAAGCGACCAGGGATTGAAGAAATACAACACGCTGGAAGTATTTCGCCTCAACCCGCGTCCGGAATACCTGGGCACGATCCGCGTGGTGGACGTCTACAACCACAAGTCGGTGGCCCGGATGATGCGGACGCCGTACGCCGCCGCCCGCGGCCCGCTCCGCCCTGGCGACCATGTCGCCAGCAAGATCGGCAATTAGCATGATGTCCGGGCATCCCGCCCCGGCTGCACGATGATTCGAGGATCACATGGCCGCATCCGACGACATTTTTGAGGAAACCAGCAAGCCCAGCAACGACGCCTGGACCGGCATGCTGGCGATCTCGCTGCTGGCTCTCCTGGCCGGTTGCCTGTTCTTGTACCTCGACTGGAGCCAGTATCCTTCCAAGGATCCGCCGCCTGTCCCCAAGGCGCCACAAGCACAGGCGCCGGCGAAGTAACCAAGCCAGCGCAGGACGCAGGTGATCGACAGGCACTCGCGCGTTGATTTGCGGCGAGATCCGGCGTCAAACATCCCACATGATCTGCTCGAAATCGGCGGAGGGGCAGGTCAACACAATTCCTCCCTCGCGCGGCGCGCGGTCACGGCTTTGCTTGTTCTCCAGAAGTTCCACGAAGAAATGCACTGGCTGGTTTTCCTTGACGCCGAGCAGATCGAAGGGGATCGACGCCTCGACGATGCGGTCGATGCCGACATCGACGCTGGCGGGGCTGGCGGCGGCGGTCGCGCCGTTGTGGAGCAGGCGCAGCCGTTGCTCGGAGGTGGCGGGCCTGTCGATCAACACGTCCCAGCCGGTCGGCTCGACGAAGCCGATGCGTAGCGT
This sequence comes from Planctomycetota bacterium, assembly GCA_016873095.1. Lineage (GTDB taxonomy): Bacteria > Planctomycetota > Planctomycetia > Gemmatales > Gemmataceae > VGYC01. The sequence continues at coordinate 30,580 of VGYC01000075.1, read as the reverse complement.
CTCGAAGCTCTTGAGCACCGTGCTGGCCGGGCCGTCGAAATCCACGCGCACGAGCAACGTCTTGAGGCTGAAGCCAAAGTACACGTCCTCGATCGGCCCGCGCGTGACCATGGCCATGGTGCCGCGCTCGCTCTGGCACGTGTAACGACCGGCGCTGATCCACTCGAAAAATGTCTCGCGGCCGTCGACGACGACATCCAGAAAGCTGCGCGGCAACGTGTGGATCGCCTTCTGGCCGCGACGGCTGATCGGCCTCGCCAGGTCCGCGGGCGGCTGGTCGCCGAGAAGCAGATACACGTTTTGCAAGTGCTTGCGGAACAGGTAGTCGAAGAGTGCATCCTGGGCGCTGGAATGATCGTCGCCGAACCACCAGAACCAGTCGCTGCCCTCGGCAATGTAGATCTCGTCCCAGGCGCGCTGAATGCGATCTTGCGGGACATGCTTCTGCTGCGTCCGCGAACGGAGATGCTCGCGAGCCCGATGCAACGCGTCCCAGGCACTGTTGTCTTCCTCGTGCCCGATCCAGATGGCAAAGTTGTGATTGATCCAGCTGCCGGCAAAGAGCCGCGGCAACGTGTCACGCGGCGGATTGCTTTCCAGGTACTCACCAAGCTTGACGGGCTTGACCGTCGGCGACGTCGCGCACTGCTGATAGAGAGCCCGCAGAAACGGCACGCCGCCGTGCGGATAGTGTTCCCAGCAGTTCTCGCCGTCGAGGATCACGGGGACCAGCGGCGGCTGGCCTAGCTTCACGGCTTGCGCGATGTTGTGCAGATGCCGCATGAAGTCGGCAGCCGCGTCCGCACCAGCACTCCGCTGGTAGTGAAAGCCAATCATATCGCTCAGCGCATGGTCGCGGAAGACGATGCCCAGCTCGCTGTCGCCTTCGCGCACCATGTACGGACGATAAAGCAGCTCCGGATTGCGGGCGTGGCCGTGCGCGTCCCGGCTGACAAAACCCTGTGTCGACTGGCTGAGCACACCCTCGTCCGTGGCAATCCAGCGGATGCCGTGCTGCACGAGCAGCGGAATCATGGTCTGACAAACACTGCCTTCCGCCGGCCACATGCCGATCGGCGCTGTGCCGAAGATCGTTCGATGTTGCTCGACCGCCCGGCGGACGTGGATCGCGGCGTCTTCGAGATAGCCGCCGGTGTAGCGCGGCAGCTTGACCGCGGGCATCGCCTCGCGCGCCAGCTTCTTGTCGAGCAACAGCGGCAGGATCGGATGGAAGTACGGCGTGGTCGTCAACTCCACCTGTCCCTGATCTTGCAGCTTCTTGTGCAGCGGGATGATCTCGCGCATGATCTCAAGGTGCTTGGCGAGCAGGCGCTGCTTTTCGTCCTCGCTGAAGTTCTTCCCCTTGCTGACAAGCTCACGCAACTCCTCGTCGCGCTCAATGGCCAGTGGATGGACCCAGGCCAGGTTGAACCATACTTGCAGATCGCGGAAGTCCTTGTCCTTGAAGCGCCGCCGCGCCTCGGCGGCTGTGTTGCGCCCCGCCGCTCGGCGGTGAAATAGCTCGGCGTACCGCGGAAACGGCCGGATCATGTGCTCCGCGTTGGCCATGAAGAAGTGATCCAGAAGGTACAGGCAGTCCGACTCGCGCAAGCTGCCGGCATCGATGAACGACACGTCAAAGGGGCGGTCGCTGGCCTTGCCGTCCACATAGGCTTGAATCTGGGCAAGCAGGCTGGGCACGAGGTTGATGGTACAGCGCATCTCCGGCACTTCGAGCAGGTGCAGCGCCATGCCGTAGTAGTCCTTGACGCCGTGCAGCCGCACCCAGGGCATGAGGTTCTCGCCGCCCAGATCGTCCGGATAGTACGGTTGATGCTGATGCCAGAAGAATGCCAGGGCTACCTCGGCCATCGCAAGCCTCTCGAAGCTCTCGTTGTCAACATTTGCCTTTCCGATGATTGATGACTGCGGGCATGACGTGCAGGAACGCCGGTCATTCCGTGCCTGCCAGCGACCGGTACAGCTTCTCGTACTCGGCGGCGGAGTGGGCCCAGGACCAGTCCTGCGTCATGCCTGCCTTCATGAGCGCGCGCCAGCTCTCGGGCTGATTCCGGTACATGTCGAGAGCCCGTCGCACTGTATCCAGAAATGCTTCCGGGGAATAGGCGACGAAGCTGAAACCAGTCGCCTTGCCCGACTTGAGGCTGGCTTGCGTGGCATCGACGACGGTGTCGGCCAGGCCGCCGGTCGCGCGCACCACGGGAACTGTACCGTACTTCAGACTGTATAGCTGGTTGAGCCCGCACGGCTCGAAGCGGCTGGGCATGAGGAACATATCGGCGCCAGCCTCGATCTGGTGTGCCAGCTTCTCGTCCTGTGCCAAGACGACGGCGACCTTTTCTGGAAACTGCCGGCTGAGCGCGCTCAATGATTTCTCATACGCTGAGTCCCCCTGGCCGAGGACAACGAGCTGGCTATCCTGCTCCAGCATGGTCGGCGCTACCGGCAACAACAGGTCGAGACCTTTCTGATCGACGAGCCGGGTAACGATTCCCAGCAGCGGCGTGCGCGGCCTGTCCGGCAGGCCCATGTGGCGCTGCAGGGCACGCTTGCACGCCGCCTTGCCGGCGGGCGCATCATCGGGCCCGTACTGCTTCGCAATGAGCGCATCACCGGCCGGGTCCCAGGTTGCGTAATCGACGCCGTTGACGATGCCGTGCAACCGGCGGCTGCGCTGCATGAGGACGCCTTGCAAGCCGCAGCCATAATAAGGCGTCTGAATTTCGCGAGCGTACGTCGGGCTCACGGTGGTGATCGCGTCGGCGAACACGATGCCCGCCTTGAGAAAGTTCATCTGCCCGTAGAACTCAAGTTGCTCAAAGTTGAACAGTCGCCACGGCAAGCCGGTAAGCGGCATGTCCATGTGCCAGAACAGGCCCTGGTAAGCCAGGTTGTGGACGGTCAGCAGGGTGCGCATGCTCCGAAAACGCGCTTGCGCGGACGGCTGATGATAGTAGTGATAGACCTCACGCAGATAGACGGGCGCGAGGCCGGTCTGCCAGTCGTTGCAATGCAAGACTTGCGGCCAGAAGCCGAGCAGGCGAATGACCTCCAGGATGGCGCGGCTGAAGAAGACGAAGCGCTCGCAGTTGTCCGGATAGTCCGTCTTCTTGCCGTCGGCAGCGGTGAACTGGTAAAGTCCCGCTCCCTGCGCGGGATCGTCGCGGTCAAAGAATTCCGGCTGGCCGATGAAGAAAACAGGAACCTGCGATTGCGGCAAGGTGGCCCGGAAGATCGAACCGGTGACCGTGCGAAAGCCGATGGAGACGTCGAAAGTGAGATCGGTGTCGCGGAGGTCCTTGCAGGCCTGGCGGACGCAGCGATAGAGCGGCATGATGATGGCAGACTCGACGCCGCGCTCCGCAAGGGCACGCGGCAAAGACGCCGCCACGTCGGCCAAGCCTCCCGTCTTGGCAAAGCCCGCCACTTCACTGGCCGCATATACGCAACGCATCCTGCTTCCACTTTAGAGGAAGGCGCGCGCGGCGGCAACAATGCTTGTGTTGTTCGACCCGACACCCCGACAGGACAATGCCCGGGGGCATTCCGGCTCATTCCGAGATTGCTCCGACGCAGTAGGTTTCCGGCAGGCACTTGCGAACCGCTGCCTCCGTCACATCGGTGCCGCTGACATCGAGCAACTGAATCGGCAAGCCCGCCAGGTGCGCCAAGCCCTTGTCCGTGATGCTGGTCTTGCCAAGATAGAGCACCTTGAGGTTTTTCATGTCCTTGAGGTTCTGCAAGCCGGCGTCGGTGAGGTCGTTGCCGGTCAGATCGAGCTTTTCCAGGTAGGGCAAGCGTTGCAAGTGTTTCAAGCCCGCGTCCGTGATATCGACATCGCCCAGGTCAAGCTGCTTGAGATGGCGATGCGCGGCCAGGTGCGCGAGCCCATCGTTGCTGATCTTGCTGCCGCGCAGATTCAGTCTTGTCAGCTTGGCGAGGCCGTCGCCCTTGGGCCCGGCCAGTTGCTTCAAGCCATGGTCGGCAACGTGCGTGCCGGCGAGTTCGAGAACCTGCAGCTCATCTTGCCGCGCGATGTATTGCAGGTTGCGCGTACTGGTGCCGCTCAGATTCAGACTGATGAGCCGACAATCCTTCAGGTATTTCAAGCCCCGGCCCTGAACTCTCGTGTTGCCCAGGTCGAGAGTCCTGAGGCTTTTCACCTTGCGAAGATGTTGCAAGCCGTCGCTATCGACCCGAGTTCCACGAAGGTTCAACTCGGTGAGGTCAGCAAGGTCGGTCAAATGCGCGAGGCCCTTATTGCCGATCAACGTGTAGAACAAGACCAATCTCTTGATCTCGGCAATCTGGTCGATGCCCTCGAGTTCGGCGTCCATGACGAAGCGTAAGGCCAGGTCCACAACGCGCTTGCCGTCCACATCTTCGATGACCTTCCCCTGCAAGCGCTCGATCCTGGCAATGGCCCTGGCCTCGTCTGCCGCCAGGTCTGCAGTACCAGCTGCGAAGGCGAGGATGGCGCATACACACGCAAAGATTGGCGCACGACACATGGCTGACCTCCCTGTAGATTCTAAGGTGTACTCGCCACGTATCTTACGTTTGCCGGGCCGTTCCTGCCACAAAAAAAGCCGGGCCTGAACAAGGTCCAGGCCCGGCTCCACGTTTTGAGGTTTGCTGAATCCGACATGCCGGCGACGCGCAACCGTCACGCGTGTCGGCCTGGCCCGGGCCGACTAATCACACGGGCAGGTCGGCCAGCACGCCTGCGGCTTCGAGGCCGAGCACGGCGACATATCCGGCTTGCTCTCGCGGCGAACGGCGTTGCTGCGACTGCTCGAACCGGTGGGCGTAACCTGGTAATGGGCGTGATGGATGCCCACTTCGACGCGCTGGGCGCGGATCTTGTCCGTGCAGGCGCCATTGTTGATACTCAAGCGCACCGACCCCGTCAGGACCACCTGATCGTTGTTTTCCTGATAGGTGAGGTGGTCGCAGGTCGCCTGGAATCGAGTGGACTTTACGTGAATTCGGCCACCCTTGGCAGTGATCTCGATGGGTTCACGAGTGGCCGAAACTGCCGCGGTTGCCCCCGGACAGGGCGGGCAGCACACCGGCGCGGGACAGCACACTGGCGCGGGGCAGCACGGGGGCATGTTGAAGCCCAGCGGACAGCTCGGCGGCACGTCCACCGGCCGGCTGACCGGCATGGCCGGGACGGGCGACGGCGTCGGCTGGCACACTGGACCGATGCATGGCGGCAGTCCAGGCAACCCCATCATTGGTTGGCACGGCATCCCGGGGCCCGGCAAGGGACACGGCATCTCGACCACCGTCTGGTCAGGCAACATCATCATGTGCGTGGGCAGCGGGCCAGTGAAGGCCGGCATGGCGCAGCCAGGCATACCAGGCAAGCCGATGCACGGCCGGCAGCTTGTGGCCAGCAACTTCTGCAGCGCCTTCATCTGCCGCACGAGGCGCTGTGTTTGCCCCTGCTCCTTGCAAGTGCAGCCCGTGCCGCATGCGCAGGTCTTCTTGCAGCAGGCGCAATCAGGCCCGCAAGCGCAGGACTTTTTGCAACACGCGCAGTCGGGGCCGCAGGCGCAGGACTTCTTGCAACACGCGCAATCCGCACCGCAGGCGCAGGTCTTGCCGCAAGTACCAGACTTCTTGCAGCAGCTGCAATCTGGTCCGCAGGCACAAGCCTTCTTCGCGCAGCAGCAGTTGCCGGCGCAGGTCTTCTTGGCACAGCAGCAATCCTTGCCACACGCACACTTGTCGCCGCCACACTTCTTCTTCTTGCAGCAGGCGGCCGCGGCGCAGCACGTCTCCGCGTGGTTCGAGCAGCAGTGCTCATCACACGTGCCGCACGCCGCCGGGCATGTCACGCTCGCACCTGAAGCGCAGCAAGTGCCGGCGGCCTGGCAGCCGGTCACGGGACAGCAGGGCGCACGTTGGGCGGCGTGCTGCAGGATGATCTGAGCCAGGGCACGAGCATGCTCGAGGTCGACGTTACCGGGACATGCCTGGCACGCTTGCTGGGCCAGGGCGTGGGCCTCTTCGTACTTGCCCAGCGACCAGAGAGCCTGCCATACCTGCAGGCAGTCGCCGGAGTTCATGGCGGCAGCGACCGGCTTGTCGGGCTTGTTCGGCCCGCCACATTGAGCATAGAAGATTGCCTGGGGAAGCTGATGGTAATAAGGAACCGCGCCGGCCGCTGCCGGATCACAGGTTCCTGTCTGGGCCTGGCCGAAGCTGCTTGCCAGGAACAGTCCCAGCAGGCAGGCCGGCATCCGCAAGGCTCGCGTCATTGCTATTTCCTCCTCGTGTTCCGAATCGCGACCAACAGCGCGGCGAGATAGCAAAGTCGCCAACGGCTGTCATCCCCAATCGAACCACCCGCATCCGCGCGGGACCGTCGTATCATTTCCCCAAGCCCCGAAGGGCCATACAGAGGTGGCCATGCCTTGTTACCGCGGCTGGCGGCTGCGTTGCTCCGGCAAACCCTCAAGCCTGTTGACAGGCGCCGGCGGCACGCTATAGTCGCCGCGCTTCATTTCGTAAACAGGCCGGGCAAGGTGGGCAATCTCGGCGAACCTAAGCGCTGCGAGAGAATGCCTAGAATCCGAAAATTCGTCGGATCCCATTTAAGCTCGCGCGCTGAAATGGACGAAGCAACCTGAAGCGTCAACCTGAGGAAACGCATCATGAGCAACAGGAACGACGAGACGACGACCGTGGCGATGCTGCGCGACATGGTGCGCCGCTTTGCCGCCGACCGGGAATGGGAGCCTTATCACACTCCCAAGAACCTCGCGATGGGGGCGGCCATCGAAGCAGCGGAGTTGATGGAGCATTTTCTTTGGGTCGATGGTCCCGGGTCGCTGGAATTGATGAAGGATCCGGACCGCCGGGAACAGGTGGCAGAAGAGATTGCCGACGTGGCCTGCCATCTTTTCAACCTGTGCAACGTGGTGGGCCTGGATCTGAGCGAGGCGTTTCGAGCGAAGATGGCGAAGAACGACTTGAAATACCCGGCCGAGCAGTATCGCGGCCGGTATACGAAGTGATCGCGTAAGATCGCGCAAGCCGGAGAACAAGAGTGCGGCCGAACGGACTGCCGCTGGTGGGGATGCTTGCGGGACTGGCCGTGCTGGGTTTTATCCTGGCAACGCTGGTCATCGGAGCGGGTGCGTCGGCGTCGAGCCTGCCCGGGCCGCCTCCGCCCATCAAGCCGCCGGCCAGTTCGGTGCCTTTCCGGGAATCTCCACCCCAGACCGGCACCAGCCACACCGGCATCATGCGGGCGAGCCATGCGTTGCCCGCCGCCTCGCCAAACCCGCCGAACCCGAAGATGGTTCCCGTTCGCGATGTTCCGGACTCAAGGCGCGTGGGTCTGGAAGAGAACGAGGCCGTGATCCCCGCACAGGGGCTCGAAAAGATCGACGTCCCCGGTCCGGATCTGGATACATCGCCGGCACCTTTGCCTCCGGGGCCGCCCCTGCCGATTTCTCCGCAAACTCAGGACAAGCTTCCCGTTCTCGAGTCGAACCTCGATTCCAGTGCTGCAGACAATGCCAACCCGAAAATCGAGCCCCGGATCGAAAACACCTTGCCACCGAAGTCGGACAGCATGCTCAATCTGCCCGTGCAGCCCCGCGATGGCTTCATCATCGAGACCGAACCGGTGCAACCGCTGGCGGAACCTCACAAGACGGACTTACACAAGACGGACTTACACAAGACGGATCAACCCAGGACCGACGCGGTCAATACGGAGACCCTCAAACCGGATGTGGACGCGCCGAAGCTGTTCCAGTTTCCAGAAACCAACAATCCAGCGGCTCCCAAGTCTATCGAGGTGAACCTGCTGCCGGAACCGGCGAAGACCGCCGCGCCCAGTCGTGGTCCGGAGGTGATGCTGTTTCCGGAGATGAGCAAGACGCCGACGCCTCTGAAGCTCCAGTCACCGGCGTCGAGGCCGGTGCCTGATGAGACGCCTGTCTTCAATCCACCGCATTCGGCGCCCGTGGCACAACCAACCTTGACGAAGCCGCCGCTCGAAGTGCCGGCCACACCGACGCCCAAGGCGGTGCCGCTCACTTCGAGGCCGCAAGTCGGGGCGCAGCCGCTCGTGCAGCAGCCATCGACACCGCAACCATTGACGCAGCGACCATTGGAATTGCAGCCAGCGTTGCCGGCGCCCTCATTGCGGACGGCGGTGCCCATTCGCCGTGCGCCGCGCCCGGAGCCTGCACGCGAATCCGTCAGCAGAAGTCCAGGTCCAGCTGAGCCGCGCGCGGCTAGCGCGGAAGTAGCCGGTCCCAGGTCTCCCGGCCCGATGCTCACCGTCGAGAAACGCGGGCCGACGTCTGTGGCGATGGGGCAACCCGTGCGCTACGAGATCATCATCCAGAACCTGGGCTCCGAGGTCGCTCCGCAAGTGCGCGTGGAAGACGATCTTTCCGATGGCTTACGCTACCTCGATGGCAGTCCGCAGCCTGTGCTGCAGGACGGCAAGGTCGTGTGGAGCATCGATCAGCTGGCGCCGGGAGCCAAGCAGAATCTTTACCTGGATGCCCAGGCGGCGGCCAATGGCGAAGTCATCTGCCACACCAGCGTCTCGCTCTACGGCGGACTGACGACCACCATCGCCCCGCCGGTGCTGGAACTGGAAGTCCGCAGTCCCGGACGGGTTGCGACCGGCAAGAAAGCCGTGTTCGACATCCGCATGAAGAATGTCGCCGGCTTGAAACTCACCGGCCTGACTTTGCAGGCGATCGTTCCGCCCGGTTTGCGGCATCCGCAGGGCACAACGATCGAGGCGGATATCGGAGACCTTGCGGCCGGCGCGTCACGGAACATTCCGCTGCCGCTGGAAACCACCCAACCTGGGCGACATTTCCTCGAAGCCCGCGTGCGCTCAGGCGATAGCCAGGAGGCGCTGGCACAGGGCACCGTTCTGGTCGGCGAGGCCGGCTTGGCCTTGCAAGTGGGAGCCGCCAAGCAGGCCGCACTCGATCGCGAGTGCGATGTGCTGATCGAACTGGCCAACTCCGAACCGCAAGCCGTGCGCAACATCGCCATCACCGATACCTTGCCGGAAGGACTGGACTACGTCGCCTCGAGCGATCGCGGCATGTATCGCTCCGTGACGCGCAGCGTCCACTGGGTGCTGGACTATCTGCCGCCCGGCCAGAGCCGGACGCTGCGACTGCGCGTCCGCCCACGCACGGCCGCCGTTCATGTGCATCAGGTGATCGCACAATCTCAAGATGGGCACAAGACGCAAGCTGAAGGGACCATCAACGTCCAAGGGCAAGCTCGCGTGACCATGAACGTTTCTCACCGGGACGATCCGTTGCGCATCGGCCGCGAGACGGTGTACGAGGTTCGCGTCTTGAACGAAGGCACCTTGGCGGACACCGGCGTCGAGGTCCGTGCCAGCTTTCCCGACGGTCTGCTGCCGCGTGCCGCCCAGGCGCCTGTGCCCTATCGCATCGATGGTCAGAGCGTGGTCTTTGAACCGCTGGCCCAGCTTGACGGGCAAAAGCAAGCGATCTACCGGATCACTGCACAGGCGCGCTCGTCCGGGGACCAGCGCATGAGCGTCAGCGCCACCAGCCGTCAGCTGGCGAGTCCTCTCGTCCGCGAGGACCGAACGTGGGTGTTTCGTGAGTGAAAAAAAAGTTTTCTGGAGCGCAGACCGGGCCACTCATTCGCGCGAGAATCGGGAAATTACATGCGTCCGCGCACACGGAACAACAAGTAAACAATCGTTAATTGTAAATTTCTGGAAAAGATTCTTTGCCAAATCGCCCTTCGGTCGTTATCTTTCTTACCTATCGTAACTTCCCACCTTGACCATCAAGGCATACCGCCGCGAAGCATTCCGCCAAGAAGGCGGCAGAACAGGGGAAAGGATTCCCCCCTTTCCTCTTCTGCCAGGCGAATCAGCACACCTAGATAATCTTCACGCTCGAGTTTTCATCGTCGGATCACAATTCGACGTAATGCAGCTGTTCTCAGCAATCTGAGTGAACCTTCGTGAGGAATGACAGCTGCAACCATGGGCGTGTTGGTTCGCTCCTTTCTCCAGCTTCCGCTGGCAGCTGGGCGGCACACCGTTTGTTGACCTTGAGGTGTATCGGGAGCATTGCTACTATCCGCCCGTGGTTTGGGAGTCGGCAACGCAGGATTTCTTGAGCCGCAACGAGTCCCAGTGTCGCGGAGCACGCCGCTCAGCCTTTCTCAGCTGCCGTTGGTCCCGATCGGAACGAGAACCACAAGGAACGCGGAATCGCGGAAGCGTGGCGCACCCACGGAGGGGGCTTCGCGCGCCGTCGCGAGGGGAGGTCAGCATGAGCATGGGTCGTACCGACAAGGAACAGTTGCGCGTCCACATACGCTGGATGATCCGCCGTGACATGCCGGAGGTCTTGCAAGCCGAGCAGCTGAGTTTCGAGTATCCCTGGACCGAGGAAGACTTCCTGCGCTGCCTCCGCCAGCGCAACTGCATCGGCATGGTGGCCGAGCAAGGCGAAAAGGTCGTCGGCTTCATGATCTACGAGCTACACAAGTCCAAGTTGCACATCCTGAACTTCGCGGTCCACCCAGGCTATCGCCGCCAGAGCGTCGGCGCCCAGATGGTCGGCAAGCTGGTCAGCAAGCTGTCCAGCCATCGCCGCACGCGCATCACGCTAGAGGTCCGAGAAACCAACCTGGCGGCCCAGCTCTTTTTCGCCCGCCAGGACTTTCGCGCGGTCCGCGTGCTCCGCTCGTTCTACGAGGACAGCGGCGAGGACGCCTTCCTCATGCAATATCGCTTCGGCGACGACACCGGCGATGACTTCGAGGAGTCGGTCAACCGCATTGCCCAGTTCGAGGAAAACTAGGTTTCTCGCATGCGGCTATCATTGGCAATTCTTCGTTCTCAATTCTTCATTGCTGAACAGCGCTTCTGGCAGAAATGAGGAACTGAGAACGAAGAATTGAACAATGAGAGCGCCGCCCTCATTCCGTCCCCAGTGCCGCACTTCGACATTGCGAGGAGATGACCGTGCGCTTTCCCTTCCATCCGGTGGTCTATCACTGTCCCGGCGAGCGCCGCGAGGATGGCTCGACGTGTTCGCGCTGGGTTTTCTTGGCTGCCTTGCTGGTCAATGCCCTGGCGTTGACTGCGCTGGGCTGGGGCATTTGCTTTGCCCGTGAAAAAAGAAGCCAAAATGACTTGCATGCCCAGCGTCCGTCCTCTAAATTCAAAGCTACCAGCGTGGTGATTCCAGCGAAGCACGAAGTGCCGGTGTTGACGGCTGAGCCGCCGATGCCGCTGGCGACCGCGGAACCGGAGCTGGCCGAGAAGAATTTGGAGCCGATAGTCGCACCAACTCCTCCGCCAGAGATGCCGCCTTCGCCGCCGCCGCTTCCCGAGTCGCCACCAGCGCTGGAGCCGCCGCCGGTCATTCCCGTCGTGCAGGTTCCCGAGCCGTTGCCGGCGATTGACCCGATCGGTCCGCCGGCGATCGAAGATGATACGGTACTGGCATTTGGCAAACCACCAGGAGATAGCCCCATGTTACGCAACTGGAAGATGATCGACCTGGCCGGGCTGTTCGCCATTGTCCTGGCCTCGGCGCCGGCAACGGCCGGCGGCGACAAGGACGCCGCGGACATCAAGACCGTCTTGAAGAAGATCGAAACCATGGATGCGTCGCTGGCCAAGAGCTTCAAGGACCTTGGCAAGGACCTCGGCGACCTCAAGAAGGAACTTGGCGATCTCAAGGGCGATCACCTCACGCAGCGCGTCGAGATCGACAAGCTCGCCACCAAGATCGAGACGATGGAGAAGCAACTCGCCAAGTTGCAGGGCGAGAAGAAATCGTCCGACGTCGCCAGCAACTACCCGCCCGCGGACAAGGCCAGCCTCGACAAGATCGAGAAACGCCTCTCGCAGATTGAGGAGGCCATGTCCAGGATGCAACAGTCGAATCGCATCGCCTTGTCGCCGTCCAGCACTGGCCGGGTGATGTTCGTCAACCTGTACAGCGAAGAGTTGCTGCTGACCATCAACGGCCGGCCGTACGGTCGGGTCGCCCCGAATCGCGTGCTGCCCATCGACAATGTGCCGTCTGGAACCTTCACCTACGAGGTCGTGTCGCCTACCTACGGCCTGATCAGCCAGCGTACCAGTCCCGTGGCCCCGAACGAAACCGTGACCATCAGCGCCCGCTGATGATCCTCGTTTCCACGCAGCACGGAGCACGAAGTTAGAATCTTGCAAGCGAAACGGCATCTCGCCGTTTCGCTTCTTTTTTTCTTGAATGAAGGCATGATCGTCACCATCGACGGCCCGGCGGGGGCGGGCAAGAGTAGCGCAGCCAGAGAACTGGCCGGCCGGCTCGGTTTCGACTTCCTTGACACCGGCGCCATGTACCGCGCCGTCACTCTCGCGGGTCTGCGCAGCGGTTGCGATCTTGCCGACATCATGGCGGTGCGGCCCCTGCTCGCAGGCATGAACCTGGAAATGCCTGGAAACAAGGTCATCCTCGATGGCGAAGACATCTCCGAGGCGATCCGCAAGCCGGAAGTCACCGCCGCTTCCGGAGCCACGGCGAGCAACCTGACGGTGCGCGCGCACCTGGTCGAGCAGCAGCGCCGGCTCGCGCACGGGCGCAACATCGTTTGCGAAGGCCGCGACCAGGGGACCGTGGTCTTTCCCGATGCCCGCTGCAAATTCTTCCTTAGCGCCGATCCAGTGGAACGCGCTCGCCGCCGGCAAAGGGAGTTGCAAGAGCGCGGTGAGCACCTTGAAGCCGACGCCGTGCTGCAAGCCCAGGAGGAACGCGACCGCCGCGACTCCGCCCGCGCCGTCGGCCCGATGGTCCCGGCGGCGGATGCCGTCCTCCTCGACAGCACGCACATGAGTCTTGACCAGGTTGTCAGCGCGATGGAACAAATCGTGCGCAATCGCATGCAGATTGCCGACGACGCTTGACCTCCGCCTCAACTTCTTTTCCTGGCGATCAGCTCGAAGCACACCAGACGTTCCTCGCTCCTGACGAAAAGCAGTCCGTTCCAGAGCACGGGCGCCGCCCAGCAGGGGTACTCGAGGAGCGGCTGTTCCTTGCCCTTGTCCTTGGCAATCGTGAATCCGGCTTCCTCGAACTTCTTCGGATTGATCTTGATGAGCAGGAGTGGGCCGATTTCGCTCAGGCAGACAAGATGGCCGTCGACCATGAGCAGCGAGCAACGGCCGAGGCGCGGGACGCGCCACATCACCTGGCCGGTGGCCATCTCGACGCAGCGCAGTTCGGCGTTTTGCGTGTGTCGCCCGCTGCTGCCGTAGATGTAGCCATCGTGATGGATCGGCGTCATCCAGTGGGCCTGCATGCTCTTCTTGAAGTTCTTGGTTTCGTCCCAGAGCACTTCGTAGCCGCCGGGCTTGACTGTCAGGAGCGCACTGCCGGGACCGTAACATTCCGAGATGAACACGCGATCGCCGACGACGACTGGATTGCTGGCGTTGACGCTTTCCAGGTCGTCACTGCGGAAGGGAAAATGGAAATCGACCTTGCCCTTGCTTGGCTCGAAGCCGATCAAACCGCCGCGTGCGAACACGAAGCACCAGCGCCGGCCGTTGATCGTCGCCAGCACCGGACTGGCGTAGCTGGCCAACGCGTCGGTGATACGATAAACGACCTTGCCGGTGCGCTTGTCAAACGCGACCACGCCGCTGCCATTGCCCTTCAGCTTGTCGAATTCGCGCTGGTTGCTATCTTTTGGGCTGCCGCCGACCTGCACGATGAGCAGGTCTCCCTCGACGACAGGCGTGCTGCCGACGCCGAAGAAGTTCTGCACGATGCCGAAGTCGGCGCGGGTATCGACCTTCCAGAGTTCCTTGCCGTCCTTGAACCTGACGCAGTAAAGCATGCCTTCGGGACCATGCAGGAAGATGCGCTGGTCGTCAATGACCGGGCAGCAGCGCGGGCCGCCATTGTAGCCGAACTTGTCGCGGAATTGCGTCGGGTACTCGAATCTCCACAGTTCCTCGCCGTTCTCCGGCCTCATGCATGTGAGCCGATTCTTGTCTTCGTGCCGATCGAAGAGGAACATTCTTCCCTTGCTGATCGACGGCACGCCGTAGCCCGTACCGACTTTCCGGTGCCACAGGATTTTGAGCCCTTCCTTCGGCCAGGGGGCGACGACGCCTTTCTCTGGAGAGACGCTGTTGCCGAAGGGGCCAAGAAAACCGGCCCAGTCAAGAACGAATTTGTCGAGGACCGGACGATCCGCATTCGCCTTGGCGCCTGCCTCGACTTTCGAAGAATCCGTGGCGATCTCCTGCGTCTGTGCTTGCCCACAACCGGCAAGCAGCAAGAAGAGCAGGATGCCGCCGCGGATGGATGTCATGTCACGCATGGTCAGTCCCTACTGCTGGGCGCCGCTATTGCTTGTCGCGCAGCGACTTGTACGCCTCGGTGGCGGACTGCGGGGCCTGGTAGTCCACCTTCCATTCGCGCAGCTCGCTGGGCTTCTTGCCGAGGACGCGGGCCATCTGCCGGATGTGTGAGCCTTCGCAGCCGCAGCAACCGCCGATGTAGTTCACGCCCAGGTCCTTCGCCTTCTGCGCAAAGTCGCCAAGCTCGTAACGCGTCAGGTGATAGGGATTCAGCTTGTCGGGAAAGCCTTTCTGCCCGGTGAAGAACGGAATCTCATCCGAGCAGCGGTAGCCGACCGGCTGGGCGGCAACGAAGCACTTGACGGCCTTGCGAATCTGCTCGATGGCGGGCAACATGCGCGTCGGATCCTGCCAGCAGTTGCTGCCGACGATATCGGCGCCGGCGTCCTCAAGGATCTTGGCGGCCTCGGCCGGCGTCTTGCCATCGCGTGTCTTCGGGCCTTCGAATGCCATCGTCGCCATCACTGGCAGCTTGGTCTTCCTGGCGCACTCGATTGCGATCTTGGCCTCGCCGACATGCAGGAACGTCTCGCAGATCCAGAAATCGACGCCCTCGGCAGCCTGGTAGCGAATTTGATCGTCGAAGAGCTTGCGGCACTCGTCGTGGGACTTTGAATCGCCTTCGACGTACTTCCACGTCAAGCACAGATCACCGGCGACCAGCACGTCCTTGCCCGCCGCTTGCCTGGCGATTTTGACCGCCGCCCGGTTGATCTCCTCGAGCCGGTTGGCGTAGCCGATCTGGGCGAGCTTGTTTTCGCTGGCATAGAAGGTGAGGACTTGCAACACCTCCGCGCCGGCGTTGACGAACTCCTGATGCAGAGCGAGCAGGGCGTTAGGATGCTCGATGGTCACCTCCGGCGTGAACGGCCCTGCCTGCACGTAGCCGCGGTTCTCCAGCGCCAGCAAATAGCCGCCGTCGCCGAGGACGATGCCTTGTTTCAGCTTGTCGAGAATGGATGGCTTCAAGTTGTAATTCTCCTACCGGGAAAATAAATACGAGCCGCGGACGGCACCAATTGCACGAACAAACCAGGTCTAGTCGATGCGGGATCGCGGTATCCGCGCGATCGGTGGTTCCTTTCACAATAGCCGCCGCGGCTCGGTCGTCATCCATTTCTTCTGGAAGAACGGCTGGCCGTTGCGGGTGACGATCAGGTTGACGCTGATGATGAACGTGGTCGCGGTGGCGCGAATGCTGCTCTCGCCGGTGACCTCGATGGTCTCGTTCTCACGCGTCAGGGTGAATTTGTGCGTCCCGATGATGCTGGCCTGGGCCGGGTCCCTCGCCGAGGCCGTGCAACGGAACTTCTGCTCGCCGGCAAGGCTGCCCAGACCGTCCGGCAAGATGCGCTGCGACGCGGACTCATGCACGATGGAACTTGTGCCGGTAATCTGGTCGTGGTGCATCTCCTGCTTGCCGGGTCGTCCGAAGCTTTTGCCGAATGCCTTGAGCGCCGGCGGCGGCAGGAAGGCGGGCGGGGATAGCTTCGCGGCCGGCACCACTGGTAGGAGGACGCGCGAGGGATGGTCGCCGCCGCGATAGAGCCGGTTGCTGGCCTTCTCGGGTGTCGGCCACAGATTCGGAAAGTCGGCTGCCGCCACCGCAAGCCGTAGCCGGTGCCCCTTCTTCAGTACCCAGCCGATCGGGTTCATCGGGATGTCCAGTTCGTAGATCTCACCCGGCTTCATCGGCTCGGGTTGTGATAGCGACTTGCGGCGCGTGCCGTTGAGTGAGCCATCGACAATCAGGCAGGAACTGCCGTCCGGGGCCACATCTGCGAGCTTGGCCGTGAACGTCGCCACGCGGGCCGACGACGATCCGTGCAAGATCACCCTGGGCCAGCCGAGGATGTGGACATCCTTCGCCAGCGGCGGCGTCGTGTAGACCAGCGAGTATGCCTCGTCGGCACGCTGGTCATCCGCGAGGTAATAGGTCATCCCCCCCGCGGACCAGAACATGTTGGCCAGCCCCACCGTAGGGACATACTCGACGCCATCAAACGGCTGCCGGCCCGCCGCTTGCGGTTTCGCGCTCAGTACCCCGCCCTCCTGAAGGTGCCAGGTCATTTCGGAGCTTCCTGCCGGCGTCAGTGACCGCTCCGACCGCCAGTGTCCCGGCGACACATCGAGCGTGCGATCCGGCCTGACGTAGTGCTGCATGTACACGGCCATCGCCGGCTCCTTCGTGAATCCCGTGTCGTCGTCGCGCAAGTAATGGGCGAAGAAACGCGACACCTCGTTGAGGTAGTCGATGCGCGGACCGGGTACTGACGCGTTGGGCCGCTGATGCACCCACGGACCCATCAACAGCCGCGTCGGCGTCTTGAGCCTTGTGAACATGCGGAGCATGGCGTTGGCGTAGCCATCGCGCCAGCCCGCGATGAGGAATACGGGACACTGGATGCGCTCATAATCCGGTCGCAGCGACGCGCCACGCCAGTACGGAGCGTCCACCTGATTCTTCATCCATGTCGGGATGTACGGCTGATTGTTTTCGAGGCGATCCTTCCACATCTCGACCCATTTCTCGCCGACGTACTCGGGAACCGGTGGCAGGGCGTTCATGGCGACCATGTTGCCGCCGTACGTTCCGACGTCGTAGTACATGCGCATGTTGCCGCCCGGCGAGTAATGACAATCGTCGCTGTAACGATCGTCAGTCGCGTACATGGGGGCGATGGCCTTCAGGCTGGGCGGCCGATGCATGGCGACCTGCACACAGGTGAAACCGCCGTAAGACGTGCCGAACATGCCCACCTTGCCGTTGCACCACGGCTGTCTGGCAAGCCACTCGACGGCGTCGAAACCGTCGGTCTGCTCGACGGGCATGTATTCGTCGGTGTTCACCCCCTCGGAGCTGCCAGTGCCGCGAACGTCGAGGCGGACGCCGACGAAGCCGCGCTCCGCGAGATAGTGATGCACGTCGTTGACGCCGTAGGTGACATCGTCCTTGCGATAAGGAATGTACTCGACAACAGCAGGAAACTTGCCTTCAGCATCGGGACGAATCAGTGTCGCAGACAGCTTGACGCCGTCACGCACCGGGACCTGAACAAATTTCTCGATGCGGACCTTGCACTTCGGATGCAAGACGACTGGGTTGCCGGCGGGCTCGTCATCGCCGGCAACGCGTGCCGCACCGAGCCAGCTCGCCGCTATGATGACCACCAACAGGCACGGGGCAAGGACGGGCGCGTCGCAGCGCGGCATGATGATCTCCAGGGTATTCTGGGCGATCCGCGTTAGCCTGGTAAGCTTCGCAAGCACGTTGTTTCACTCGCCTCGCTTGACCACGCTCGCGCCACGGACTATAAATGGGCGACCACTTGCAGCAAAGGGGCCAGGGATGGTCTATTCCGCGCGGAGCGTGTTGGCGACTTCGGAATGCGAGCGGCCCAAGGTCGAATGGGAGGACGTTGCCTGCCTGCTTTGCGGCGGCGGACAGCGAAACCTGCTTGTCGAGGCGCGCGATCCAACTCCCGACCGCACGGGACTGTGGTTTGCCGTCGTCCAGTGCCAGGACTGCGGGCTGTGCTATACCAATCCACGGCCGTCGCCGGTTTCCATCAGCGCCTTTTACCCGACCGATTATCGCCCGCACGGCACTCCACCCAAGAACAAGAAAGTCCAGGGAGTCACGAAGCGATTCGGACGCTGGCTGCGGGGCCTGGACTCACGGCGCGGACTGGCCTGGCATGGTCAGGGACGGCTGCTCGACTTCGGTTGCGGCGGCGGATCGTTTCTCGAACGACTGCATTTGCAAGGCTGGAAGGTCACTGGCCTCGATGTCTCACCCTTGCCGGTCGATCGCATCCGGCAAGGACTCAATCTGCCGGCGCTGGTCGGCACGCTGCCGCATCCAGCGCTGCACAAATCAAGCTTCGACGTCATCACCATGTGGCAGGCCCTGGAGCACTTGCACGACCCACTGGCGGTGCTGCGCGAGGCGCATCGTCTGCTCGCGCCCGGCGGCAAGCTCATCGTCTCGGTGCCGAACATCGATAGTCTGGCGTTTCGCTGGTTCGGGCCCGCATGGTTCGGCCTGGATCTGCCGAGGCATTTGACGCATTTCGCGCCGTGGACGTTGCAGCTCATGCTGGTGCGCGCCGGTTTCGAGATCGAACCGGTGCGGATGATCCGGCGCGGCAGCTGGCTTCGCGGCTCCGCAAGACTGGCGGCTTCCATGCCGAATCCAGGCCGCTGGCGAAGGTGCCTCCAGTCACGCTTGCCGTCCTCCCTGGCAAGCTGGTTCGCCTGGCGTACGCGGCAAGCGGACTGCATGATGGTGACGGCGCATCGGGCGTGAGCGACAAGATCCGCCGTTTCGGGTCGCCACGTGCGTTTGGGATGGGTGAGCTTCCTGCCAGGCCGCCTGATCCTTGGCGGTAAAGGCAACTCCTGCCCAATTACGCTGCTCACTGCTCGGAAGGAGATCGATCCGCGACAGGGCCCTGGCATCAACGCTTCGCCGGCCGAAACACTTCATCGAGCGCTGCCTTCAGATCGAGCCTTCGGAAAGTAAGCCTGGTCGCGGGATCGTGCACAGCTACTCCGGTACGCTTCAGGATCTTCATCATTGCTTCGGGAAGATTGGGGCCGTCCTTCTTCCAGTCGTAGCCGGTGTTGACGATCGCTTCGCGCAGCAGCATCACCGATCCGCAGACGATCGCGTTGGAGGAGGATGTGGCGGCGGCGGGTACGACAAGATCGATCTTGGTGTTCCGATCCAGAAAGATCTCGTCCTTTCCAGGCTTCACGGCACCGATGGCAAAGCAATCGGTCTGGCACGCCGGCCAGGAGATCCCCCTGGTAAAGTTGTGGTTGCCTGACGGCGCGCTCACCCAGATTCCCAGCTCGCGCAGGCGCTTGAGCTTGGCATCGATTGCCGTCGCAACTGGTTTGGCGTGCTCCAGATCGTCCACCGGCGCCAGGTTGACGGTCGTGATGCGGTATTTCGCATGGTTGTCGATGACCCACTGCAGTCCGGCGGCCAGGGTCTTGCTGTCCGCCACCTTGCAGTGGCAGCATTCCAGCGCGCGAACCACGGCCAGCTGATTATTGAAGGCGACACCTAGCTTTCCCTGGTAGTTCAACGATGAAGGAATGCCGATGGTCGAGCCATGATAGCCTCGCCCCTCGTGTTTCGGATCGTTGTCGCCATCCACGCTGTCGTACGCAGCGAGCACTTTTGGCACGCCTCCCGCTGGCTGCGACCATTCCGGCATCGACAGATTGCAGCCGTCATCGAGCAACGCCAGCGTTTGACCCTTACCGAATGTCAGTTTCCCTTGATATGCGGCCCAGGCAGCCGTCACGCGCGCATGCTTGAACGACGTCGGCTCGGCAGGCATCGGTGGCAGTTTCCAGCGAACCGCCTCGACATGCGTCTTGTTGTCTCTGCCGCGATAACTGTAGCAGGACACCAATGTCCCGTCCGGGAGCTGAATCGTGTTGCCGAAGCCGCCGCCGCTGGCGCCGTGGTTCTGATCGGCAATGACGATGCGGTCCTGGGTGAAGTCCCAGGTCTGGCCGTCATCGAGGCTGATGATGGCGCGCAAGCCGAGTGGCTGCTTGTCCATGGAATTGCTGCGAACCGTGAAGGTGAGCAGCAGTCGCTTGTCGTTCAATCTCAAGAAACGTGGATACATTTCGCCATAGGTCCCAAACCGACCATCATTCTTGTGCCGACGCCAGGTCTTGCCATCGTCTGTCGATTTCCAGAGCATGGTGCGGTCGTCCTGATCGCCCGAACGGTCCTCGACACTCTTGGTCGACGGCAGCTTCCAGTGCGGGCCACTTGCATCGACGCGCACCGGATGCAGCAAGACTCCCGACCGGGCCCGATAGGTTGTCGATTGTGAAAAGAAGCCATCCACGTCGCTCCACCTGTCCGTATCGGGAATCAACGACTTGTCCCAGGTAACGCCGCTGTCCGTGGATCGCCACAAGAACACGTGTTTCGCTGCAGCTGTCCCGCCGTTCTGCATACTGACCCCAAGTTGCACGACCGTCTTGCCGGGACGGCGAGGGTCGGGCAATTCGACCACATTCCAGTCGGTTGCCGTGCTGGCCTTCGCGGGAAACTGTGCCGGGCCGACGCGCAACTCTGACCAGGTCTTGCCCTCATCAACTGAACGAAAGATCTTGCTGTAGGTATGGCCAGTCCTGTTGGCCGCGTCGTTTGCCAGAAAATGGCAAGGCATGATCAGTGTGCCGTCGGCGAGGCAAGTGAGCGCGAATTCCCGGCCACGGATATCAGCCCGCTCCTCGCGCGGCCCCCAGGTCCTGCCATCGTCCTTGGACCGCCAGAACACAGCTCGCTCGCGATAGGGCTGGCCCTTGGGAAGCTCGTTACTCGGTGTTCCACCGAAACAGAAAGCAACGATCAGCAAATCGCCGTTGAGCAGTCGGACGATCCACGGCTTGTAGTCATTGGGCAATCCCAGGGGAATGCGGAGCGCCGGTACATCCTCACCGGCCAGCACGCGCGGCCTGATGACTCGGATTGGACGGGCACCGGGCTTTTCTTCCGCAGTGACATCCGGCAGACAACCGATTCCGCCAACGAGCAGGCACCGGACGATCCAGCAACCAGACAGCCAGCGAACGCTCTTCATGGCCGCTCCTTTTCTCGCGTTTGTCCCCTGGAAGAATGTCAAGGTGCGCGCCGGCACGGAGCCCAACAGACCGGTTCGCATGGATGTGCGAGCGCATCGTCTATCTTATCGGCCGGACATCGCGGTCAGCACGACGCCGACGTGATCGCGGCGAGAAAACGCGACGTCCTTTCCCATCGAGTCGTGGTCTGAAATTTCTTGACTGCACTTCAGCACTTGTTACAGTATCCGAGTCCCATTTGCATTTCCGTATCCACACGGAGACCGCAGCCATGAACCTCTCCAGAATCACGTTCCGCGCTGTCGCAGTCTGCATCGCCGCCGGGATGCTCGCGTTTTTTGGCGGCTACTCGCAGCCCGTCGAACCGGCTTCTTGGGCCGACGAG
Source organism: Planctomycetota bacterium (assembly GCA_016873095.1). Lineage (GTDB taxonomy): Bacteria > Planctomycetota > Planctomycetia > Gemmatales > Gemmataceae > VGYC01. Next base: position 9,137 of record VGYC01000075.1, on the reverse strand, counting down.
CCGGTCGTTGCCAGGCAGGAAACCGGGAAAGCAGCGGCGGCGCAGGCTGCCGAGCCGGTCGGCAGCGTGGATGACAAGACGCTACTGAATGCCGGCAAGAACAACGCCAACTGGCTCATGTATGGCCGGACCTATGACGCCCAGCGCTTCAGCCCGCTCGACCAGATCAACAAGAAGAACGTCAAACGGCTCATCCCTGTATGGACCTTTCAGACCGGCGTGCTGGACGGCTTCGAGTGCACGCCGCTCGTCATCGACGGCATCATGTACATCTCGACGCCCTGGAACCATGCCTACGCTGTTGATTGCAAGACTGGCTCGCAGATCTGGCATTATCAGAAGGCGCTACCGGAGAATCTGGCGCTATGCTGCGACGCTGTCAACAGGGGCCTGGCGTGCTGGGGCGACCGCCTGTACATGACCACGCTGGACGCGCACCTGGTCTGCCTCGACCGCAATACCGGCGAGGAAATCTGGGACCGACCCATCACCATCACCGGCGACGACGGCAAGGAGGTCAAGGACATCTACAAGCTGGCCTACAGCGCCACGGTGGCGCCGCTGGTCGTCAAGGGCAAGGTCATCATGGGCATCAGCGGCGCGGAGTACGGCATCCGCGGCTTCATCGACGCCTACGACGCCAAGTCCGGCAAACGGCTGTGGCGCTTCTACACCGTCCCCGGCCCCGATGACAAGGAGGCGCATGCCAAGAAGGCCCTTAAGACCTGGGAAGGCAAGTCGTGGCTGACCGGCGGCGGCTCGGCCTGGGTCACCGGCACCTACGATCCGGAGCTGAACACGCTCTACTGGGGCGTCGGCAATCCATCTCCGGATTTCAACGGCGAGGTGCGCAAGGGGGACAACCTCTACACCTGTTCTATCGTCGCCCTGAACCCGGACGACGGCAAATACAAGTGGCATTTCCAGGCCAGCCCGCACGACGTCTGGGATTACGACGGCGTCAACGAGCCGGTGCTGGTCGATATCCCCTCACCCCAACCCTCTCCCGAAGGAGAGGGAGGCGGAAATGGCGGCAAGAAGATCAAGGCGCTGGTGCAAGCGCATCGCAACGGCTACTTCTATTGCCTCAATCGCGAGAACGGCGAGTTCATCTACGGCAAACCGTTCTGCGAGATCACCTGGACCGACCGCACCAAGGGAGTGGACGGTCTCGATCCGAAGTCCGGCCGGCCGTTCATCAACCCCAAGGCATTGCCCACGGAGAAGGGCGTCCGCGTCTGTCCCGGCGCCGCCGGCGGCAAGGAATGGAACCCGATGGCCTATCATCCGGGCACGGGCCTCGCCTATGTGCCGGTCATCAACAACTGCGCCAAGTTCACCTCCGGCAAGGCGTTCTTCATCAAGGGCCAGCCCTACTGGGGCAGCGCCTTGACGCTGATCGACAACCAGGCGTCCGGATCATTCAAGGCCATCGACGTGAAGACGGGCAAGTCCAAGTGGGAAGTGGCCACGCGTTCGCCGATGGTCGCCGGCGTGCTGGCGACCGGCGGCGGCCTCGCCTTCACCGGCGATGCCGAAGGATTCTTCACCGCCTACGACGCCGACACCGGCAAGATCCTCTGGACCTTCCAGTGCGGCTCCGGCCATCACGCCTCGCCGGTGACCTACGTGCTGGATGGCCGCCAATACATCGCCGTCTGCGTCGGCTGGGGCGGCTGGACCGCCGGCTTTGCGGGCGATGGAGCGCCATGGCTGCGCAATGCCCGCCGCGGGAATACGACATTTGTGTTTGCGCTGCCGAAGGAAGAATAGCACAAGTTCGGACAGAAACCAATGCTATGAAAACCAGCGCTATCGATTCCATTTTGAAGCCCTCAACGAGCGCAGCGATCGAAGCTTCAACCGGTGGATGTTGCCAGATACTTGATCCAAATGGAACATGGACGCGCCCGAAAGTTTTGACTGCTGCCAGGGAACTGGACACCGAACAACTGACGTCGTTGAAGGGATTATTGCTTGATCCCGACTCATGGTACTTCTGCGTCAAGCGCTGCCTGCCTCGTGATACCGCCCTCTTTCAAACGTCAGGAAGCCGCGGCACGGTAAGCGTGTTGGTTGGTTTCACATGCTCTGGTTGGATTGTGACCGGTCCACGAGAAAGACGTGGAGGTTTTTTCGATCCCGTGCATGACAAACTCCTAGGACTTCTGAAGTCCATATTTGCTGAACATGCTTCGCCAAACCGGCGCTCGATTTGGAGGTCAGGAACGATTGCTGAACTACGCAGCAAGCTCCGTCCCGAGGGCAATAACTAGATCGAACCTGGCGGTTTGTGAGATCCCCCATGGAATCGAGTTTAAAATCGCTGACTCCATTGGCATTGTCGCTGTTGGCCACTTGCGGTTCGGTATCGAGGGCCGACGTTGCCACGGAAAGCCCCAAGCCCCTCGTCGTCTGTGCCGAGCCGCACGCCATGCCGCGGACCGGCAAGACGGCGGATGGCAAGCCGCAGGGCGTGGACCTCGCCATCGCGGAACTGCTGGCGCGCAGCCTGGGGCGCAAGCTCGAGGTCCACTGGTGTGCCAGCCCGGCATGCTCCCGGCGCTGTCTGCGCGAGGGACGGTGCGACGTGATCCTTGGCCATCCGCACGATCCCGACGGCGCCAAGGACATCGCCTGGAGCGTCCCCTACGCCGGCAGCCAGTTCGGACTGGTGATCGCGCGTGACGCCAAGGACATCCGTTCGCTGGCCGACCTGCGCGGTCAGCGCGTCGGCATCGTCGCCGGCACCGTGGCCATTTCAGAGACCGAACACAAGGTCGGGCAGTTCAAGTCGCGCGAACAGTTGCTGCACGAGTTTCACAAGCACAAGCTGGCGGCAGCGTTTGTCGATGCTGACTTCGCCTCCTGGCAACTGCATCAGCATCCGAAGCTTGGCTTGCAGCTTGTGAAGGACTATGTGCCGCGCGAGCACTGGAACATGGCCTTGGCCGTGCGGATCAAGAGCGTTGACCTGCTCACGGACCTGAACAAGGCTCTCGCGGAATTGTCCGAGTCAGGGCAGATTCGCAAGGTCTATGCCGCGCAAGGCGTGGCCTATCGTCCGCCGTTCACGAGCAACGCACGCCGCAAGACTTCTTTCAACACCTGGAAGCGAATCCAGGAGCGCGGCGTGATGGCGGTCAGCCTGGATCCGGCCAACCTGCCGTATTCAAGCGCCAAGACGGAGCGTGCCGGCTTCGACGTCGAGTTGCTCCGCGCCCTCGCCAGGGAGATGGGCGTGAAGCTGCGCATCGACTGGCTTGACATCCATCGTGCCACGGCCATCGGCAAGCTGCTCGACGGCGCCAGCGACCTGGCCTTCGGCACTCCCATCGACGACAACGCCGTGGAGGACGACGACGATCTTGGCGGCAAGTTGCTGTTCTCGCGGCCATACTATGGCACCGGCTACTTGCTGGTGACGCGCAAGGACGGGCCGCCGATAAAATCCCTCTCCGATTTGAAGGGTGAGAAGGCACGGCGCCTGGGCGCCGAGGCCGGCTCGGTCGCCGACTATCGGCTGCGGCAGCGCGGCTACCTGCGCAGCCTGTACCGCAATCAGCTTGCCGTCTTGAAGGCCATGCACGACGGCGGCATCGATTATGGTTACCTCTGGGCCAACGTCGGCTGGACCTTGCACACCTCACCCGATCTTGCCGTGAAGCTCGCCGCCGGCTACGTGCCGGAAGACCACTGGAACATCGCCATCGCCATGCGGCATGGCGACGAGGAACTGAAAAAGCACGTCGATGCTGCGCTCACAAAGCTCATCAAGGATGGCACCGTCGCCAAGACGCTGGCCAGGTACCATGTGCCCTACTTCGCGCCATTTCCGGACGACAAGAAAGACAAGGGTGGTAGCAAGGACGCAGAAGCGCGCGTCATCAAGCATCCGGCCATTGAGCGCGGCCTCGAGCCGCAGATGCAACGCGTACAGGGTTCGAAGAATCCCTACAGCGGGCTGGAGCGGGTTCGCTCGGCGGGCGTCCTGGTGGTCGGCCTGGATCAGCGCAATTTGCCGTTCTCGACCGCGCATCCTAGACCGGCCGGCCTCGATTACGAGATCGCAGGCTTGCTCGCCAAGAAGCTTGGCGTGTCGCTGCGTATCTACTGGGGCTATTCCTCGCACGCTTCTTATCCATCGAGGCTGGCGACCCGCAAGCTCTGCGACGTGATGCTCGGCGTCATGCCCGATGATCGTTTCGCCAAACGCGTGCTCTACTCAATGCCCTATTACAAGGCAACGTACTGCCTCGTGGTGCGCGAGGGTGACAGGCCACCTGCCACCTCTTGGGATCAGCCAGTCGCCATCGAAGAGGGCGCTGCCGTGCGCGGTCTTCCAGAAAAAGCGATGCTGCGGCCCTATCCCAGCCTGGATGCAGTCCTGGAAGCGGTGGCCAACGGCAAGGCCAAGGCCGGCTGCGTGATCTCGACGCGCAGCCAGTGGCTCGCTCAGCAGAAATGGCCAGGCAAGCTCAGGTTCGTCGGTATTGCCAGCGCGGATCGGTTTCCAATCTGCGCGGTCGTTCGCAAGGCTGACGGCGACTTGCGCGACGCCATTGACCGGGCCTTTGCGGAACTCGCTCAGTCCGCCGAATTGGCCGACGTATTCGCCCGCTGGCACGTTCCGGATCGTGCATCCCACACCAATGAGAAACTACCAAGGTGAATCCACTCCAACGATATCGCAAGCTGTTGCTGGGCAGCGCAGTCCTTGTTTGTGCCACGATGGTTGCGCTCGGATCGAGACCATTGATTGCGCAGAACAAGGCTGAGCCCGAAAAAAAGCCGGCGCCCACCGCCGCCGACCAGGCCGCTCTCGCCGAAGGCCAGGCGCTCTTTCGCGGACTGTGCAGCGGCTGTCACGGTGGGGCGGGCCGCGGCGGCAAGGGGCCGGACCTGACGCGCAAGAAATTCATGCACGGCAATACGGACGCCGACATCAGCCGCGTCATCCGCGAAGGCGTGCCCAAGACGACCATGAAGAAGCTCGGCGAATCGCTCAAGGAGGACCAGATTGCCAAGCTGGTGCTGTTCATTCGCAGCTTGTCGCGCGCTCCAGGGGGTGAGACGTGGAAGCCTTATCTCGCCGGCAATCCCAAGGCGGGCCGGCACCTGTTTTTCGATCCCAAGAGCAAGATCCAGTGCGCCAAGTGCCACACCATTGATGGCGAGGGCGGCCGCATCGGGCCGGCGCTCGACAAGCTGGCGTATCGCCGTTCGCCCGAGTTCATCATGGAGTCGATCCTGCAGCCTTCCAAGGACATCGACCCTCAGTATGAAGCCGTCCAGGTCGTGACCAAGAAGGGGCTATCGATCATTGGCCTGCGCATCAATGAGACCAACTTCAGCATCCAGCTTCGCGAGGAAAACGGCCGGTTTCATTCATTCGACAAGCGCGACCTGGAGGAATCAAGCGTCCTCAAAAAGTCGCTCATGCCTGACAACGTCGCAGAGCAGTTGACCGTCAAGGAACTGCACGATTTGTTTGCGTTCCTGACGACGCTGGAATAGAATCGCGTCATCCTCGATTTCACAGGAGAGCATGCCATGCAATGGTCAAAGCCGGATTTCCAGGAAAGCACGCTGAACATGGAGGTGACGGCCTACGTCAACACTGACGGCGAGGTACGCAAGCAACAAGAAATTGCCCCCGCGGCCTGCAATCTGAATCCGGCCGCGCCTGCCGCCAGCTTTCTTGGCGGTGAGCGTCCGGAGGGCTGACGCTGGTGCGGTTCGCCGCGGCAGCGCTGAAGATCATACGCGCCGACCGCCGTCAGCTCGCGGGCCGGACGCAGCAGCGCACGTCCACATGCATCGCCACGCACGAATTGCCAATCGCGCTGGCGGCGGGAGAAAGCCGAGCTTTTTTGGTCAAGACTGTTTCAAATTCTTTCTTGACATTCCGTATGCCATCGTTACGATTGGCGATAGCACATATCTCACGTAGGGATGGATGGCCTAGGGATTGGCGAGGTGCAGCGTTCCACAAGGAGCGTCACCGTGCCAGAGAGCATCCAGGCGTCTGTCGTCGAAACAGACCGACTGGCCGAAAGCCTGTCGCGGCCTGCGGGTGAGCCTATTCGGCTGCTGTTCTGGTCGTGGACTTCCACCATCCTGGCGGTGGTGCACCTCTGCGCGGCCCTGCTTGTTCTCCTTCTCGTTTCGAATCTCCAGGGACAAGCGCCGTCTGCGACAAATCGGTTTCTTACGGAGGCCCCGCTGAAATGGCAGGAGTATCGTCAGCGATCCGTCAGCCTTCAGGGGAAGAAAAAAGGCCGAGCAAAGATCACGCACAAGGACCTGGTCACGAGTGATGCCGTCTGGGAGGATGAAATCAAGCAGACCACGACCGCGGGGGTCATCATCCGAAGCTATACGGACAAGGAAATCGTTGAGGACAAGACCAGGAACATCCAGTTCGACCAGGTGCTGGGAAAGAATGCCAAGTACGCATTCCGGCTGACGCGTGCCAGGAGCCGCCCAGATTGGGCGCTGGACAAGATCTCCATGCATCCAGAGACAAGCTTCAACGAATACAAGTTGCCGATGGCGGACGACATTTTCCAAAGCATCTCTCCGCATTTCATGCTAGTCATGACCACGTTGTCCCACGCCGTCAAGAACAAGGAGCTTGTGGTCAAGCGGGAAACGGCAATCCAGCGTGACAATCGGCAATTGGTGCGAGTTGAATTTGATTACTGCGCCATTGAATCGAACCCGGAACGCGAGACACATCCTGGCTGGTTGATCGTGGACCCGGAGCGTTACTGGTGCCTGCTCGAGATGGAGATTCACGCGCGCTCCAAAGACGGGTCGGGTGGCATCATTCGGGTCCGGAACGAAGTGGGCGCCGGTTCCCGTCAGCTGCCCATTATCCAGCGCAACGAGACGAAGCTGCAAGGGACAGACGCCGATGGGCACAAGATCGGCGCGCGTGAGTTTGTTCACGAGTTCGATTTGCGTGAATCGACACCCCCGCCAGAGCACGCCTTTACTCTTTCGGCTTTTGATCTTCCCGAGCCCCACGGCATTGTTTGGCATACAAGCGCCAACCATCACTTGTGGTTTCTGGCAGCCGGAATAGGAATCCTGATCTTGAGCGTTGGCCTTCGGCGCCGCGTCTCGCGCATTTGGACAACCTGATTGCGATTTGGAACGTCATTACCGCGTTCATGTTTTGCTGGTGCAAGAATATGCGCAACACAATGTGGTTCTCTCTCGGCTTGGCAACGTTAATGCCGGTGGGCGCCCGCCTATCTGAACCTGGCTCGATCGACCAGCTTTGGGTTGACAAGGCCAAGACCGAGGGCAAGGCCTGCTATGAAAGGTACCTTCGAGTTGCCGAGCGTCTTGAGGAAGAGTGCGAATGGCAGGTGCACAGGATTCCCGGTGCGCCTGACGACGCATCCGTAATACGGAGCAGCCGCGAGCGCACTTTGCGCTTGGGTCGCAACATGATTGTGGAAAAGACAATTTCGTTCGAGGATGCCTCTTGGAGCACACTAAGACGGCTTGAATGCAACAACAGCCACTACCACTTCGAGCTCCAAAAGGCCAATGACGGATCTGCCTACGCACTTGTGGACTATGGCAAAGGCAGGTCCAAGTACCCGCTGATCGACCTCCTTCAAGGTTTACATGGCCAGGTCTACTACAAATGCCGGAATAGTCTGGCGGCACTAGGTGCCCTGGAAGTCCCGCACATGCCCGTGTTGAAATCGGTGCGTTATGATGCCGGCACGGGCTGGTTGCATATCGAATATGGCGACGTGATGAACAACCAGCCGACGCAAAACCTGGTCATTCTTGAGCCGGCTCGAAACTGGCGGGTTGCCCAGGCCCGAACGGAGTCCAAGCTTTCTGTGGTAACGTCCTTGGTGACTTACGGCGTGCCGATTGCGGGCGTGGAATTCCCCGCAGAGTTGAAAACCAAGATCGCCAAGGGTGAAAATCGCGTCCCTACCAGCGAAATGGTCGGCCGGGTCGTTAGCGTCAAGCAGCCGAACCATTCAGAAGACGATTTTCGCCTGACGGCGTTCGGGCTTCCGGAGCCGGTAGACGTGCCCACGCCGCCGCCGTCGCGCTGGTATCTCTGGGTGCTGTTGGTGGCGGGCGTCAGTGCCGCCCTGGCGGTGGCCATTCGTTGGCAGCTGCGAACGGGAAACGCGCGCCGACAAGAGAGGTTGGACGTCAAATGAGGCAGCGTCAGCGATCCGGCTCCGCGTGGCCGGATTAGCGGCAATAACCGGATGCCAAGCAGGCACGAGCAATAAGGGGTGACCGATGACCTTGCGAATCGCCATAGCCGCATTCGTGATTGTCGATGTGCTGAGAACTCAAGCGTGCGCCCAGCAATCGGCAATTGATGCGACGTGGGCGGCAAGAGTGCGCACGCAGGGCAAGGCGGCATACGACAAGTACCGGTCGCTGCGCAACCGGCTTGAAGAAGAGAGCGAGTCGCGAGTAGTGAAGGCGCCCGGGTCGGCTAGCAAATTAGAGGATGCCATCGCCTTCGGCAGCAACTCGGAACGGATTGTGCGCCTCGGCAACGACCATACTCTGCTCGAAAAGATCTGGGTCTTGGATCGAGAACCCAATCGCCCGCTCATCCGCTTGGACTGCGAGAACGAAGACTACTATTTCGAGCTTGCGAAAGGAACCGCGACATCTCCATACGCGCTCGTGAGCTACGGCAAAGGCAAGTCGAAGAATCCTCTCGCTACGCAAGTCTTGGGAGGGCTGCACCTCCTCGTTTCTACGGATTGGCACATGGTCTTAACGGCACTCGGAGCATTCGACGACGCATCCAAGTCAAACTTGCGCGGCGTCCAATTTGAAGCAACGAGTAATTTGGTGAGGGTCCATTTTCAGTATCAGGCGAACAAGGTCGATACGGAGTGCCAAGGTATTGGTTCACGGCGCGGGCAATAGAGATATTGCCCTTTGTTGATTGTGGTGGGCTTGGACTGCCTCGACAAGCCAGTCGAAGACGTTGCAGGATTGGCGGCGGCAGGTTTCGATGACAGTCAGCAGTCGCTCGACGAACTGACTGCCGGACGCTGATTGCGTGCCGAACGAGAGCTTCCGCCAGATGACCGCGTGCCGCAGCGCTTGCTCGGCGGCATTGTTGG
>VGYC01000074.1 GCA_016873095.1 Planctomycetota bacterium | reverse complement strand
ATCCGCGCAAAGACAGCATCGCCCGCAAGCGCAAAGCCGCCGCCCTAAATGCAGATTTTCTCGCAGAAACGCTGGCCGGCGCAGCCAAGCTGGAGAGAATTTGACGATTTCGCCCTGACACGAACCCCGACCCGAAGCTAATGCTGTACATCGAAACGCTGCGGGCCGTGTGCAAGCCGGCCCGGCAAGAACCGCTGCAGGTCGTTACGCTTCTCAACTATCCGGGCGAAGTGTTCACCGAGAAGCACTGCAAGGGCTGGGCGATGATGGGTCCCGGCCGCTTGATCGAAACCACCTGGATCAACGTGTCGCGAGCACCGCGCATCCTCGGCTACTATGCCTTCGACCAGGTGAATTTCCCCGACGACATCGGCGGCTGCCGGCCAACGCTGGAAACGCTGCGAACTCTGGCCGCCAAGGTGTTCGAGCCGTACGGGCCGATGATCCGGCAACTGGAAGTTGCACCGCGCCGCATCGCCGTCCTCAGTTCCGAAGCATCGCGACTCTACAACAAGTCGCCGGGACTGTTGGGCTATCCCAACTACCAGCCGTACCACTTCTATACGGTCCTCGCCATGGCCCATCTCAACGCCGACGTGGTCTTCGACGAGACCATCGAGCGTTACGGGCTAGACGCCTACGATGTCTTGGTCTTGCCCAAGTGCGACGTGCTGACCAAGACGGTGTACGAGCAAGTGCTGGCGTTCCAGAAGCGCGGGGGGATGGTGATCGCGGATCAGTATCTGGGACCAAGCCTTTCCGAAGCCATGCGCTTCGACTTTGACTTCACGTATCGACAGAAGGTCAGCGCCAACGCCATCGCCACGGGCAAGATCTACCTCGGCGCCGGCCAGGACGACCACATCATTCCCGGCAAGTCGGAGATGACCGCGGTGAAAGGAGTCACCGCCCGGCAGGATCAGCTAATCATGGAATCCCATGCCGCCCGGCTGCGCAAGGAACTCAAAGGCAAGGTTGAACCCGACGTGTGGTGCGATCGCCACGATGTGCTCATCAACGTCCTGGAGAAGCATGGCGTGCGCTATCTGGTAGTGTTCAATGACAAGCGGACCCATGATGAGCGCACCGGCCCATTCAAGGGAATCATGGAGAAGCTGGAGTCGCAAACCGTGACCATTCATGTTCGTCGGGGCAAGGAGACGCCGGTCGCCTACGACCTTGTAAAGCAAGAACGCCTGGATCTGAAGCAAACCGCCGAGGTGCTTACTGTCCCCGTCGAATTGGGGGAATTGGGCGGGACTATCGTGGCCCTCGGTCCCGCGGAGATCGCGCGGGTCACGGTGGCAGCGCCGAAGCGCATGATGCGGAATCACCGATATGCATTGCGCATCCGGCTTGTCGATGCCCGGCGTGACACGGTTCGTGGGCTTCAACCCTTGCGTGTTGTCATCAAGAATCCCGGTGGCAAGAAGACGGAGTATAGTCGATACGGCTGTGCCAGCAACGGCAACTATGTTTTCGACCTTTTGCCCGCGCTCAACGATCCGCTTGGCGTCTGGACCATGGAAGTGACCGATCTGACGGCCGGCCGATCAGTGACGCAGAGGTTCGAAGTTGTAGACAACCCGTCTGGGAAATATCACTGATGTCGGCGGATCGCAGGGAGACGTCGATTGGTCATCATATCCCATTACTATGTAACCTGGGATCGGCAAAACTACGAAACGTGAATCTGTGAATCTACAGAACCATGCAATGACCCACCTTCCTACACTACAGGATAGGATTGCCCGTCGTCGCCCAGGATTCGCGCTTGAGCAAGCCTTCTATACCGCGCCTGAGATTTTCGCCCACGATCTCGAGCGCATCTTCCGCCGTCACTGGCTGCTGGCCGGACCTTCGTGCCGCATCCGGCAGCCGGGCCAATGGTGCACGTACGACCTGGCCAACGATTCCGTGATTCTCGTGCGCGTCGAGAGTGGCGAGATTCGAGCCTTTCACAATGTTTGTCGCCACCGTGGTTCCCGAATCTGCCTGACTTCCGACGGTCACGGGAGTTCGTTCGTGTGCCCTTATCATGCCTGGGCCTATGACCTCGACGGCAAACTCAAGGCCGCTCGCCATCTCCCGGAGGGCGTGGAGCGGACAGAGTTCGGTATGCATCCTGTTGCCGTTCGAGTCGTCGAGGGGCTGATCTTCGTATGCCTTGCGGACGAGCCGCCCGATTTCTCCGCCGTAGCCGCTGATCTGAGAATGTACCTGCAACCACACGGCCTGCATCACACGAAGGTGTGCCGGCGGACCGTGGAGAACATCCGCGCCAACTGGAAGGTCGTCGCCGAGAATTTCTGGGAATGCTACCACTGCGCCCCGGCGCATCCGGAGTTCTGTTCAGTGATGTCGTATGCCCAGGCCGCCAACTCGGAACGGCTGGCCAGGGAACGAGCCGACTTCGAAGCTGCGTGGATCGAGGAGACGCGGCGCCGCGGCTATCTGGCAGGGCGCGTCGAGAGAAGCAATGGTGCGCTGCACCAGGGGGGACGCTTGCCGATTCGCCCCGGTTATTTGACGCAGAGTCGGGACGGCAAGCCGGTGGCGCCGCTGCTGGGCAGTTACAAGGAATACGACGGCGGCATCACCAGCTTCATGCATTTGCCGCTGATATGGTACGTCGTCAGCAACGACCACGCTCTGTTGACACGCTTCACGCCGATTGCACCCCTCGAAACCGAACTGGAACTGACCTGGCTCGTCCACGAGGATGCGGTGGAAGGCCAAGACTACGACCCGGAGAACGTCTGCTGGCTCTGGCGCATCACGGCTGAGCAGGACAAGTCCATCTGCGACAACAATCAGCGCGGCATCCTGTCGAGCCGGTATCAGCCAGGCCCCTATGCGACAACGGAGCGGTCGGCGGACGAATTTGTCACATGGTATCTGCAGGAACTTGGTGCGCAGAACCATTGAGGTAGTTTGGTTGGGATGCATGATCCGCATGGCATCCTGGCCGCCACGATTCACAGCGCCAAGTTTCTTGTGACCTACAATCTCGCAGCCTTCCCTGCGACAGCACTCGCGGCACATGGCATCGAAGCGCAGGGTCAGCGCATGACGCAAATGACGGCATCAACTGCCGCCAGGTTCTGGCAAGCCAGCTGTATGGACGCCGCAAGATCCTTGCGGGAAGGCCCAAATGCGTAACTTGGGCTAGCGGAAACGCGGTCGCGGAATGACTTGCCTGGCCGGCGGCCGTGGCACGGGAATGTTTGGCGGACGTACGTTGGGCGGACGTACGATTGGCGGACGCTCCAGACTTGAACTCGATGTGACGGGAGCTGGACCGTTGCGAATTCAAGCTGACCGAGTATTCCTTCGGTTGCGCCGCGCCTCCGCCAAGGGCCAGGTAAAGGATCACGCCGCCAACAGCCAGGACGGCAAACACGCCTCCCAGGATCAATCCCAGCTTGGCGCCGGTCCCCATGCCGCGACGCCGCGCTGGTTGGTCCACGTAGTCGTCTTCCCAGCGATCGCGTTCCCGCTCTCGACGTCTTCGCGATGGACGCTCATCATAATCATATCGATCATCAGCTTCATCGCGCGCGGCCGTTCGCCGCCGCGTGCGCGATCCGCTGTCCGGTGCAACGTCCGCCGAGGTTGCTGGTTCGCCGAAAATCCCATCGGCCGAACTGGCCCGAACCCACTTGGGCATCCCCTCGGTCCAGACGAGGTCGGTGGGTTTGAGTGAGCCGCTATCAGCAAGCTGCTTGAGTTCCTCGCGCGACACCGGATCCCTGGGCTGGCCTTCGCTCGTGTAATACCACAGCTCTGCCACGATTTCCTCTCCTCGCAACCAGGAACAGCAAGATCCAGCAATCCAACGGCGATGCCAAGCGTTCGCCCAACGTCTGGTGCGGACGGTACGGACAGGATCTGAGGAATCTCAAGTTTGCTTCCTCTTATTAAACCCGTCCCCTCGCGGAAGGCAAGCGAAAAACCGCCGGCGCCAGGAGCGGGTGTGCAGCTGGTACTTGGGTGGAATCTTTCAGCTCCGTTCACGGGGCTTTCTGCCGTAGCAGTAGTAGGCCCGCCGTTGACGGCGGGTTCAGCGAGGGAGCACTCGTTTCGAGCCCCGTTGACGGGGCTTTTCGGAGTTTGGCTTCAGCCTTCGCTAAAAGCGGAACAGCGAGAAGGCCCGTGAACGGGCCTCGCGGCTCTCGCGTCGCCGCTTTACCCGCCGTCAACCGCGGGCCTAGGACCGCTTCGCGGAAAGCCCCGGGGCTGAGTGGTCGCGTCCCACCCAAGCAAAAGACGCACAACCGCCAGGAGCCCAGGAGCCCAGGAGCATTCACTGTCCCTTTGGACGGCGGGGTCCAAAGAAAAAGCCCGTCCCGGGCGGGACAGGCTTCGAGGATGATGCCGGCGTGCCGCGTCAATCCTTGCTTTTCTTCTTGCGAAACTCGAAGATGCGGATCTCGGTAACCAGGCCGTCGTCGTTGGTGACGATGGTGGCGAAGATGCCGCGTTCGCCGATTTCGGTGAAGCGCTTGTTCTTCAGGCCGCCCTCGAGTTCGTCGCCCGCCTCGACTTTCATGGTTTCCTTGTTGAACTTGGCCTTCACAACCTTGACGTTCTTGGCGACCTTGAGGGTCTTCTCCTCTGTGAACTTCTTGGTCTCCTTGTCGAACTTCATGGCGACAGTGATCTTGCCCTTCTGGACTTTCTTGATCGAACCGCGCAATTCTTCTGCCGTGGCCAGGCTGACGCCCAGCGCCACAACAACCGCCGCACACAACGCTTTCTGCAACATGGCTGCTCCTCGGGGTGGTGAGATGGTCACGTTCCTCGCCTGACACCAGGTGAGGTTGGATACTCAAAGTGTAGAGAAAAAGTATGAGAAGATCATGAAGCAAGCGGCGCGGCCTCACACGTCGGGCTGGATGGTTTCGTCGCAATGGTCGCAGATGAGCAGCCATGGTTCACCGGCAGGCGAGTGCAAGCCTTCGCGAGTCAGTGGGTTGATGCGCCAGCCGCAGTGCGGGCACCGCGTCGTGTACTGCGCTTCCTCGATGACGTTCGGGTCGGCCTCCGGCCTGGGGGCCGGTTTGGGCCGCGCGCCATCCAGGGATCGAAACACGCGTGAGAGCAGCAACGGTCCGACGATCAGCGCATAGGCTGCTGCCAGGCCGATCGAGATGCCTTGCGCCTGGTTGGCCTCGGCAAAGCGAAGAAAGAAGATGACCGGCGCCGCCACCGGCAGACTGCACAGCATGATGCAGAAATACAGCCAGATGCCGTCCCACCAGTCGTCCCACTGCGAATTCACGCTGGCTCCCGTTTCCCGGCAAACTCGACGCGAATGGTGTCCACGGCGACATAACCCTGGGCGATGCTCGAGGGCCAGATGGGATAGTCCTTGCCCGCGCGCAAGACATGGGGATCGCCGGCGAGCGTGCCCATCGGCCGCGGCGTCACGGGGAACATCACTAGAAAGATGTTGACGTTGACGCTGGCCAGGATCTTGTCCAGTGGAACCACACCGTACATGTCGCTGCGGTCGTGGCGAGCGCCCAGGCAGCGCCATTGCTTTTCATCCGGCACGAGGTGGAGGGTCTGCTCTGCGAAGTCCTGGGAGACGGCGATCGGCTGGCCCGTCAATACCCAGCCGGATACGATGCCGTCCACCGACCCCTGCACCAGCAAGCACGGCCTGGCACCCGCCGGTTCGAGTTCTCCCTTGATGCGGACGGTGAAGCGGGCGTTGGTGAAGTCCAGCGGTTGCCCGGCAGCGACGAAGCGATTCTGGCCGGCCATTTCACGATAGTGCTCGCCGAACGGGCCCCTGGTGGGCAAACACATGAGAAGCTGCAGATAGCCGGCCCCCGGCGGCGCGTGGTTGTAATCGACCCACCACGGGCCATAGGACCAGATCACGCCGCCGCGCACCGGCAGCGCTGCCACCGGTTGCACGTTATCCACCACGCGCATCCAGCCGCCGGGACCGTCGTCGAAGGTTTCAAGGTAAGTGTTCACCGGTCCCTCCAACTCCCCTCCAGCGAGCGCGACACAATTCGCCCGGCGAATGCGCGCTCAGCCTGCGCGGTCATAAGCGCGAAACCGCCAAGCGAGCTTGTTTCACGCAGGTCTGGTTGATTGTTGTCATTGCCGTGCCGGTACGAGTGCCGCGCTCTTCAGGCTGTACAGGTACTCGACGATGTCCGCGAGGTCTTCCTCGCGCATGTGCTGGAGCAGATTCTCCGGCATCAGCGACACGGGGCTCTTCATCCGGGTTTCAATGTCCTTGCGGGCGATGCGGTGGTCCTTGGCGTTGACGTCGCGCAGCAGAATCTGCTCCGGTCCGTCCTCGACGATGAGACCGGTGTATGACTTGCCGCTCCTGGTCTCGACGACCCAGTTCACATATTGATCGGCGACGGCCCGGCTGGGATAGAGGATCGATTCCAACAAGTTTTCGCGGCTGGCCTTGGAGCCGATGACGGAGAGGTCCGGCCCCACCTGCCCGCCCTCGCCACGGATGGTGTGACACTTCATGCAGGCGACATCGTTCTTCAGCGAAGCAATCATCAGGTCGCGGCCGCGGTTGAGGCTGCCTTTGCGAGCCAGCAGGGCGGGGATGCTCGGCAGGTTCTTGGGATCGAACTTCGGGACCGGGAATACCTTCTGGGCTTGCGACTTGATGTCAGGAAACGGGCTGTTACGCAGAATACGCGCCACGTCTGCCGCCAGGTCGCCTGGAATGTCCTTGTCGCTGTGACCGCGAAGCAGCGCGGTGCTGCCACGCTTGCTGCCGGCGAAAACAGCGAGTGCCTCCTGTCGTAGATCGAGCGGTTCTTTGGACTTCAAGAGTTTGCCGAGGACAGGCAATGACCAGTCGTCGTTGTTGTGGCGGCCCAACGAACGCAGCGCCTCGATGCGAAGTGCCTTTGGCGCGGCGGGGTCGCCGATGAGCTGTCGCAGCGCGCCGTGAGACTTGACATCGTTACTCTCTCCTAATGCCTTGACCGCCGCAAGACGAACCTCTTGCGGCTCCTTGTTGCTGTCGGCCAGCGCTGCAATGTCCGCGAGATAGCCGTTCTTGCCGGCCGCTGCAATGATCTGCACCGCGGCTTGCTTGCCTTCCGGTCTGTTCAGCAGCGCCCGGACGACTCGATCGAGCAGGTCGCTCTGTTTGATAGCCGACCATTTGCCCGGGAGATGCTGCACGAGATGGAAGACGATGCGTTCGCGCGCGTCGGCAGCTGGCTCCGTCTGCAAGGACGATAGCAACACGTTCGCGACCTTGGCATCCGGTAGTCCGGCAACGATTTCCATCAGCTGGCTGCGCTCGGCGGGCGTACCTTTTCCCGTGGCGATGCGCTGCTCCAGGAAGCCGAGCATCCCCGGCGGCCGCAGCTCCCAGACCAGGCCGGCGACCTTCTCGTTCCATTCCGGGAAGTGCTTCTGGAAATCGGCGAGGATGATGTCGCGGCGTTTCTGGTCGTGATGGCCGACTGCGATGCCGACGGCTTCCAGAAAGAAGCGGTCCTTGCCGTCGTAGGTCTTGGCCAGGGCGTAGATCATGTCCTTCGCCTTGGCCGGGTCCTCGTCGCGCAGAAGCAGCAGCCCTTCGCGGCGAACGGCAGGGGACGGGTCCTTGAGCAGGCGTGCTTGCCAGTCGGCGATGTACTCCGCGGGCGAGCTGCCCTTGAAGTCGCTCATGATGCGCATGGACAGGATGCGGAATCGTGGATCGGGATCCTCGAAGGCGGCGATGGTCAGCCGCATGTTGCCCAGCCGCCCGAGTTGCCAAAGCGCCCTTGCCCGGAGCACCGGATCATTCTTCTGCACCGCCGCTCCTTCCAGGACCGCGCGTGCCTTCGGCAGTCCCTGCCTGGCAAACTCGGCCATTGCCTGCGCACGTCGTGCCAGGTTCGGCGACGCCAGCGCCGCCGTCAACGGTTCACGTTTCGCGCTCGCACTACCCTGGTCCTTGACAGCATCCTTCGGTGTCACTCGATAGATGCGGCCGCGCGTCCGATCCCCCATCGCGTGTCCGCCGACGCCTGGATCGTACCAGTCGGCGACGAACACCGAGCCGTCCGGGGCGACGCAGACATCCGATGGCCGAAACCACGTGTCGCTGCTCTCGACCATGTCCTCGCGGTCGGCCCTGTAACCGGCACCTTCGGGCGTGAGATGGTAGCAGCGCAGATGCCGCGGGCCGGCATCGGTATGCAGAAGCTGCCCCTGGTACTTCTTGGGCAGCAGCGTGCCTTCGTAGAAGCAGATGCCCGTTGGCGAGCCGAAGTGGGTGCGAAGGACCTTGGGCACAACGCCCGGCTTCTCCTCGTGCCAGTGCGTCTGGCCCGGGCCGCGCGGGTGGTAGCCGTAGTCGCCGCCGGGCATGACGTAGCAGATGCGCGTCTGCTGGTTGCCGTCGTCGTCGTTGTCGGACACGAAGACGGTGCCGAAGCTATCGACGCACGGCTCATACTCGTTGCGGAAGTTGTGAGCGAGGAGTTGCAGGTTCTTGCCGTCGAGGTCGCAGCGCCACACGGTGCCGGCCCGGCAATCGGTGCCGTTGCTCGACCACTTGCGGCCCTTACCGTCCGAGCTTTGCAGGCCATGCACGCCGGTGTCGCCGACGCTGAAATAGAGCTTGTTGTCCGGACCGATGAGGATGCCGTGCACGCCGTGGTCGTGGTCGTGGCCGCCGAAGCCGGTGAGCAGGATCTTGGGCGGGCCGTCCGCCTTGCCGTCGCCGTCCTTGTCCTCGAAGAGGTAGATGTGCGGCGAATGACAGACGTAGACCTTGCAGCCGGGACCATCCGCATCGGGATAGACGGCGATGCCCAGAGGCGACAAGAGCTCCGGCGACTGATAGAAGACCGTGGCCTTGTCCGCCTTGCCCTTGCCGGTCGTATCCTCAAGGATCAGGATGCGGTCCCCCTCCGGTCGGGTCGGCTGGCGGCGATGCAGCTTGCTGCGATAGTTCACCGACTCGCACACCCAGACGCGGCCCTTGTGGTCGATGTCCATGCAGGTCGGATTGACGAACAACGGCTCCGCCGCCCAGAGCGCGATCTCCAGGCCATCGGAAACCTTGAAGGTCTTCCGCGCCTTGTCGGGATCGAGCTGAGAATAAGCGAGGGGCAGACCACCCAGGACAGCGACCATTAGCAGCCAGCGAACGCAGGTTTTCATGGGAGGGACATCTCCGAGCTCATGTGAATGGAACTTCGCGCCACCTCGCGGGCCTTCTCAGTATATCCGAAGGAGAGTGGCTCTCCAGAGTCCGTCGCTGGGGACGCTGGCAGCGATGGCTACGTGTCGGATTCTTATGACAGCAGATTGGTGATTTCGTCGGCATGACAAGTCCGCGCCGGGGATGGATAAAGGAGACATTGCTTCAATCCTTTCCGTCGTTCCGGAGGCGAAGGCAATGTTCAAGCGCATGTGTCTCAAGGGGACGGTATTGGTCGCGGGCATCCTGACGATCGCCGTCGTGATCGGCGGCCAGGAACCGGAGGCGCGCGGCGATGCCCGGAGCAAGAGTCCTGCCGGCGCGTCGAAGAGCAAGCGCTCCGCCGCCTATGTCTGGCTGGATATCGCCCTGGAAGCGACGGCCCGCGAGCACGAGCGGGCCAGCCCGCGGCCGACGGTCGGCTCGCGCATGCTGGCCATCATCGTCACTGCGATGTACGACGCCTGGGCCGCCTACGACACCAGTGCCGTCGGCTCGCGGCTGGGCGGAAAGTTGCGCCGGCCGCCGGCGGCGCGGACCGACGCCAACAAGGGCAAGGCCATCGCCTACGCCACCTACCGCGCCATGCTCTTTGTCTTTCCCGAAGACGAGAAATGGCTATCCGAGCAGATGCGCAAGCAAGGACACGACCCGAGCGACACGTCGCAGGACCCGTCCACGCCGCAGGGTGTGGGCAACCTGGCCGCGGCGGCGGTGTGCGCGTATCGCCGTCACGATGGCGCCAACCAGCTTGGCGACGAGGTCGGCAGCAACGGCGTGCCTTATGCCGACTACACCTTCTACGTGCCCATGAATCCGCCCAGCAAGATCCTTGACCCTGATCGCTGGCAGCCGATTCCGTTTGACGATGGCAAGGGGGGCAAGGTCACGCCGGGGTTCCTGACGCCGCACTGGTATCGGGTGAAGCCGTTCGCCATGAAGAGCAGCAGCCAGTTTCGCTCGCCGCCTCCGCCGAAGATGGGCACGGAGCAACTCCGCAAGGAGACCGACGAGGTGCTGGCGTTCAGTCGCAGCCTGACGCCGGAGCAAAAGGCCGTTGTCGAGTTCATGCGCGACGGCCCGAAGTCCACGGGGCAATCGGGGCACTGGCTGCGCTTTGCCCAGGACGTGTCGCGGCGCGACCGGCACAACCTCGACCAGGACGTCAAGATCTTTTTCGCGGTGGCGATTGCCGCCTTCGATGCCTTCATCGCGGCCTGGGACGTGAAGCGTGTCTTCGATAGCTCGCGGCCATGGACCCTGGTGCGGCATTACTACGCCGGCAAGAAGGTCATGGGCTGGGGCGGCCCCGGCAAGGGCTTCATTACCACGCGCGGCGACGACTGGCTGCCCTACTCACCGTCGACCTTCATCACGCCGCCGTTCCCCGGCTACGTATCCGGCCATAGCACGGTGAGCGCTGCCTGCGCCAAGACGCTCGAACTCTTTACCGGCAGCGACCGCTTCGGCGCCGTCGAGCGCCGCAAGGCCGGCGCCCTCACCGAGCCCGGCTTCGCCTGCCACATCATGCAGATGATCGACGGCAAGATCGTCCACGATGCCAAGCTGAGCTGCGACGTGGTGCTCAAGCTGCCGACGTTCAGCGCGACCGCTGACATGGCCGGCATCTCGCGCGTCATGGGCGGTTACCACATCCAGACCGACAACATCGAGGGGCTGAAACTCGGCCGCCGCGTCGCCGAGCACAACTGGCCGGTCCTGCGAAGCTACTTCAACGGAACCGCCAAACCGGGGATGTAGCCGAGCTCAGTTTTCCGGCACCAGTGCCACGGCGCGGCACCAGCCGGCGCTGGCGCCCTTGATCTTGACCGGCAGGCAGGAAACCATGAAGCCGTGCGGCCGGGGGATGCGGTCGAGGTTGGCGAGCTTTTCGATCTGGCAGTATTCGCGGGTGATGCCGGCGAAGTGGGCCGGCCAGATGTGCCTGCCGTCGCCGGTGCGGCGGTAGTCGGCCACCATGCTCGCGAACGGCCGATCCAGCGTGTAGGCATCGACGCCGATGACGCGCACGCCGCGCTCCACCAGCCAGAGCACGCCATCGCGACCCAGACCCGGCTGGGCGAAGTACTCCGGCGAGTCCAGCCGCCTGTCCGCGCCGGTCTGCAAGAGCACAATATCGAGCGGCCGAAGCTGATAGCCGATCTTCGTCAAGGCGGCGTCGAGGTCCGCCGGCTCGATGAAATCGCCCGCCGCCTTGTGCCGCATGTCCAGCACCACGCCGGGGGCCAGGCACCATTCCAGCGGGACCTCGTCGATGGTCCGGGCCGGCTTGCCTTCCGAGATCGGCCCGTAGTGGTAAGGCGCATCCACGTGCGTCCCGGTGTGCGTGATCGCCTGCACCTCCTCGATGGCCCAGCCTTGTCCTTGAGAATAGATCAGGTCCGCCGGCTTGACGCCGAAGAATCGCTGCATCTGCTCGAGCCCCTCGCCATCGTGCCGGACATAGTGGATCTTGCCCGGCAACGGCTCGCTGGCCGCCATGTGCTCGAGCGGCACGCTGAGGTCGATGATTTGCCAAGGCGTGAACACAATCACCTTTCGGCGCTTCAATCGTCGGGCCGGAGTCATGGCTTACTTGGGAGATTGATGCGCACGAGCTTGCCGTCCAGATCGGGAGTCTTCACAATCGCCGCATGAACACGCTCGGCAAGGGCCATTACATCCGGATCTCTGGTGCACACAATGATGCCAAGATGGTTGGCGGACTTCTTGTGCAATCGAATGAAATCGCGCCGATTGTGTGTGATTACAATGCGCCCGGCCGTGATGGCGTGAGCGAGCACTTTTTCATCCGAAATCTGTTGGTGCGCTTGACCGGCATCTTCCGCCGTGAGCACGTCATGCCCGAGATTCCTCAGTTCATCGACAACACGATGGTGGAAGTCCTCGTCGGCGTACAAGCGCGCCATAGGTCTCAGGCCTCATCGTTTTCCTGGAGCGCGCGCTCGATCTCGTCGGTGTGGTTTCGATGATAGTCCCAGGCCGCTTCAAGGTCAGCGAGGGTCAAGTCTGGATGCGCTTCGAGTATGCCGGCGTCGGACAGCCCTAGCTTCCTCCACTCAACCAGGCCATGCACGGTGTGACGTGTCGCGCGCACGCGCGCAGCGCCACCGCAAACTCCTGGAATCTTCTCGATCCAGCTAGTAACAGTTGCCATGATCACCTCCAACGCGAATGATACCAGCGGCCGCCAATCCAGGCCAGGCATTATTCGTTGCGATGTTGGCTTGTGCTGCCGGGGTTGATCATGCTACTTTCAGCATTTGTTCTCACGAGATTACCCATGAATTCCTGTCCGGCTTGGCCTGTCTTCTTCGTTCTGACAACTCTTTCGGGAGCCGCGGCCCAAGTACCAACCGAACATGATCGAGCTGTCGCCGCTTTGAGGAAGTTTGGTGCCGAGGTAACGGAAGAGTTAAAGCTGGAAAGGCGCTTCACGAAAGTGAATCTGAGAGGGACAGGTGCGACCAACGCAGACCTTGCATTGCTCAAAGGCGTAATCGCATTACAAGAGTGTGACGTCAGAGCCACGAAGGTGACTGGTGCTGGACTTATCCATTTGAAAGGCCAGAAGGATTTGCAGCGGCTTTATCTCTCTCATGCGAGCATTGGAAATGATGGATTGAGACACATCAAAGAACTTCGCCGACTACGCGAACTGCAGCTTGGCGAAGCGCAGGTCACTGATGCCGGCCTGGCTCATCTGGCTGGAATCAGCAGCTTGCAAATACTCAATCTCTATTCCAACAGAGTTGGTGACACGGGTGTGGCACAACTTCACAGGCTGACCGCGCTGCGCTGGCTGGACCTCAGCCACACGGAAGTGTCAGACGCGGGTATGAATGCTCTCAAGGGCCTAAAGGAACTGAGGTATCTTGATCTTTTCGGGACCAACGTGACGGACATGGGCTTGAATCAGCTCAAGGGCCTGGCAAAGTTGCGAGAGCTTTATCTCACCCACACAGATGTGACACGCGATGGAGTCAATCGCCTTCGACAAGCGCTGCCACGAACAAAGATCATCTTCTCACCCAGAGTCGAGAACGATCCTTAGACACACTGTCTACTCCTTCGTGATCGCCTCATCCAGATTCAGGATCGTGCTCGCCACCGTTGTCCAGGCGGCCAGTTCGGCGACGTTCAGGGAGGCGTCGCGCGGCGCGTCGCCGTGGCTGAGCAGCTTGGTCGCGGCTTTCGGGTCGCGTCGGAACTTCTCCAGCGCTTCACCGTGGAGCGACAGCAGCAGCTCGGCTTCCTCCGGGCGCGGCAAACGTGACAGCGCGAGGCGATAGGCGTGTCGCAGCCGGCTTTCCAGCGTCGTGCCGCCTTCCTTGTGGATGCGCTCGGCGAATTTGCGGGCCGCTTCCAGGTAGGTCGTGTCGTTGAGCAGCAACAAGGCTTGCAGGGGCGTGTTGGTGCGGGCACGGCGGATGGTGCAAGTCTCGCGGTCGGGGGCGTCGAAGGTCGTCATCCCCGGCGGCGGGCAGGTGCGCTTCCAGTAGGTGTACATGCTGCGGCGATACAGACCCTCGCCCTT
The DNA here is from genome assembly GCA_016873095.1 of Planctomycetota bacterium. GTDB lineage: Bacteria > Planctomycetota > Planctomycetia > Gemmatales > Gemmataceae > VGYC01. The sequence continues at coordinate 18,738 of VGYC01000074.1, read as the reverse complement.
GTCCTTTTTGTAGATCGCCCGGCGCTCGACGGAGACGTCTTCCCAGAGGCCTTCGGGCTGATACGGCTTGACGCTCGGGCCGCCGACTTTCTCGCGCAGCAGGCCGCTGATGGCCAGGGCATTGTCGCGAATCGTCTCGGCGCCGAGGCGCACGCGCGGACCGCGGGCCAGCAGACGATTCTTCGGATCGCGGTCGTGCAGCGCACGCGTCGCATGCGACGATTGTCGATAGGTCGCCGAGGCGACGATCAGCTTCATCGTCGCCTTCACGTCCCAACGATTGCGGATCAGCTCGGTGGCCAGCCAGTCGAGCAGCTCCGGATGGCTGGGCCAGGCGCCCTGGGCGCCGAAGTCCTCCACCGTCTCGACGATGCCGATGCCGAAGAGCATCTCCCACCAGCGGTTTACAGCCACGCGCGCCGTCAGCGGATGGGCTGGATCGACCAGCCAGCGCGCGAGGCCGAGGCGATTGCGTGGCGCATCGGCCGGCAGCTTCGACAGCGCGGCGGGCACGCCGAGGCTGACCGCCTCGCCCGGCTGGTCGTACTGGCCGCGCTTGAGAATGTGCGCCTGCCGCGGCGTCGGCAACTCGGCCATCACCATCGTCAGCGGCATTGCCTTCTTGACTTCAGCTTCGCGTCCGGCGACGGCCGACAGTTCGCCTTGCAGCTTGCGATAAGAAACATCGACGTTTTCCAGGTAGTACAGGTTGATCTGGCGGCGTTGCTCGGCACTGCGCTTTTGCAGCGGCAGCGTCAGTAACTCGGCGATGCCGGCAACTGGCTTGCCCGCGGCCAGGCGCATGGCATCGGCCGGGGACAAAGCCAGCCGGAATATTTGCAGATCGTCCAGCTTGCCCTGGAAGGGCAACGAGCGTGTCCGCAGCCCGAGCCGCAACGGCTGCGCCGTGTGAATCGTTGCAGAGAGCTTGTCGGTATGAACGTCAAATGGACTCGGCTTGCCGTCCACGTAGACAGTTAGCCCGGCGGCCTTGCCGGACCCGTCGTAGCTGACCAGCACGTGATGCCATTGCTGGACGGTCAGCGGCTGCTTGCCGATGATCTTGATCGCATTGTCGGCCCAGTGATGGATCAGGTGGACGACGATCTTGCCGCGCTCGAGGAGCAGGTCGTAGCCGCGGTAGGCGTTGTCCTCGTCCATCTTGCTGAGCAGGGCGCCGGTATCGGCGATCGGGAAAACCCAGAGGCCGAGCGTAAAAGGATCGGAGCGGTCGAAGCCGGCGATGCTGCCCGCCTCGACGTGCGTTTGTCCATCGAGTTCGAGGGCGCCGCCGATCTTGCCGGGCGTCCACCTGGGCTTGCCGTTGACCTGGCCGACGTGGCCGGCCGGCTTCGCCGAAAGGACCTTGTCGCCCTTGCCGTCATCAAACGGGAAGTGATGCGCGGCTGTCGTGGCCAGCCCGGCGATGGCCGCGGAGCTGAGTCCCTGTTCCCACCGAGCGGCGTCAGCGGACGCTTGCTGTTCGCGCATGCGCAAACGTGCAGCCAGCTCGTGGCGATGCGTTTCCAGAGCGGCGAGCTGCTTCTTCTGCTCCTTCGACGGCGCCTTGATGAACGGCGCGGCGGCCGCCCCCTGGTTGTAGCCGATGGTCTTGTCCTCGACATTGTTGAAGAACGCGAAGAAGCGATAGTAGTCCTTCATCGAGATCGGGTCATACTTGTGGTCGTGACAGCGGGCGCACTGCATGGACAGGCCAAGAAATACGGTGGCGGTGGTATGCACGCGATCAGCCACGTACTCGACGCGATACTCCTCGGGGAAGATGCCGCCCTCCGTCGTGATGACGTGATTGCGATTGAAGGCGGTCGCGATCTTCTGCGTGTTCGTGGCACCGGGCAGCAGGTCGCCGGCGAGCTGTTCCGTCAGGAACCGGTCGAAGGGCATGTTCTCGTTGAACGCGTCGATGACCCAGTCGCGCCACAGCCACATGGAGCGTTCCTCGTCGTTGTTGTAGCCGTTGGTGTCGGCATAGCGTGCCAGGTCGAGCCAGTGCAGGGCCATGCGCTCGCCGAAGCGCGGCGACTCGAGCAGGCGATCGACAACCTTGTCGTAGGCCTCGGCGGACCGGTCCGCGAGGAAATCATGCAGTTCCCCGGGCGTGGGGGGCAGCCCTGTCAGGTCGAAGGTGACGCGGCGCAGCAGCGTCTCGCGCGCGGCACGAGGCGATGGCTGTAACCCCTCCTTCTCCAGCCGCTCGAGGACGAAATGATCGATGCCGTTGGCTGGCCAGCTACCGGTCTTGACGCGCGGCAGGTCCCAGCGCTTCGGCGGAATGAACGACCAGTGCCGCTGGTAGCCGGCCCCCTGCGCGACCCAGCGCGTGAGCAGGTCGATTTGCTGGGGCGTCAGCGTTCGGCCGCTCCTGGCCGGCGGCATGCGGCGCGACGGCCTGGCCTCGTTGATGCGCGCGACGAGCAGGCTCTGTGCCGGCTTGCCGGGAACGATGGCGGTGCCGGCGCCGCTGTCGGCCAGGGCGCTGTCACGCTGGTCAAGCCGCAGACCGGCCTTGCGCTGTCCGCTGTCAGGCCCATGACACTGGAAGCAATTCTCCGACAGTATCGGACGGATATCGCGATTGAACTCGATCTCTTGAGCACGGATCGAGCCGGTCGCGAGCAAGGCGCAGGCAACAATGACGAACGCGCGAGGCATGATGTCTCCCGGGTCTGACAGGCTGGTCTTGGGCACGGGTCATTTCCCTGCCGGCACGATCTCGACCACGTATGGCTCGACCTTTAGAGCGGCGCGCACGGCAGCGTCCAGTTCGGGCATCTTGCGCATGCGCTCGGCGTAGACTTCGCGGCGAACGGATTCGATCTCGCCCGGTTCGCGGTCCTTGAAGATGGGACTCTTGTGGCCGGCGAGCACGACGCCGCGGAAGACCTGATCGTGGAAGTAGCGATTCTTGTCCTGCACCGCCTTCCAGACTTGCTTGACCTTGTCGGCCACGGGACCGACGGTCAGGGCGGCGTCGGCGAGGTTGACGCCCTCGGCTAGCTCCTTGTCGGAATGCTCGGCGATCCTGTTGCCAGCGAACCTGATCTCGTAACGGCCGGGTTTCAGCCCCTTCACTTGAAGGCCATAGTAGTTCATGTCGTCGAGCACGGGCGCCCATTTCAGGATGCCGCGCGCCTCCGGCGGGAAGAAAGGCAACGACCTGTCCAGCCGCTTGAAACGCACGCCATTTTTGATGTCGATGTCGGTCACCACACAGTTGTCCTCGACGCTGCCCTTGAACAGGCCCTTGTCGTCCAGCGTGATGGCAGCCTCGGAGATGAAGCGCGGGAACTTCATGCCCTTGAGTATGGCCGCCGCCATGAGCGCTTGCCCGGGGGGACCGGGATGTACCGGGTCGCCGCCAGTAATGCGAATCTTGTCGTTGCCGGCGCGGGCCTTCTCGATCACGGCGAGGTAGGGATGAAACTGGTCGATGAACAGTCCGCCGTTCTTTTTTGCAATCTCCCTGGGTCCATCAGAGAATTTCTGCAGCGTGAGGTTATATCCGTCGAGTTGCTTGCCGGGTTCGTTGCGTTCGACCGGTTGCGGCGTGATCCAGGCCACGCGGATGCCCGCCTTCCTGGCCTGGTCGGCGATGCCTTGCAGTCCCTTGACATAGGTCTGGTAGATCTTGTCGTCAAAAGCGCGGTAGCTGCCGTCGTTCATGCCGAAGTCGATGGTGAGCACCGTGGGCTTGTAGGCCAGCACGTCACGTGCGAAGCGGCTGTTGCCACCGGTGGAGCGATCGCCGCCGATACCGACGTTGCGAAACGTCAGATGATAGCTGGGGAAGCGACTCACCGTCCACATCTCGACGTAGTTCGAGTAGAGATGCTGCTCGGTGATGCTGTCCCCCATGATGACGACGGTGTCCTTGTCCTTGATGAAGAACTGGGCCGGTGCGGGCGTCGCCGCCGACAGCACGACCACCGCCGCCAACCATAGCCAAGGCATGCGCTTCGTCATGATGCTTCTCCTGCAAGTATTCGCAAGTATCGCAAGTATTCGCGAGAACCGGCTGCAGAGAAAAACCTATGCGCTCAAGGACGGCTGGAAAGGCAGGGCGCGAGGAAAATCAAAACGCAGGGAGGGCAAGGCACGCCGTTGTCGCGGCTGTGCGACTCGGCGGGAGCCTCGCCGCCTCGCCTTCCCAAATACGCGGCGGCTAGTCTTGCTTGTCCGGATGCACCCATTCGTTTGAGCCATCGCTCCAGTTTTCTTTTTTCCAGATGGGGACAAGTTCCTTCAAGCGGTCGATGGCGTGGCGACAGGCCTCGAAGGCCTGGGCGCGGTGAGGGCAACTGACGGCAACGGCGACGCTCACCTCCCCCACTTGCAGATGGCCCAGTCGATGCTCCAGAACCATTTCGCCCACCGGCCAGCGCGCCCGAGTTTCGGCTTCGATCTCTGCCATCTTCTTTTCGGCCATGGCAGGGTAGGCCTCGTAATCAAGCGCCAGGGTGACCTTGTCGTCGGTCAGGTCGCGCACGGTGCCGAGAAATGCGCAAACACCGCCACAATGGTTGCAGCGCACCCTGTCCACGAGAGCATGATAATCGATGGTATCGCGAGTGAGGCGAATCATGCTGCTATTCTAAGCGTTGCTTGCGAAGGGCAACAGGACTTGTTGCATTTCTGCACGTGGCAACAGAAAGACCCGCGACTTGCGCCGCGGGTCCTTCTTCTCCGTTCCTCTCTCTCGGTTCCTCTCTCTCGGTTCCGTCGCCTCTTCTCGAAGTCCGCCTCAGGGTCGATTGCCGACGGGTACGCCGGAGGCGGCGCCCGTGGGACGGGAGTTCGAACCCTGAATGGCGGTCACCTGTCCGGCCCCCTGGCCTGGTAACAGCGTCAGCTGTACCGTCAGCTCTTGCCCCTGACGAACGATCCGCAGAGCAACCGTCTGCCCCGGCTTCTTGTCCCACAGCGCCCGTTCCACGTCGAAGGCGTTGACGATCGAACGGTCGCCGATGGTCTTCACCTCATCGCCGGCCAACAGCTTGTCGCAGGCCTTGGCGGAGCATTCGGCCACCACGACGCGCTGGCGCTCGCCGGTCTCACCGACAACTTTCTCGTGGACGTTGAGGCCGTGGCTGACGCCGGCCAGACGTTGCGCGTTCAGGTGCTTGCTCAAGACGTTCTTGACGGTGTCGGCGTTGATGGCGAAGGCGATGCCCTGGGCGCCTTCGCGAAGAGCGACGTTGATGCCGATCAGCTCGCCGTTGATGTTCAAGAGCGGGCCACCGGAGTTGCCCGGGTTGATGCTGGCATCGGTCTGAATGAGTCCCGTGAGCGCATCGCCAGTGGGCATGGTGATGGCACGGTCGAGGGCGCTGATGATGCCGGTGGAAACCGTGTTCGTGTAACCGAACGGATGGCCGATGGCAATGACGGATTCACCAATCATCAGGTCACTAACGGGGCCCAGATGCAGTGCGGGCAACTTCTTGCTGGAGGTGAGCTTGAGAATGGCCAGGTCGAGAGCGGTCTCGCCGGCGACAAGTTCGGCCTCGAGGCTGGTGCCGTCCCAGAGCTGGACCTTCATGGACTTGGCCCTGCCGACGACGTGGCGATTGGTGACCACGAAGCCGCGTTCGTCCACGATGACGCCGGTGCCCACCATGTCGCGCGTTCCGGCGCGCGGCACGCGGATGGACACGATGCTGTCGCGGGTCTTCTGAACGGCGATGACGACGGGATTGCGCCGGGAAAACGCGCCTGACTTTGCTGTCTTCTCTGTTGCGGCCCCGGTGCTGACGGCTAGAACGGTGACTGACAGGGCCATGGCAACGACGGCCAACGCCCAACGGACGGGAGAGCTGCGCATGAGTCGATCATCCTTTCGGCAACCTGGCGACCTCCCGGTGGGAGGCCCATGGTTTTCCGCCCCCGCCTCGCGACGGGTTTAGCTTTTTCGCTCGATGATGTCTCGAACGTTTGAGCGAACTTGGGACAACCAAAACCTAGCTCATGAAATCCGGCAAGGTGGGAAAAAAACGGAAATCCGGATTTTGAGCCCGACACTCCCAAAAAAAGAAGGGAGGGCCCGAAGGCCCTCCCGGTTGCCCATCCCCGGTCGACCGGTCGCCGGCTCCAGGCGGCGGCCGATGTCGAGGGTGAAGTCGTCAAGTAGCGTTTAGCGCGCGGCAACTTCGCTGGTTGCGAAATTGAACGGGACGCTGGTTTCCTGGCCGCCACGCACGGTGATGCGTTGCGTCTGGGCCACGGTGCGGTCCTCACGGATAATCTCGGCGCGCAAGGTGTAGACGAATTCCTGGTTCTCGGCCAAAGGTGGCGAGACCAGAACGCGTTCGCTGGAGCGAGAGCTGGTGGCCGTGCCGTCCACGGTCAACGTGGCGTTCGCCGGCAGGGAGACGCGGATGATCGCCGGCGCTTCGCCGCTGGTCATCTTCTTGGTCTTGGCCGGAGCCACGATCACGACGCCGCCGCAGCAGCCCGTGCAGCCATGGCAAGAGCAGCAGCCATGGCAACCGCGACAGCCGCGGCAGCTCTTGCGGCAGCCCCGGCAACTGCAGGAGCAATTGCAACTGCAGCACCTGTTACGCTCGGGCAGATCAACTGCCCCAGACATAGCCATCATCATCACAACGCTGTACATCTGATGCACCTCCTTGAATCGCAGAAATGTGCCAACCCACGCCATATCCACTAAGCTTCAACAGCCTGGAGCCAGTTCCTTCTGGGTATGATAGTAAAAATAGACAAGCAGGGAGTCAACAGGCAAATGGGAAAGATGTAAGGGCCAACGAGCGGATGACGGGCACGGCTGCGAAAAACGCTGGATTATCGAAGGCAGGCCGTCGCAACAGAAGTGAGGTCAGGGGGAGACTGGCAGGCAGCTGCAAAAAAAGCCGGGCCTGGCTGACCTCCAGGAATCAGCCAGGCCCGACATGGGCTTTCGAACTCTACGAGCCTTACGAGTTAGCGGGCGGAAGCCACGCTGGAGGTCGCAAAGCTGAAGTCGACGACGGTCTCTTCACCACCGCGAACGTTGACCTGCTGAGTCTCGACGATGGTGCGACCATCGCGGAGGATCTCGGCCCGCAGCGTGTACTGGAACTGCTCACCAACCGGCAGGACCGGGGTGTTGAAAGTGCGGCGCTCGGAGGTCGAGGTCGTGACATTGCCGTCGATGCTCAGACGAGCGTCGGCAGGCAGGTTGACCAGGATCGTAGCCGGACCTTCGGTGCCCGTGGTAGCGGGCTTCTTGATCTTCTCGGGAGTCGGAGAAACGGGGGCGCCGTGGCAGCCGCCGTGGCAGCCGGTGCAGGCGACAACGCCGTGGCAACCAACGTAGCCGTGGCAACCGTGGCAGCTATGGCAGCCGTGGCAACGGTGGCACTTACGGCAACCATGACAACCATGGCAACCATGGCAACCATGGCAACGGTTGCAACCATGACAACCGTGGCAACCACGGTTGCAGCCGCGGCTGCACGAGCAGGAGCAGCAACCACCGCACCGCTCAGGCAGTTCGGCGCCACCACTCACAGCCAACATCAACACAACACTGTACATCTCGTACACCTCCTCCATTCAAAAGGAAGCCAACCCATGCAATATCAGGAAACCTCTGGTCCTGGAGCCAAAATTGTGTCTGGGGTGGATAGTAAAGATAGCTAAAACAATAGTCAACAGTAAAAATGGGAAAGATGGGTCGTTTTTCCCAGTTTTTTCGCAGATCCAATTCGATTCCCGTACAACCCAATTCTTCGTTACAACCGGACCTGCCGACCGGCGCGCTACGCCCCGATGCGGAGTTTCCGCCCCGCCACCGGTACTGTTCTGGACAGAAGAGTTGCTGCAACCAATTGTGAATATGGATGTTACGATTTGTCACGGCTGAAGTGACGCGCGCGTTCTGGTTGACAGGGTCGGCTGTCCGAAAACCGTGACGGGGATACACGCACAACCTGGCCGGCAACTTCCGGCAACTTCGGATGCGTGCCGCAAGTAACTTGCAAGAAACAGATTGCGACGACGATTTGTGACCTCTCAAGCGTGCGGGGAATCGCCTGACTGCTTCGCGCACGATGTCGTGCGCGAAACCGCCAAGCGACGTTCAGTCACGCTTGTTTGAGTCGTTGCGACGAGCCATGATCCTCATTCGCGCACCTGGCCATCGCCGGTGACGATGTACTTGTAGCTGCAGAGTTCCTGCAGGCCGCAAGGGCCACGGGCGTGGAACTTGTCAGTGCTGATGCCGATTTCGGCGCCGAGGCCGAACTCGTAGCCATCGTTGAAGCGAGTGCTGGCGTTTACCATGACTGCCGAGGAATCCACGGCCGTCGTGAAGCGTTGTGCTGACGCCAGGTTGCCGGTGATGATCGCCTCGGTGTGGCCCGAGCCGTAGCGGCTGATGTGCTCGATGGCCTCTTCGAGATTGGCGACCACCTTGACCGACAGGATGAGGTCGAGAAACTCTGCGGCGTAATCGGCCTCGGTGGCAGCAACGGCGTGGGCCGCAAGTTCGCGCGTGACCGGGCAGCCGCGTAGTTCCACGCCCTTTCGGCGGAGGACGTCGGCGATGTGCGGCAGGAATTGCCGGGCGATGTCGGCATGGACAAGCAAGCTCTCGGCAGCATTGCACACGCCGGGTCGCTGACACTTGGCGTTGACGATGATGCGCTCGGCCATGGCGAGATCGGCGTCGCGATCGACGACGATATGGCAGTTTCCTTGATAATGCTTGAGCACGGGCATGGCTGCTTCTTCGGCGACGCGGCGGATGAGGCTCTCGCCGCCGCGCGGGATCACCAGGTCGATCCACTTGTCGAGCTGCAGCAACTCGCCGACGGCAGCGCGGTCGACGGTCGTCACCAGTTGCACGGCGTCCGCCGGCAAGCCGGCGCGCGTCAGTTCACCGGCGAGGATGTCATGCAGGGCGGTGTTGGTGTGCAGCGCTTCCTTGCCGCCGCGGAGGATAATGGCGTTACCACTCTTCACGCACAGGCCGGCGGCATCGACGGTGACGTTCGGCCGCGACTCGTAGATGAAGAAGATGACGCCCAGCGGGACGCTGACCTTGTGGACATGCAAGCCGTTCGGCCGCACGTTGCTGTCAATGACGCGGCCGACGGGGTCGGGCAGGCCGGCGATCTCGCGCAGTCCGTCGGCACAGGCGCGGATGCGAGCAGCGTCAAGGCGCAGGCGATCGACCATGGCGGGGGCGAGCCTGGCTTGCTCTGCGGCGGCGAGGTCCAGCGAATTGGCCTTGATGATGTCGGCGGCGCGCGACTCCAGAGCGCTGGCCGACCCGGTCAGCCAGCGGTTCCGCCAGTCGCCCCTGGCAGTGGCCAGTTGCCGGGACGCAGCCCGGGCCCGACGGGCCAGGTCCTCGCATTGCTCTTTGAGGTTCATGGTGTAGGCGACGCTGTCAGCGTCGCCGGATTTCGGTGTGCAAAGCGACGCTGGCAGCGTCGTCTACGGTTCGGCGCGGGTTTCTTCGGCGGCAGCTTCGATGGCTTCCAGGGTGAAACCCACCAGGGGCGGCGAGTCTTGCGTTAGCTGAAACTCCCTGGGTAATTGTAAGCGAACCGGCTCCAGATTTCTGCCCCGCTTGAAAGTCGCGCCGGTCAGGTCGATGAAGGCGGTGACGGGCGGTAGTTCCTCGCTGGCCGGTCCCTGGACGCGCAGGTTGACCTTTCCCGACTGATCGCTGGAGAAGCCGGCCCGCCAGGGGAAGTTCGAGGGGCAGAGAAAGTGCACGGGCACTCCTGTAAGCTCATAGGTCTTCTGCCTGGGACGAACCTTGAAGCTGAAGGCCACGGTCTTGGGCGTGGTCTGCAATGGCCGGCCCTCCAGTTCGGAGATGACCGATGTTTGCCCGCGGATGAGCGTGTTGCCAGCGCCCTCGTCCGGCGACGAAGGCAGGAAATAGGGCTGCGTGCTGATCGACCAGAGACGGTCGAGGATGTCCTTGGGGCCGCGCACGACGACGGTGGGCGGATCGACCTTGACCTGGGTGATGCGGCTCTCGCCGGCGTAATCGAGCCGGACAGGCAGATGCCGTTCCACGATGCGTCGCACGGTGTAAGGGATCACGGCACTTTCGTCGGCAACCACGGCCATCACGCCGGGGGGCACCGGGACATCGTTGGCCGCCACGTGCACGGCGTCGCGAAAGCTGGCTTCGTTCTGCAACTCGTCGGGCACATTGATCTTGAGGGAGACTTGCACCAGGCCGCGCTGCAACTTGCGGCGCAGCTCACGGATGCGCGAGGGCGGGCCGGCAAAGGAGACGGCGACGCGCCCGGTGCCGCCCGTTTCCAGGTCGAAGTTGCTGGCGAACGTCGTGGCCAGCTGAATCTGCACCGGGATCGGTACCTGATCGAGAATCTCCTGATCGCGGCTGCGCGTGTACAGCCAGGCGAGAAACGCCAGACACAGCGCCACCACAATCTCCAGCGACACGCGCCGGAAACGGTAGGGTATCAGTGCTCCTGGAATCCGCATGACTGACCTCGACCATCTTTGCCCAAGCTGCTTGCTAGCGGCTCTGTTGTTGCAGGATCACCACGCTCAAGTTAGCCGGCCTTTTTCAAGTACGTTGCGGTCGGCGAACTGAGCACGGTGGTTAGCCGCCGCTCCAGGTTCTCGCTGGGGACCGCCTCGAGCCGGCCGCCGACGACCAGCGAGATTCGCCCGGTTTCCTCACTCACGACCAGCACCACGGCATCGGTCTCCTCGCTGAGCCCCAGAGCCGCGCGATGGCGCATGCCCAGGTGGCTGCCGGCGGGAAGATTCGTCTCTGCCTCGAAGCTGCCCAGCGGCAGCTGACAGGCTGCAGCCGCCACTCGGCCATTGACGACCACCACGGCGCCATCATGCAACGGCGAGCGCGGAAAGAAGATCGTCCGCACCAGCACGGAGGTGACGCGCGCGTCGATGCGTTCGCCGCTTTCGATGTACGGGGCCAGGTTCATCTCGCCCTGGATGGCCAGCAAGGCGCCGACGCGCTCGCGTGAAAGCTGCACGGCGGCCTCGGCCAGCTTGTCCGCCACCGACTGGTTCGTGGGCGAGAAGAAGCGCCATAGCTTCGAGCGCCCCAGCATCATCAGGGCGCGGCGCAACTCCGGCTGAAAGACGACAAGCATCAGCAGCAGCAACGCACTCAGCAAGTAGTCCAGCACCGTGGACAGCTCGGTCATGTCCAGCCCGGCGATGATGACTTGCACCAGCAGGAACAAACCGAGGACAACGAGACCCAGCCCGCGCCCCAGGTTGCCGGCGCCAAGGGTCCGGCCGAAGACGCGCAGCACCGCGAAGATCACCACCGCCAGGATGATGATCTGCACCAGGTCGCTGGGTCCCAGCGATTCGTAGACCTGGACTAGCCTGCCGCCCAAGATTCTCCTCCTCGTTCCCAGTTCCTGGGAACGCGCTGCCTCGGAGGCACTGCCTCCCGTCTGGTCATGCCGCGAGGCAGAGCCTCGCGAGCCGTGCGTTCCCAGTCCGAGCCTGGGAACGAGAACTACGATAACGAACGCTCCTGGATGGCCGCGAACAGGCTCACGGCGTCGCGGGTTTCGCGCACGTCGTGGGCCCGGACGATCTGCACGGCCTTGTTCGCCTGGGCAAAGAGCACGGCAGCCAGCGAGCCGGGCAGGCGCTCGCCTGGCGGGCGTTCGAGAATCTTGCCGATGAACGCCTTGCGCGACACGCCCAGGCAAACCGGCCGGCCCAGGCGCTGAAACTCGCTGAGCCGGGCCAGAATCTCCATGTTGTGAGGCCCCGTCTTGCCGAAGCCGATGCCCGGGTCCAGCGCGATCCGTGCGGCGTCAATCCCTTGCCTCGTGACAGCCGCGCTCCGCTCCATGAAGAACCTCGTGATGTCCGCCATGACATCGTCGTAGTGCGGCGACTGCTGCATGTTCCGCGGCGTGCCGCGCATGTGCATGAGGACCACGCCGGCCTGGTGCTCTCTGGCCGTGGCGAGCATGGCCGGGTCTCCTGCCAGCGCGGTCACGTCATTGACGATGAGCGCTCCCGCCTCCAGGCAACGACGGGCCACCTCCGCCTTGGAGGTATCGACGGAGATCGGCGTGGCCGACTGCTTCACGAGCGCTTCGACCACCGGGACGACGCGGCGCAGTTCCTCGTCGGGCGATACCACGTCGGCGCCTGGCCTCGTGGACTCGCCGCCGATGTCCAGGATGTCGGCGCCATCGGCGCTCAGCTTCAAGCCGTGGGCGATGGCCGCTGCGTGATCCAGGTAGCGGCCGCCGTCGGAAAAGCTGTCCGGCGTCACGTTGACGATGCCCATGACCAGCGGCCGGCAACCGATGGTCAAGACCCTGTCTCGTAGATGCCACTCATGCATGAAACCACCTTCCACGGCTCGGCAGGAGCCTCGCCCTCCCACCGCCGAAATAATCATCTAGGGCGCGATCGGGACCGCCGGGACTGCGGCAACGGCGGCCGGCTCGGGCCAGATCTCCATCATGGAGATGATCTGGATGGCCGCACGATCGCAACACAGCTGTTGCGCGCTGGTGATCGAGCCGCCGAGTTCCGGGACGAAGTTGCCCATGGCCGTGACCAGGGTCGGCGGCGACGGCGCCAGCGGCTCCAGCGGATTGACCGGTGCGCGTGCGCCGCCTTGCCGCTCGGCCGACAGCACTTGCCCCTGTTGCCCTGGCCGTAGATCACGCCAGATGATCTCCACATTCATGATAACCTGCGATTCGCGAACCTCGTTGAGCTGGTTGGCGTTGATGAGCGATTTGTTGATGTTCACGATCTTGCCGATCAGCTCGGTGTCGGCGCGTTCCGGATTGGAAACGACCTTGTACGGGGTCTTGGACTCGATCTCGCGAATGACGGCGCGCGTCAGCTCCATTTCCCATTCCCGGTAAAAAGTCTGGTTGCCGAACATGGGAACGTAGACGGTGCGAATCGAGCGATCGTAGTTCGGCTGTGTCGAGTAGCCGAGAAAGGCGAAATGCCCGTCCCAGCCACAGCCCGGCACCAGTGCCGCCAGGGCAATGCAGAGGACAGTTCGCTTGCACATGACACTTCTCCTCGACTGCTTGCGTTTCGCGCGCGCCCTTCCGTGACTGGGAGGCTGTCACGGTCCCGGCCGTCCGTCGCCGCCAAGGCTGGACGGCAACAGCCGCGGCGCCGGGCCCAGCAGCGGCGTATCCGGCCGCGCGGGGACGGGAGCGCCGGGACGAGACGGCTGCGCCCCTTCCTTGTCCAGCCGGCTGCGCAGCTCGTCCATGCGCTTGCTGGCTTTCTCGGCGTATTCCGTCCCCGGATAACGCCGTCGCACCAGTTCGTAGTAGAAGTACGCCGAACCTGGGTGCCCCGTGCGCTTGTAGAACTCCGCGATCATGTAATCCTTGTCCGCCTGCTGATGGGCAATGCTGACGAGCTGATGCTCCAGGAACTTGCTGTCGCCGTTGCGCAGTTCCGGATAGGCGCCGGCCCGCTCGATGAGCTTGCGGGCCTCGACCAGAGGCCGGCCATCGTAGGCCGAGCCCCCCGTGATGAACTGCTTGCACAGGATCGAGTTCTTCAACGCCTTGGCGGCCAGCTTGCCGTTCGGATAATTCTCGAAGACCTGCGTGTAGTAATAGTCGGCGTCCTTCCACTCCTCGCGGAAGAACTTGACGGTGCCGATGTAGAAGAGCGCCTTCTCGCCGAGCGGTCCGCTGATGTCGTTCAGACGCACTTCTTCCAGCGCCTCGATAGCCCGGCCCTCGATGTCAAACAGGGGTTTCTCGCGGTCGAAGTTCATGAAGGACACCGGCATCACGAACCAGCGCTTGCCCTCCTTCTTCGCCTCGTAGCCCTTCATGATCTCGCGGGTGTCGTCGAGCCAGTAGTTGGCGATGTCGAAGAGCCGGCGCTTGGCCTGGTCGTGGAAGCGGCCATGCAGGCGAAACTCCTTGAGCAGCTTCTTGTAGGTCGATTCCGCCTTGGGATACTTGCCCTGCATGTACAGGCAATCCGCCTCGAAGAACAGCGCCTCCTCGCAGAGATGGGCGCTGTTCTTGTTGTTGTAAGCGAGGCGGTGGAAGATCCTTTCCGCCTCGGAGTACTTGCCCTTGGAGTAAAGAGTCTTGGCCCCTTCCAGGTCGGCCTGGGCCGTGCCTGACTCGGGGGACTTCTCCTTTTCCAGGCCGCCCCCCTTCATGACAAAGCTGTCTGCTGCCGCCGGCGGCGCTTCGGGCGGCTTGCTGAACCATTCCTTGGGATTGAGCTTGGTGACGAAGGCCGTGTCATTCTGGCATCCGGCCGCCAGCGCGAGCATCCCGGCCAGCAGGCACAGCAGGCACAGCGAAACCGGACGGCGGCAATGTCGCCGTCGGTTGCTAGCCTGCCGGTGCCCGGAGAATCGCATCACTGCCCGTGTCCCCTCAACAGGCCGCGCCTTTGGCCCCTTCCACATCCTGTCGCTTTTCAGGAGATTTACGCGGCGGGACTATACTGTGCCGGCCACGCAGGTCAAGAGCGCTTTGTGGCTCTGAGAGGCTGTCCGAAAAGGGGTCAGACCGGTCAGACCCCTTGCCCGACCAGGTGCAAACTCCCCGGATAGACGCTGGATCACACAAAACGCAGGGGGTTCCGGCGCCGTTTCGGACAGCTCTGAATTCCAGGTGCCTCGTTCCCGAGAGCGTGGGCGCGAGGATCAGGCGATGTCCGGCAATGCCAGGGACTTGAGGTAATGGCGTTCCTTCGAGCGCATGACGTGCCGATCCTTCTCCTTGGCATCGACGTAGCCGCACAGGTGCAAGACGCCGTGGATGACGTAGAGCGCCAGCTCGGTGTGGACATCGTGGCCGCGCTGGCTTGCCTCGGCCGCGGCGACTTCCGCGCCGATGACGATTTCCCCGCTCAGCTTCTTGCCGCCGCCCGAGGGCCCCAGCGGGAACGTGAGCACGTCGGTCGGCTCGTCGTGATCGAGGTAGCGCTTGTTGAGACGATGGATCGTGTCGTTGTCCACGAAGGCGAGGCTGATCTCGGCGTCGGCAATGTCCTCGCCCTGCAGAACGGCGCGGACGATGTCGCGCAGCTTGCCGCGGTCGAGTTCAACGATCTCCTGCGGACTGGCAATGGTGACGCGAATCATGCCGGTAAACGTAGCCGCTTGCGGGTCAGCGGACAACCTGAGTGCCATGCCGACGCAAGGCCGTGGGGCACGGCACCCAGAATGCTCTCGTTCATTGAAGACGTGTGCTGGCACGCTATACGGTCGCTGCCGCTTCATTCACGACGTGTACCGTTCCGTGGTCGTCGACCGCGACGCGGGCGGCGAAGACCTCGACGCTGCCCATCACTTCCTGGGCCAGCGCCTGGTAATCTTCCGCGCCGTTGCAGGAGGGCGCGTAGGCAAAGATCGATTTGCCGAAGCTCGGCGCCTCGGCCAGCTTGATGTTGCGGCGAATCCGGCTGGCGAACACGCGCGCCCTGGCCCACGGCAACGCGCTCTCCCGGCTCCGGTCCAGATAGTCCTGCAAGTCGCGATTCACCTCCTGCGCCAGCTTCGTGCTCGATTCATACAGGCACAGCACGATGCCGGTCACTTTCAGCTCCGGATTGATGCGCCGCGCGACCAGGGCCGTCGTCTCGAACAGCTTGCTCAGCCCGTGCAGCGCGAGGAAATGCGGCTGGAGCGGAATGAAGACTTCATTGGCGGCGGCGAGCGCGTTCAGCGTCAGCACGCCCAGCGACGGGGCACAGTCCATCAGCAGATAGTCGAAGGATTCATCATCCGCCTGCAGCAGGTCGCGGAGAATGACCTCCCGGCCGACGACACCGGCCAGTTCGACCTCGGCGGCAGCGAGATTGATGTCCGAGCCGGCCAGCCAGAGGTTGTCCTCGACTTGCCGGCGCACCTCGCGCAATGGCCGGGAGTCGGTCAGGGCATCGTACATCGACGGCGACTTGCCGTCCGGCTCGAGGCCGAGATGGGTGGTGGCGTGGGCCTGGGGGTCCAGATCGAGGACGCAGACGCGTTTCCCGGCCCGCGCCAGCGCGGCAGCCAGGTTGACCGCCGTCGTCGTCTTGCCCACGCCGCCTTTTTGATTGATGATGGCAATCCGTCGCATGGCCGCGATTATAAGTCGGGCGGGAAAATGGCACAACCCAGGTGTAGCGAAAATGCGAAAACGCGAAAATGCGGCGCTGGTGTACAAGAATAACCGCACAGGATCGGCGGAGGAGAGACAGGCGTTTCAAGCGCGATATCGTGCGCGAAACCGCCAAGCGACGGTCGGTCACGCTTGTCTGCAGGTCATACGTTGTATGATCTGCCGAGGGGGTGTATGTCTGTTTCTGGACAAATACTGGACGAATAGTCTGGACGGATCATTGTCCGAGCGTCGAGGCTAACCGCCTTGTGCCAAGCTCGACGACCTCTCCCGTGCAGTTGGCGCGGGTGCCGGTCCAGTTGCCGATCTGGCCGCCGCCGCCGTTGACGCCGTCGGCCAGGCCGCGCGTCAGGACGTGCCACCGTTCGTCTCGAAACTGTGGTTGAACGTAAGTCCTGACTGATCCTCGTCTAGCTTCGTTTCGGTCCATTTGCGTTTCGGCTGAAAAAACAGCGTTACGCACCGCAAGACCTCCATCAACTTCATCGCCCTGGCGTCCACGTCCGCCTCCCGCACCGTCCGAAGCAGGGTTTGGAGCCGAGTCTTGAAGGCCAAAAGCTCCGCCGCCCGCTCCTGGTATCGGTCCAGGAAGGGCTTGGTTTCTTCGAGAACCAGCTTCCGCTCCTCAGCGTAGCGGTTGACCACTTCATCGGCGACCCGGCGAGTCTGCTCGTCCAGGTTGGACCGCATGGCATATTCGACAGCCGCCCGGTGTTCCTCGTCAATGGAGGCGAGCCGCATTTTGGCGATCCGAACCTTCTGAGCGTCGATCTCCCGAAGGTGGGCCTTCAGAACCTCGAAATCGGGGTCGCCCTTCTTGGTAAAGTCCCAATCGGGGTGACGGGCGACGGTGGCAATCTCGCCAAGTACCTTGTCGTCGGGACACCCCGCCCACTCAGCGAACTGCTTGACCTCGGCCAGATACTCCCGAAGGCCCTTCTGGAAGAACTCCTTGAAGTCCACTTCACTCTGCTCGTACCGGGCCTGAAGATCGGCGATGTCCTGGAGTTCGGTCGCCGCCTCGACCTCGACGCTCATCTCGCCGAGCCGCCTGAAGATAAACTCCTCGACCATGCTGTGCTTGATGCTGTGGACGACCTTTGGCCTCTGCTTGAGTTCATCGACCCAGCCGGGGCAGTAGTAGACCGGGTATCGTGTCCGCACTTTTTTCGGGTCGCCGCTGTGTTCCATCCGGGCCTGCATTGGCTTCTGGCAATGACCGCAGATCAGAAGCGGGCGAAGGTAGTAGGCGTTGCTCCTCGGTCGCCGGGTCTTCTTGGTCTTGAGCTTTTGCAGTTGTTCGTTCGCCAGCGTCCACGTCTTCTCGTCCACCAGCCCCTCATGCGAGCCTTCGGCGATGTCCCACTGCTCCTGGGGCCGCTTGATGCTCTTCACGGTCCCCCTGGCAGTCCTGACCGGCTTTTCGACCTCGCTGACGACGTTCTTGACCGACATCGCCAGCTTCGCCCGCTGCTTCTTGTTGTAGCTCATGTCGCCACGATACTTCTCGTTCTCCACGATGTTGATGACGGCCTGCGGGATGACCCCCTTGCCATAGGTCCGGTAGCCGAGGTCGGTCAACTCCCGTGCGATTCGCCGAATGCTCCAGGGCTTCGTAAGGAGCCACTTGTAGAGCAAACGGACCATCTCCACCCGGTCCTTGTCCTTGCAGGCGTAGTCGCCGTAGCGGGTCAGAGTCGGGACGAGCCTGATCCGGTCGGTCTTGTTCTTCGGCGGGCGCTGGCGCTTCCCCTCCCAAACCTTCGGCGGGCGAGAGAAGTCTGGCGTGCCGTCCGAGAACACGGCGAACTCGATCTTGCGGTTCGGCGTTTCGTAGTGGAGCAGCCAGAGTGCCTTCCCTTTGGCATCCACGCACAGCCGGTCGTACCCGAAGGGGGAGCATTTGCCGCCCGTCCAGTGGCCTGCCTGCGCCAGCCGCTCCTTGCCGCTGGCGATGTTCTTCGCCGAGCGACGGACATACTCCTTCATCTGCTCGGCCTTGACGATGATGGTGATGGTGTCCCCCATCTTCTTGCTGGTCAGGTCGCCGTCCTCGACCGACCAGAGCTTGCAGCCGTTCTTCAGCAAAATGTTGCGGAACTCGAAGAACTCGTCCACGTCCTGAGTCCCCCAGCGGTCGAGGTTCGAGACGAGTACAGTTTTCACGAGGCCACGCTGGACTTTTTGCAGAAGCACCTGGAAGTCCTTGGCGAAGGCAGCCCCGTCCCTGGGCCGGAAGTCGGAGAACCAGTTCCCGGACGGGATCGAGAGCTTATTGTCGAGGAGGAACTTGTTGATGATCGCCTGCTGCCGCTCGTGGCTATCCTCCTGGATATAGCTGGAGGCCCGAAGATAGGCAGCGAGTGGGGATTCGAGGGTGATGGTCACGAGGATAGCCCCCTTGTCACGCAGCTTGGGCGTGACTGTTCGTGGTGAAACGGCGAACGCAGGGGGTTGATAGGAGGAGATTACAGGCGGCGCAAGAAGCCGACCCACTCGGCCCAGACAACCCCGGCTCCGCAACACTCGTGCGGAAAACGCAGGATTGCCTGGACGGGTTCGGGCCGTCGTCCGACCGAGGCAGAAAGCCGGGAAAGTCGCAAAG
>VGYC01000073.1 GCA_016873095.1 Planctomycetota bacterium | reverse complement strand
CCACTTCGTCATCCGCCGGCTGCCGAAGTAGGGCCGACGCAAATACTGCTCGTCGATCCGCCGCATCAACGCCAGGTTCGCCGCCGACTCGGGCACCGCCTCGTAATAGCAGGTGGACCGATGCAAACCGAGTAGGCCACACTGACGCCGAATGCTCAACTGCGGATGATTGGGTTCGACAAGCTGCCGACGTGCTTTAATCGAGCTGGGCAACTTTTTTTTTGAGCCACTCCAGCTCCATCTTGAGCCGGCCGATCTGCTCGTACAGTTCGGCCGCCGCGTCCTCCTCATCCTGCCGCGGCTTCGCCGGCCGCGTGAACAGCTCGGTGGCGCCGTCCAGCAGTCGACGCTTCCACTTGTGAATCTGGGTCGGGTGCACTTCGAACCGGCCCGCCAGTTCGCTGACCGTGTGCGTCTCCTTCACCGCCGCTAACGCCACCTTCGCCATGAACCCCGCATCATGCTTCCGCTTCCGAGGCATCCCTCACCTCCTGAACCACGCACCGCCAGGCCTCTCCCCTCCGGGCGAGTTTTGTATTAAAGACTATCTTACTCCGTGGTCCAAAAAATGGGGTCCATTACATCCCCACCGTGCCACTCGTTGCGACGGAGGGTCGCCACTATGCCGCCGCGAAAACGTCACGGCCATACGTCGTCTTCACTTCCCGATGCAAAAACGGCTGAAGACGCGGTCGAGAAGGTCGTCGGTATGCACGGCGCCGGTGAGGGCGCCGATCTGGTCGAGTGAGTCGCGCAGTTCCAGGGCGATGAGTTCTGCGGGGGAATCGTCGAGGGCCTCGGCGTGGGCGCGGCGCAGGTTGGCCAGGCAGGCCTCGACATGGTGACGGCACCGGCTCAGGCTCGGCGCCAGCGGCGAGCGCTGGGCCGCCCGGGCCCGCTCCACCAGGAGCTTGCGCAGACCGGCGATGCCCTGGCCGGTGACGGCGCTGGTGGCCAGTTCGCCGGGCCCCGCCGCCGCCATGTCGCACTTGGTGGCGACGCGAACCTGTGCCGTGCCTGAATGGGGCGTTGTCGCCGCGCCGTTCGTGTGAGGGGCGCCCGCCTCCCGGCACACCAGGATCAGATCGGCGATCTCGGCTTGCTTCTGTCCGAGTGTCTGGGCGCGCGATTCGATGTCGTCGTGACTGTCTCGCAGGCCGGCCGTGTCCACCAGTTCGATCGGCGTGCCGTCGATCTGCAAGCGCTCGACCAGGTAGTCGCGCGTCGTGCCTGGTTCGGTATGGACGAGCGCGGCCGGCTTGCCCGCCAGCGCGTTGAACAGGCTGCTCTTGCCGGCATTGGGCTTGCCGGCCAGCACGACGCGAAACGCCTGCCCGCTGAGCGCACGCTCGTCCAGTTGCTTGCGCAGCAGCGTGAGCAGGGCCAGCCCCCGGGTCAGGCGATGCAGCAACTGCTCCTGCGGCACGAAACGGATGTCCTCGTCGGCGAAGTCGAGGCCGGCTTCCACGTCGGCCAGCAGATTCAGCAAGTCTTCACGCAACTCGGCGAGCGGCCGGGCCACGCCGCCGGCCAGCTGAGCGAGAGCCTGCTTCAGTTCGTTGCGGTTACCAGCATCGATGACGGCAAGCACGGCCTCGGCACGCGTCAGATCCAGCTTGCCCGCGAGAAAGGCACGCATCGTGAACTCGCCCGGCAGGGCCGCGCGGGCGCCCCGGTCGAGACACGCCTGCACAAGCAACTCGATGAGCGGCGGCGCGGCGAGCGTATGAAGCTCCACCACGTCCTGCCCGGTGTAGCTGCGCGGGCCCGGCCAGAGGTAGACATCCGCGGGCAGGCGAATCGCCGACGGCAACTCGAGGCATGTTGAGATGCAGCGGCGGCGCCGTTCGGCAGGCAAGTCCGCAACAAACCCGGTCACGATGGCAAACGCGGTCGGTCCGCTCAGTCGCACGATGGCTCGGGCTCCCGGGCCCGGAGCGCTGCACAGCGCGACGATTGTCTCGGACGGGTTGGGGATCACCCGCGTGCCTCCGTGGCGCGATAGATCGTTGTCCGGGTACGCGCCAGCAGGTCGAGAAAGTACAGAAACAGCACGAGTTCGAAGATTGTCAATCCGATGGCCAGGATGACCAGCAGCACGCTCAAGGCTGCCTGGTCCGGCGGGCGGCCGGCGCTGCTCATGATGATGCTGAGAAACACCAGGAGCAGCAGAAAGCCGGAGAAGATGCCCATCATGAGCAGGTAGGTGCTGGCCCCGGATGAAAGCTGCTGATTGCGGAAGTAGCGGCCGACATTGCGGAGGAACAGCACGAACAGGGCATGACTGACGATGGCCAGCACGGTGGTCAGGAGCCACAGCAGGCCGGCCATGATCGCCACGCCCTCGCCCCTCATGCGGCCGACGCGTTCCGCGGCGACAATCAGAAACAGGAAACCGACCAGCCCCAGACCGATGCCGACGAAGAGGCAGATGACCGAGCCGACGGCCTGCCCCTTGGTGCCCGATTCCGGCGGCGCGGCGCAGCACATGCATTGACCGACGACGAACAGGATGATCGCGACCAGGCCTGTGAGCCCGCCCATGAGCGTGAAGATGACCAGCAGCATCTCTGCCTGGCGATTGCGCATGAGATTTCCGCGCGCCGCCAGCGACAGGATGAAGAACAGGACCATGACCAGGGCGACGATGATGAAGATGATCATCGCCGTGCGCATCAGCGAAATCCCGCTGGCGACCGTGCTCCAGCCCGGGGCCAGATGCGCCAGGCTGCGCGGCTCGCGATCGTATGGGGCATCGTAATCGTCATAATCATCGTCGCGCCGCGACTGGCGGGAGGCGGCGCCGCGCGGCGGGTCGTCGCTGACGTCGATCTCGCGCCAGCCGGCGCCGCCGCGATTGACATCCGGCGCCGCTGGCACGCGCAACGGCATGGTCGTGGGCGCGATGGCCGTGTGCGGATCCGGTATGCTGAAGATGGTCGAGCAATGGGGGCAACGGCCACGCTTGCCGACCATGTCCTCGGCCGCCATGATGGGCGCCCCGCACCTCTGGCAATCGAATGTGAATGCCGCCACGATGTCACTTTCCCGAAAACACGTTGCCTGGTTGCCCGTTCAAGCGCAAACCGGTGGGCTGCCGGCCTGAGGAATGTCACGCTCCACAGAGCATCTCGGCAGCCAGCCTCTGACAACTCCCCTGCGTCCGCATGGCCCTCAGGTTACTTCGTCTTGACCACGTTGACATTGAACTTGGCTTCCTGGACGATGGCCGTGCCGTGGAACGTGCCCGTGGCCCGGATGACAAGGTTCTGCCTCGTTCCCGGCGGCGCGTCGCCGTCGGCAGTCAGCAGAATCTTTGCCTCGTTCTGGTCGGCAGCGACACGGACGGCGCCGCTGCCTTGCAGTCCCTTGGTGTTCGGCGGCAGGATCAATTCCACCGTGAACGGCCCGTCAAACTCAAAGAGCCGGGCCAGCGTCACGGGGATCATCGTCTTCTGCCCGATATTGAGCTTGACGGTGTTCGGCACGGAAAGCTTCGCCAGCTGCTTGGGCAGCACGATGATGGAGATCGGCGTGGATGGCTGTGCCAGAAGCCGCGGCCCCTTGGGCGGGTTCGGCTTGCCGGGAATGCCCGTCTGGGCACGGAGCACGATGGCGTATTTCCCAGGCTTGGCGCCGTTGGGGATGTTCAGCGTGGCGTCGCCGCTATCCTTGCCGGCGGGCAGTGGGAAGTTCGGGAAGGTGAATCCCTGCGGCAGATTGAGCGCCGCCAGCTGCAGGTTCGCCTTGGCGGCGGCGCTGAAACGCGTCACCTTCACCGGAATCGTGATCTTGGCCCCCGCCGCCACGACGAACTGCTCCTTGCCCAGGGCCACGTTGAATGGGGCCTTGTCACGAACGGCCAGCACCAGCGAACGGTCAAGCCGGCTGACCGCCGGAATGTTCTGCTGCGGCACCGGGTACGTCATGGTGGCCGAGCGAACCTCGCGCACGAGCTTGTCGCCGTTGATGACCGCCGTGCCGACGATGCGGATGGCGCCGGTCCAGGGACGGGCGTCGCCGCCGGCGCTGAGCACGACGGTCGCTTGCTTCTGCCCCGCCGGAATCCATTGCGGCTTCATGGTCACGCCGGCCGGCAAATCGTCGGCTGTCAACGCGATGTCACCGTTGAACCCGTCCATGCGCCAGGCGTAGACCGTGAACACCTGGTTGCCTCCCTGGCCCAGGACGGTGGCTTCCGGATTCTGTGTCCCCAGCGGCATGGCGATCAGCCGAAAATCCGGTCTCTCGGCGGCGATCCGGATCCGGTACACATGCCGCGGACCGGCTTCCACGAACGCATCCCGGCTGCCGACCTGCAAGCGGTATTCGCCGTCCGCCGGCACCACGAAGCGATAACGTGGCGGATCATAGGTGCGGCTGAACAACACCGGGCTCAGCACCTCGGGCACGTCGTCCTGCTCCGTGATCGTCGTCCCCTTGGCGTTGCGCAGCAGGAAGAACAGATCCATCGGCACGCCCAGACGGTCGGCCCAGGCCTCGATCGTGTAGATATCCCCCTTCTTCGCGGAAAAGCCGTACCAGTCGGCGTCTCCCTTCTTCTCGATGCGGCCGACGATCTCGCAGGGGAGAGTCACTTCCTGGGCGGTCTCCGCAGTGTCGTTTTTCTCGTTGTCCACGATGACGGGCGCAGTGGCGAAGTCGAGGAGATATGGATTGGATGCGCCCGCCTGATTGCGCGCGCGGAACTCGAAGCCGTCCAGCCCCGAGGCCTTGGGCGGCACATAGCCGGTGAAGTCGAGGCGCGACGCGGCCCGTGGATCCCCCGGCGCCTTCACCGCCATCGTCGCCTTGTCGAGCGCCTTGTCGAGGTCCTTGCCGCTCAGCAGAGTGCTTGGATCGCGCGTCCCATCAGGAATGTTCCGGCCGTACACGGTCACCGACGTCGTCTTGCCCGCTTCCACCACCGGCGGATACACGGCGTCGATCCACGGGGCCGTGCTGACACTGAGCCGATAATAGTAGTCCGTGCCTCCCTGCGTGTATGCGAAACAGGCGACGCGGACATGATGCTCGCCGTCCTGGTTGATGGCCACGTCGATGAGCGCATCATTCTCCTGGTAGCCGCGCCCCTTGCCGATGTAGTTCCCCGCAGGGCCGTAAACCTCGACGAGCGCCGGCAGCTTGCTGTCAACGCTGGTCGTCAAGCAGGAGATGACGACGCGCTGTCCCTTCTTGCCATGGAAGGCGTAGTAATCGACGTCAGTGGCGGCGGAGATGACGCCATTGACCGTGGTGTTGATGTCGATCTTCTGAGCCACCGGCACATCGTCGTTCGGCTCGGCTTCACGCACTTCGGTCAGATCGCCGACGGCAAAAGCGCGCGGATTGCTGATGCCGCCTTTCGTGATGACGCGGACGTCGTGCACGCCGAGGCGGGCGTTTTCCGCCAGCGTGACCTTGAACTGGAACTGGTTCTTCTGTCCTTTCGGCGCCATCCCCTTGGGGCCCTTGGTCTTCTTGTCTTGCTTGTCCTTGGACGACTTCTCCGGCGGCGCTGGCGGTGAAATGAGCTCGGCCTTGATCCCGGCTGTGCTGAAGTACAGCCCTTCGGTGGTATCCAGGTTTTGACCGCTGACGGTGATCTCGAAACTCGTCCCGGCCTGCCCGCCCGCCGGTGATACGTTGAGGAGCAACGGCGGCAGCGCCTCCTGGGCGCCGGCCGTGTTCCAGCCCGCGTACAGTGCCCATGTTGTGAGGAATGCGACGCCAAACTTTCTCATCACGCCGATGCACCTGCGCATGATCTCCCCCCAGAGTCAGCATCCTTGAGATCGCCCGAACCTCATTTTCCCGACTCGCGGGGGGTAAAGCAAGTGGCTGGGAGCGCATTCGCGCACGTGCTGCCCGCACGACACGACACGGTCGCCGGCTGGGACTCCATATTCACGCACAGCCGTGATGGCACCTCTCTTTACCGGGCGTGCCGGTTCTTTGCATTATTCGGCCGGCAGGCTCACGGCGCAGGCCGGCCGGCGCTGACCTCCGCGTCGAAGTCAGCACTGTGGCATGGTATTCTCCATCCGTGGAGGGCAATGCCATGGACAACCTCGCGAGGATATTGCAAGCGGACCTGGCGACCGGCGACCAGCATGGCGAGTTGGCTTGCCTGGCGGCCCGGCGCAACTGGGGCTGGGCGTTGTTGCTGACCGGCTGGTTGCATCTGGCCGCCTTCTCGCTGTGCTATTATCTGACGATCGCCCGCGACTTCCACGAATCAGCCGGGTACATGGCGATCTGGATCGGCGAATTGCTGGGCGCGTGGGCCATCTTCCGGGTCGTGGGCGGCCGGCGCCGCACTGATGAGCCGGTGTTGCCGCTGGAGCGATTCGTCCGCCGAGTGTGGATCGCCTACTTCCTGCTGGCATTCAATCTCGGTTCGATGAACATGCTGCGCGGGCACGCGCTGTTCGAGTTCTTCCCCGCCGTGGCGTCGCTGGCCTCATTCGCGTTCATCATGATGAGCGTCGTCGTCAGCTGGCGATTCCTGGGTGCGGTGCTGGTGTTGTTCGCCGCCGGCTTGCTCAGCGCGGCGCACCTGCTCCATGCTTACCTGATCTTTGCGCTGGCGTGGTGGCTCGTGCTCAATGTCATCGGCTTGACGCTCATCGGCGGTGCGCGCCGGAACATGCGTGCCGGAATCGCAACACGCAGTCCCATCAGGCTGGTCCGGCGTCATGCCGAGCCGCAACCGGCCGAACCAGCAGATTGCACACGAAGCCGATGACGAGCAGTACCGCCATCAAGAGCATCGTGACGTTGTAGGCCTCGGCCCTCGGGATGCCGCGCTCGATCTGAAACTGGCGGATGTAGTTGACGAGCGCGGGACCGGCGACGCCGGCGGTGGACCAGGCCGTCAGGAGCCGGCCGTGGATGGCGCCGACAAACTGCGTGCCGAAGACATCCGCCAGGTATGCCGGGATGGCCGCAAAGCCGCCGCCGTACATGCTCATGATGATCGCGAAGCAGGCCACAAACAGCCAGGCGTTGTCCAGCAGCCCGGTGAGCGGGACGACCGCATACAGGACCGCGCCCAGTCCGAGAAAGATGGCATAGGTTGGCTTGCGGCCGATCTTGTCCGACGCGGACGACCAGGCGAAACGCCCCACCAAATTGAAGAAGCTCAGCAAGCCGACGAAATAAGCGGCCCGGCCAGGATCGATCGCATCGGGGAAGATCTCCTGGCTCATCGCGGATGCCTGGCCCAGCACGCCAATGCCCGCGGTCACGTTCACAACGAGCACGAGCCACAGCATGTAAAAGGAGCGCGTGCGAATCGCCTGATCTGGACGGACATCGGCCGCCGTGGACGGTGTGGACTGCGTGGACGACGCGGTACTGCCGGCCGGCGGAGCCCAGCCGGGAGGCCGCCAGCCGGGCGGCGGCACCCGAAAAGCCAGCGCACCATACAGCATCACGACCAGATACACGGCGCCGAGCACGCAAAAGGTCTGGGCCACGCCGACGGATTCGGCCGAGGCAAACCTGGACATCAGCCACTCGGAGAGAGGCGACGCCAGCAAGGCGCCCCCGCCGAAGCCCATGATGGCCAGGCCGGTCGCCATGCCGCGGCGGTCCGGAAACCACTGGATGAGAGTGGAGACCGGCGTGATGTAGCCGATGCCAAGCCCGCAGCCGCCGAGGACGCCGTAGCCAAGGTACAGCAGCCAGATGTTGTGGGCCGTGACGCCCGCGGCCGCGACAAAAAAACCCAGCCCCCAGCAGCAGGCCGCCGCCATGCCGCTTTTCCGCGGACCGGCCTGCACCACCCACCGGCCCCCCACCGCTGCCGACAGCCCCAGCGACACGATCGCCAGCGTGAACACCCACCCCAGTTCGGTCAATTGCCAGTCCGCTGAGGTCGAATGCGTGATGCCAAGAGCGCGGGTGAGCGGCAGGTTGAAGACGCTGAAGGCGTACACCTGCCCGATGCACAGATGGATGGCCAGCGCCGCCGGCGGCACCCGCCAGCGATTGAAGCCAGGCGGCGCCTGGATGTGATCCTTGGAGAGGGAAAAGGCCATGAGGCTCATGCTGCGCTCGACCAGCAAGGGATGCGCGGTCAGGGCAATATATGCTCGAAGTTCCTTTTATTCAGGGGGTGTGGTCTCGCTCCCCGAAAACGCATGAAGCTGGCTAAGCTGCGCAGGCCCGGAAACCGGCAGCCCGATTTCGCACAGACTCGAGAGTCCCCGCCGCAGCCCCATCTTGCCTGGCCAGCAGGGTCGCGTCAGCCTGTCCGGCTTTTTTCTCTTGGGGAATTGACCCGCGATACGGCGGCTGCCGATGTTGGAGGATGCACCACACCTGGCCTGCGCTTGTTTTTCCGCGCCTGCCCGTTATAGTCGGCGTGGCCGGTAGTGTCGCTGGGATGTGACTTTAGGATGCGACCCGAGTAGCGGCAAGGATGCGGTCATGACCCTTCAAGTTCATCAGGACCTCGATCTCACTCAAGACGGCGATCGGCTCGCGTATGGACGGCAGATCGTGCGCGCCGAGGCGGCTGCGCTGGAACTCGTCGCCGACCGCCTCGACGATTCGTTCTTGCAGGCGGTCGATCTCATCCTGCGCTGTCCGGGGCGAATCGCCATCACCGGCACCGGCAAGTCGGCGGACGTCGGCCAGAAGATGGCCGGCACTTTCAACTCGACCGGGACGCGCGCTTACATTCTCGATTCGACGCGCGCGGTGCACGGCGACCTGGGCATGGTCCACCACACCGACGTGGTGCTGGCGCTATCGCATAGCGGCGAGAGCGAGGAAATCGTCCGGCTCTTGCCTTCGTTACGGCAGATGGCGCTGGCCATCATCGCGGTCACCGGGCAGCCGGAGAGCACGCTGGCCCGCAAGGCCGACGTTGCCTTGGCCTATGGACCCATCGACGAAGTCTGCCCGCTGGGAATGGCGCCGAGTACGAGCACCACGGCGATGATCGCGCTGGGCGACGCGCTGGCGTTCGTTCTCTCGCGGTTGCGCGATTTCAGCCGCGAGGACTTCGCCCGCTATCATCCGGCCGGCAGCCTGGGCCGCAAGCTGCTCAAGGTCGAGGCCGTCATGCGCCGCGACGACGATCTGCGCATCGCCCATTTCGATGAAACGGTGCGTGCGGTGTTTGCGAAGGCCAGGGTTCCCGGCCGGCGCACTGGCGCCATCATGCTCGTCGACGATGCCGGCAAGCTGCGCGGCCTGTTCACCGATAGCGATCTGGCGCGGCTGTTCGAGGAGCGCCGCGACCACGCCCTGGACCAGGCCATCCGCACCGTGATGACGGCAGAGCCGATCACGCTGCCCCTGGGCACGCGCCTGGCCGATGCCGTCGAGGTCATGCGCCGGCACAAGATCAGCGAACTCCCCGTGGTCGATAGCAGCGGCCGGCCGGCGGGACTGCTCGACGTCACCGACCTGATTGGCCTGGTGCCGCGCCAGGAGACGGCCTGGTTCTCAAGAGTCGCGTGAGCAAGGGAGGCATGGGCGAGCGCAATCCGGGAGGGTGAGGCTCCTGCCGAGCCGGGGACCTATGGCGACCGTGTCATTGCAGGAACGCTGTGCAAAGATCGAGCTGCTGGTCCTGGATGTGGACGGCGTGTTGACGGATGGCCGGATCATCCACGGCGGCGACGGCGTCGAGATCAAGGAGTTTCACGTTCGCGACGGCTCGGGCATCAAGCTGTGGCAGAAGGCCGGCAAGCGGGTCGGCATCCTGAGCGGGCGGGCGTGCAAGGCGGTGGACATCCGGGCCGCCGAGTTGGGCATCGACACGGTCGTCCAGGGCGCCGCCGACAAGCAGGCCGCCCTGCTGGCGATGACCACGAGCCTGGGCGTGCAGGTGGAGCAGACGTGCTTCATCGGCGATGATCTGCCAGATGTGCCAGCGCTGCGCTGTTGCGGACTGGCCGTTGCGGTGGCTGACGCCTGCCGCGAAGCGAGCGAAGACGCTCAGTACGTGACGCGGCTGCCCGGCGGCCGCGGCGCCGTTCGCGAGGTGATCGAAGTCATCTTGCGCTGCCAGGGACTGTGGCAGAAGTTGGTCGACGCATATCGGCGATAGCTGCTTGCGAGCGAGGTGACGACACCGTGTGGACACCGAAGCGAATCCTGATCTTGCTGACCGGCCTGACGGTGTTCCTGTCCGGTTACGGCGTGTACGCCTTTTTCCTGGGCGGCATCGACGGCCTGCCGCCCTTGCCGCCGGACTACCTGCCGGGCGAGCGCATCGAACGTCCGCCCCCAGGACCGCTGAAGATCGACGAGAAGCTGGGCCAGGCGTTCGGTCCGTATTGCCCCGAGCTGAAGCGCCGCATCAAGCTCGACCTGGCGTCGAAGAACTGGGCGCTGGCCTCCGACGAATTCGATCCGCTGCCGGACGGCCGTGTCAAGCTGACGCCGTTCAGCTGCCTGATCATGCCCAAGAAGCAGAGCGGCGACAAGTTTCCGGAGATCAACTCGCTGCGTTGCGATGAAGCCTATCTGACGCTCGACCGGCCCATCAGCAATACCACCGAGCTCGGCAATCGCAAGGTCGTCGCCGTCGAGCTGAAGTGCAAGCCCGAAAACAAGCTGGGCATCGTCGTCAAGAACAACCGCGGCACCCCGGAAGAAAGCGATGACGTCGAGCTGTTCATCGATCCCAACAGCCCGGTGTTCTTCGACGAGAAGCGCAACCTGATCTGGACGGCCGGCATCGTCAAGCTGCTGGACAAGCAGAGCCGGCCGAACCCGACCATCATCACTGCCCGGCGCATGGAGATCCACCTGGTCAAGGACGCGCGCAACCAGCCGCAGCAGGGCCAGCCGCCACAAGGTAAGCCGGCGAACAGGAGCGGCGGACTCACCGGCATCGAGCAGCTTGTGCTCCGCTCCAACGTGGACATGCACCTGTGGGTGGATTCATCGTCCGGCTTCCTGGGCAACGACGCGCACAAGAAGAACCAGCCCGAACCGGAGAAGGCTCATCTATTCGTCAAGACGCAGGGACCGTTCGTCTACGACGTGCGCAACGACAAGGCCGTCTTCGAGAGCCCGCCGCCCAACCCCAAAGCAACGACTCCGGACGAAGTCCTGGTCATGCGTGAACACCGCATCGGCGAGAGCAAGATCAAGCGCGACCCGGACCAGGCCGCCGAGCCGTTGCCGACCCTTTACGACCAGCTGGTTTGCCATCGCCTGGAGCTGCAGTTCCGCCGCAAGCCGCCGGACAAGTCGGCCCCCGAATCGAAGGATCCCAAGGAAAATCGGGGACAGACGCTTGACAAGGAAATCGAATCCGCCCTGGCCACTGCCCTGCCCGGCAAAGAAATCAAGCTCACCATGGACACCGAGCAGCTAGAAGCGCTCGGCAGCGAGCTGATCTACTACAGCCCGACGGCGGACAGCGGTCCGCAGACGATCATCAAGGGCGACCCCATGAAGGCCATCAAGGAAGGCCACATCATCACCGCCAAGGAACTGTTGCTGGTCGGCGCCAACAAGGACGGCAAGGGCCAGCGCGCCTTCGCCAAGGGGCCGGGACAGATCGACATGTACGACAAGGCCAAGAGCACGCCGGACCACCCGCTCTATCCCTGGCACGCCTTCTGGAAGGACACGCTCACCTCGGTCAAGGACCAGGTGAGCGGCAAGACCTATGATCTGATCACCCTTTCCGGTGACGCGG
Source organism: Planctomycetota bacterium (assembly GCA_016873095.1). GTDB lineage: Bacteria > Planctomycetota > Planctomycetia > Gemmatales > Gemmataceae > VGYC01. The sequence continues at coordinate 20,948 of VGYC01000073.1, read as the reverse complement.
CCTTCGTGGATGACGAGCAGCAACAGCAACTCCACGGGCAGAAGATCCAGGTCTGGCTGCAGCCGCCGAACAGGACCGACAGCGTTGCCAGGGTCGAGAACGAGACGAAGGGCGCTTCGCAGGCACTGTCCGGACAGCGGCCGTCGAAGATCGAGGCCTTCGACAACGTCTTCGTCATCGCCCCGGAACTCAAGGTTCGCAAGACCGATCACCTGCTTGTGCATTTTGACGACAACGGCCTTGCCCGCGAGCAACTCCCCGACGCGATCGCGCCGGCGTTGACGTTGCCGGCGGCCGACCCGCAAGGCAAGAATGCCGCCGCCCCGGTCCCGGGCACCGCCCCGGTACCGGGCACCGCCCAGGTCGGCGCGGCCCCCGCCAATGCCGCGGCCAAGCTGCCGGAGGATGCACGCGATACACGCCTCACCGACAAGTCCGGCAAGAATCGCAAGCCCTTCGACCTGGAAGCCCGGCAGATGGTCGTCTACGTCAAGCGCATCGGCGCGCGCAACCACATCCGCGAGGTCGTTTGCGAGGGCAATGTCGTCGTCCAGCAAGAACCGGCCACGCCCAAGGACAAGGGCGTGGACATCAAGGGCGAGATGCTCAACCTGCTGCACGACCTGCAGGGGGACACGATGCACGTCTTCGGCGACTCGCGCCGGCCGGCCAACCTGCAGATGGGCGAACTCATTCTCATCGGCCCCAAGGTCACCATCAACCAGCGCGAGAACATCGCCGAGGTCGAGGGTGTCGGCGCCATGCAGATGCCCAGCAACACGACCTTCAAGGGAGAAAAGCCGACGAAGGAAGGCACACGCCTGACCATCCACTGGAACAAGAACATGCTCTTCGACGGTAAGTATGCCCACTTCCACGGCGGCGTCGTCGCCTACCAGGACACCGCGTCGCTGCGTTGCCAGGACTTGCAGGTCACGCTCGACCGCGTCGTTTCCTTCAAGGACGGCGAGAAGGACGGGAACAAGGCCAAGGTCGAGATCATGGTTTGCGACCGCAAGGTCTTCATCGTCGATGAGAAGCGCGACGACAAGGGCGTGCTGACCGGCTATCAGCAGCTGGCCGCCACGCAGGTGCGCCTCGATAACCCGGTCGAGACCACCAACGCGTCCGGACCGGGACGGGTCATCATCGTCCAGAAGGGTGGCGAAGACACGGTCATCAACCCGGCGGCAAAGCCCGGCACTCAGGCCAAGGGCAACGACAAGAAGGACCAGATGCTGTGGACGCGCATCGAGTTCTCCGGCAACATGTCGTCGAGCAACAAGGACACTATTCGCACCTCGCGCTTCTATGACAACTGCCAGGTGTTTCACGCACCCGGCGACCGGCCCGACATGGAGATGAACCCGGATCGCCCCCCCGAGAACGGCTTTTACCTGAAGTCCGAGATGCTCAGCGTCTTCACGCGCAGCGAGGGCAAGGGCAAGAACACGCAGTTCATGCGCGCCGATCGCAAGGTCTTCTTCCGCTCCAAGGACTTCTACGGACGGGCCGACGTCGTCAAGTACAACCAGGAGCGTGAGATCATCATCTTCGAGGGTACGCCCGGCAACCCCGCCACGATCTACCAGGACCTCGGCCAGGGCCGCGACCCGCGGCAGATCCAGGGCATGAGCATCCTCTACAATCGCCGCACCGGCGAGTTCAGCCTCGAAGGCGGCAACAACATCCAGTAGCGGAGCATGCCGGCCGCCAACTTCCCCGTGCTGCGCATACTCGGCAGCCAAGGCGCCGCGCCTAAATAACTCTGAATGACATCTGATGGCAGCCCCAACGGGGCGACCGTCAATAGCCAGGGGCAAAAGCCCCTGGGACGAGACGATTCCCGGAACAAGTCCCAACGGGACGAGAGTGTCTTGCGCCCCGTTGGGGCTGCGACACTTTGCCTCGCTTGATTGATCTGGCGCGGCGCCTGATGTAAATCCATGCTGGCCGCCGGCGAATGAATAGGATGAAGCCAGCGGCGACAACGCGGTGTCAAATCCTGGTGTCAGATCCTTGAGGTGCTTGCATGGAACCCTGGGTCATTCCCGCCATCCTCGGCGGCGTGGGCTTGCTGCTCGTGCTCTGGCTCATCGGCGTCTACAACGGTCTCGTCACCAGACGCGTCGAGACGCAGAACGCCTGGTCGCAGATCGACGTGCAGCTCAAGCGCCGTTACGACCTGATTCCAAACCTGGTGGAGACGGTCAAGGGTTACGCCAGTCACGAAAAGGACACGCTGGAGAAGGTGATCCAGGCCCGCAACCTGGCGATGGGCGCGAAAGGCGTGGCCGAGCAGGCGGCTGCCGAGAACGTCCTGACCGGCACGCTCAAGACGCTGTTCGCCGTCGCCGAGGCCTATCCGGACCTCAAGGCCAACCAGAACTTCCTCGCCTTGCAAGAGGAGCTGACCTCGACCGAGAACCGCATCGGCTTCTCGCGGCAGCATTACAACGACGTGGTCAGCCAGTACAACACGACGCTGATGCAGTTTCCGGCCAACGTCGTCGGCGGCATGTTCGGTTTCCGCCCGGCCGACTTCTTCCAGCTCGACGCCGCCGAGGCCGCCGCCGTCCGCCAGGCGCCGCAAGTGAAATTCTGAAACCCACCACGGATAGCATTTGCCAACCGATGCCCGTCACCTTCCGCGACCTGATCGCCGACAACAAGCGCAAGAGCTTCTGGCTTGTGGCCGGCTTCTGCCTGTTCATCATTGCCGCGGCACTGATCCTGGCGCTGGGCGTGGCTGCCTACTGGTTTCCGGACGCCATCGCCCATCTCGACTTTCGCCAGGCAGCGCTGGTGGGCGCGCTGGCCGGCGGCTTCGCGTTCCTGGTGTCCACGCTGTCGTACTTCGAGGGCGATTCGCTCATCCTCGGCATCAGCGGCGCCCGCGAGATCGCGCATCGGGACGATCCGGAGCTGTTCAACGTGGTAGAAGAGATGGCGATCGCCGCCGGGCTGCCCATGCCGCGCGTCTATCTCATCCTGGACCCGGCGCCCAATGCCTTTGCCACCGGCCGCGATCCCGAGCACGCGTCCGTGGCCATCACCACCGGATTGCGCGCCATGCTCAACCGCGACGAGCTGCAAGGCGTGATCGCTCACGAGATGAGCCATGTTCGCAATTATGACATTCGTCTGATGCTGCTGCTCGCGGTGCTGATCGGCACCATCGTCATGCTCTCCGACCTGTTCTGGCAGATGCTGCGCTTCACCTCCGGCGGCAGCCGCGGCAGCAAGAGCAAGAGCGACAAGGGCGGCGGCGTGATCGTGCTGGTCATTCTCGTGCTGGCGCTGCTCTTTGCCCTCGTGGCCCCGATTCTGGCGCAGATCATCCAGCTCGCCGTCAGCCGCCAGCGCGAGTTCCTGGCGGACGCCTCCGCCGTGGAGTTGACGCGCAACCCGCTGGGACTGGCCGGTGCGCTGCGCAAGCTCGACGCCGACCCGCACGAGCTCAAGTCCGCCAATCGCGGCACCGCTCACCTGTTCATCGCCAACCCCATCAAGAAGTTCTCCGACCGCGGCCAGCATATCTGGGCCAGCCACCCGCCCATCCAGGAGCGCATCGCGCGGCTCGAAGCCCTGGCCGGAGCCGGAGCCACCCGCCAAGTTCCCGCAGCAAATTGATCCGCCAAGAGGCCCGAAAAGAAAGAGGACTGGATCTTTGGCTGTCGCTGAATAGCGTCGTTTCTGGGCGTTCGTAGAGGTCCTGTCCCCTTTCTTTTCGGGCCTCTAAGATGCAATCTGGCGAAAGCGAGCGCAATGACGTCCCGACGCGAGCCGCGCGTCCGCGAACCAGCGCCGGCCGGGGTTGTCCTGTCCCTCGAGATCCATAGCGTTTGCGCGTGAAGGCATCCATCGGCCGCGTGGTGGAATGGCAGACACTGGGGACTTAAAATCCCCTGGGGGGTAACCCCCGTGTGGGTTCGAATCCCACCGCGGCCACTAGAGTTACGTCGATTCCGGTTCGGGACTGGTGAGGCAAAATGTAGCCTAAGTGTAGCCAATCCGAGGCAGATTACGCATGCGCGGCCTTCCTGGGGCGGTGCGTCAGGATTTTTTCCATCTTGGACGCCGCCTGTTCCTGCATGCCTTCAAGCACGTGGCTATACACGTCCAGGGTCATGACCGTCGTGGAGTGCCCCAGTCGCTCCGACACCACCTTCACGTTTTCGCCCGCCAGCAGCAGCAACGTAGCGCATGTGTGCCGCAGGTCATAGAGCCGAACGTCGGCCAACCCCGCCCGCTTCAGGATCGGCTTGAATGAATGGCGGTGGAGGTCCTTGAGATGGATGTAATGCCCGGCCGTGTTGCAGAAAACCGGCGCGGCGGCGTGCCCCTCGGCGAGCATCTTCTTGCGATGATCCTGAAGCGCCGCCAGGGTGAATGCTGAAAGACGAATCTGCCGCCGCCCCTTCTGCGTTTTCACATCTTTGGCTTCCAGCTGGCCCCATTCGTTCGGAGCTACCGACCTCTTCACTGTCACGCGCCCGGCGTCGAAATCAATATCCGACCAACGCAGGGCGAAAAGCTCGCCCGGTCGCATCCCGGTGTCCACGGCCATGACGTAGAAGGCATAAAACCGATCCTCCTTCGCCTCCGAAAGGAAGGCAGCAACCTGGTCGGGATCAAGAGGGTGAATCTCCGGCTTAGCCGCCTTGGGCTTTCGCACGCGTGAGGCCGGATTGAATGCGATCATTTCCTTGTCAACGGCCGCCCCCAGAGCGATCGTGAGCGTCGTACCGATCTTGCGTTGCATGGCCGCCGACACCGCCTTCTTCGTCAGCGCCGCATAAAGCTCTTCGACATGGAATCGTTTCAGCTCGACAAGCTTCAACGTGCCGATGATCGGGACAATATGATTGTTGACGTGGTGCTTGTACGGCCTGTACGTCCCGAACTCGACCGTCGGCTTGACCAGATCCAGCCATCTCGTCAGGTAGCTTTCAAGCGTGATGCGGGCCAGTTCGCGGGGCAGGCTGGCCGCATCATACAGTTTGCGGAGCTTGGTCGCCACCTCTTGCTTTGTTGCACCGTAGACTACGCGGCGCTTGCGTTTGCCCTCCACACTGCACCCGAGGCTAACGCAGCCCACCCACCGGCCATCTCCGCGCTGGTAGATGCCGCCCTCTCCTCTGCCTCGACGCCTTCTGTTTTGCTTTTCCTTTTTCATGATGCACTTCCCTTCTGTTTGCTCAAGTCCACTAATCGACTTTGCCTTCGTCAACATCACAATCCTTAGTCCCGGTTTACCGTGTTTGTTTCGCGCGGGCCTGGTACGCCCTGACTCGGCACGATTCGCTATGGTATAGCTTGTCAGACCTGGCGATTGCTGGCGAAACCTCGAAGCTCTTGCCACATCCCGGTCCTTGGCAAACGCGGTATTCCTTTCGACCCGTGATACTCTCCTCGAACTGCAACCAAAGCCTGCCGAGGAGATGTTTCGGTGCGAAAGACCGAGTGAGTGTTATTGCATCTTTCCAATCGAGCCGTGGCTGCAAATATGTCCTGGTTCGGTCGTTGAGAACTTGAAGGAGGTACGCGCTCGCCACCGCCAGGGGATTCAAGCTCTCAGTCTGGCGATTCCATTCTTCCTGGGACAGGCAACGCAGGGAAATCGTTTCGGTCAATCGCTTATCAGGAAACTTCGCCTGCCTGCCGTGGGCCAGATCAGGGTGGCTGTCGAACTCCAGGTAGTTCCATTTTCCCACCGTTCCCGTCAACCACTCGTAGAGATATTCATTTGACAACGGCGCATGGCTTGGGTTTTTCAGATACTCGCGCAGCTCCTTGGGAAAAGGGCGCCAGCGAAAGTGCTTGCGGATATTGGCGGAGTTGTTCGCTTTCAGGCATTCCCAGATTCGCAAAGCCCAGCGCATAGCCACCACCTCTTCTTGCCACACCAGGATCGGGCAGTAGCCTTCGGTGAGATTCCCATATTCTCGTGCGAACTGAAGAATCCCTTCGGGGCTCGGCTCCATTGACGCAAACATCATGAACAGCGCGGTGTCGAGCATTACAGGGCGATCAGCCGCTCGATACGGTTTGTGATGATTGCTGCTCCAGGTATCCGCTAGAGTTTCCGCCTCGACGCGTTGGGGTGTTATCCACAAGGTCGATTTGCCGACGCCATCGCACTGATGCTTGTTCTCAAGAACGCGCGTCACCTCCTCCGTGGGCAAGCCGACATCATCGGCAGAATACGCTGGGCGCAGACAGATCTCCCCCACATCGGCATTGTCGATAGGCGGTCGTCCCGGAAAGGTGTCAAACACCACTCCGAAATATGGCAGATGCCAAACGGTTTCCAGCTTCTTGCCCTTTATTCTCTTCTTTTTCTTCATGACGTGCTTCCTTTCATTTTACGACTATGACGCAGTTATCACGAAACCGGCTTTACCGCGCATGCGCCGGAATTGTCGCCTTTTTTCTCAACTATACTGAAATTGCCACGATTGCTTCCAGGTGTTCGGCACCGGTAGAATTTACGGATCGTTATTTAATATCCGTTACCATTCTAGGCGTGGCGGCAAGGAGTCAAGCCGATGTTGGAAAAAAATGTGCGCGAAAACCTGGTATGCGACGGCCTGGTCCCCATCAAGGAGGCGGCCGGCTTCCTGGGGATTTCTGTCGGCAGTCTTTACGCAATGATGGGTCGGGGTGAGCTTGTTTACGTCAAGCTCGGCAGATCCAGGCGGATTCCCAGGCGCGCGCTAGTAGAACTCGCCGCAAAGTTCCTCGTGTCACACGAAGAGACCTAGCGCCAACGGCCCGAAGGTGAGCGTCGATTCCGGTGATTCACCGTTTTGCCGACACTGGGAAAGGTGACACCAAAGTGCAGCGGCAACATTAGCAGAGGAGGAAAAGAGACATGTCGAAGAACACAGCGAAACGACGAATGAGCCGGATGAATGTTCAACTTGAGGCATGGGTCGCGGCGGCTGCGAAAGAGGAGGCAGGGTTCTTGGGGATCTCGCTGGATCAGTTCATTCAGATTTGCACGACCAGCTTTCTTGTAGGAAGCCGCTTTCTTCCGGACGGTCAGGGAATCCCCATCGGCGCCGAGGACGCGGTAGGAGTGTTCCTTCGGGCCATCGAACGCGCAATCGACGCCTTGTCTTGCAGGCGTGACATTCTCCCGCTGGATCGGTCCCAGAAGGAAATCTTGCGACACGGCAAGCGTTTGATCGAGGCGATCTTGAGGCGGGCCGGCTCCAGGAGAGTCCGCCCGCCGAAGGAACGGAATACCAGGCATCATTAGCTGCAATGTCGGCCGAAACCTGCATCCGAAAGGAGGTGGTCAAAAGCCAAAAAAATTGTTCTACCGCTGACGGTTATCGTCGTCGCCGCCGTCAGCCGGTCCTCTGAAGATGTGCGACGGCAGAGGATTTTCTATTCAAGGAGCGAGTATGACACTCAATCAGATCGTCGAGCGGTTCAAAGAGAAAGCCGAACTGCTCCGGAAAAGTGATGAGGCGGCCGTGCTGGTCGTCATCGACCAAGGTCGCCTCATGGTCCAGCTGCGGACGAAGGCGCGGAAGAACTGGGAAAAGACCTGCGAAGAAAAGCTCCAGATCAACAAGCGCGTGGCCCGCCGCTATGTCAAGATCGGCGAAAAGTGGTCAAGCCCGGATCGGACCCCTGGGTCCGATATGGTTGGGAAGTTGCCTTCTGACCTGCACAAGTTGGAAGTGCTCTGCGACCTTTCGTTGGAGCAGCTCAAGACATTGGCTGACCAATCCGATCTGCGCAAGCGAGAGCGCACCGAAGTTATCGCAACGGTCAAGGCGTTGCTGGGCAAGACGGCCGAAGATCAGTCGGCCCCAAACCCCGTGCTCACCGTCCTCAACAGGTGGGATGGCTTTGTGGCCAAGCTTGTCAAGGATGTCAAGAAACTCGACGATGCCGGACGCAAAGAGTTCGCTGAGGAATTGGATGACCTCCTACAGCAGCTGCGCGAAGAGTTGGATGGTGCCTTTAAGGCGCCGCCTTCGGAGGACAGCGCCGAGCAGAGTGAAGGCGAGCCGGAGGACGAGACGGACGCTGACATGGATGATGATGACGAGGAGGAGGACCCCGAAGCTTCCGAAGAGGAGACCCCCGAGGAGGAAGATAAGGAGCCGGCGCCAAAATCGCCGGCCACCAAGGGTTCCCGCTCTCCCGTCAAGCAGCGTCCCAAGTCCTGACCGTCCTAGTCAAATACTCGCGGAGCGCGCTGCCCAGGCGCGCTCCCTGCCTGACCTCGGCCGCGTCCGTGTCACTGCTGATGATCTGCCCGAGCTTTTCGACTTGGACGGCCGGCCGATCAAAGGTATCAACTACGCCTGGCGCCCATCATCCGCTCTGGCAGCGTACCTGCCGGCTGACTTCAGCTTTCCCCTGCGCTGCGTATCGTGCCCGGACGGACTGCGCCGCTTCTATCCTTCCAGCTTTGAAGGGATGATCGCCAGGGGCTTCACCGGCGGCCTGGCCATTCTTTCGGTGCTATTCAACTTCACCGAGGCCCAGCGAAGTGCCTACGGGGCCATGTACCTGTTCTTCGAGAGGTTGCGTCGGAGCAGGGAACATCTTGGTAACAGGTTACTCAACTCAACTAGCCTACGCATCGCCAGAGCTGGACGCGACATCGCCGAAGAACGAGATATCCTACCCGCGTCGCTTGGCCAAAATGCCAAAGGTGAAGGGGATCCGTGGAGTCTCGAAACACTGCTCCGCGAGGGCAGAGTTGCCGCTAGCGGCGCTGGGATCGCACGGCCAACCGAAGAAGACTGCGTCCATTACGGGCTGGTCGCGGCCGCCCGGCTGAACCCTTCATACGTTCGTGACCAGGAGGTTCTTCCGTTAGTCCGAATGGCTCTGTACGAGTCCATTCCCTGGGACGAGAAAGAAATCAGAAAACCCACGGTACTGCGATACGTCATTCAGCGGGCCCTGACCGCGGTGCAAGAACCCGAGCATCTGGAGGAACCAGCCGCGGCCTTTACCACCTGGTTTGCCGGCCCCAAGAACAGCTTCGTGCAACAGATTGCGAGGCGAAAGCTTCGGCTCGGTGGCATTCTGGATTTGCGCCTCGTTCGCTGGGCACTCCAGGAACTCGGCTGGCAAGCTTACAGCCATTTGGCCGGCTGCATCCACGCCCAGATGTGGCTGTTCAGGCGCTTGTTCCCGGCTCCCCTCAGTGCCGACGAGCTGCGGTGGTTCGAGCAAATGCTCTGCCCGCAACCGTGTTTTGGAAACCTGCCGTTGGTCCTGCTAGTCGAGCGCTTCCCCTTCCTGCACAGCGTGCTCTGGGAGATATGGGAGAATCCCGGCGAGCCCGAGCCCATTGCCGTGCTCCATCGGCTCTTGGCCTACTACGCCGAGATGGCCTCGACGCGGCGTAATATCGACCGTCGCGTCCAGCAACGACGCGATGACATGCGGCTCGGCGGCGGACGAGTTCCTCTGATCGGGCCGCTGCCCCCCGAGAGTGCCGACGACGATTCTGACGAAGCGGGCCCTGACGAGGCCGGCGGCGAGGACGATATGAACAGGACGGTCGAGGGCAAGCCGATCTCATCGGCGGCTCGTTCTGGCACTTGGCCTAGAGAGTTCGTCGCAGCGCTGGCTGCATTGGTACGGAAGCAGAAGCAGGTCCGTTGCCCATGCGCCACTCCCTTCTGGGATGACCAGCTCATTTGCCAAGACGAAGTCAGTGCAACCTTCAAGCACTTTTGTACGAATTGCCGCTTCGCGGTCGAATCGACTGCATCTCTCGAAGAACTCACGCCCCTGGCAGCAAACGCACTGCCACAATGACCACGTCATCCCTTGCACAGTCCACTAATCGAGATTCCGCCCGCTTGGAATCCTGGGAGGTCGATTTTGACCGTCTGACACCTGCCGCGCCTCCTCACACGCCTACGACAGTACGGCTTCGTGGGCAGACGCACTCAGTTTTGTACGGCGTTCACAGGGAGGGTAGCGGAGGACATTTCGGGACAAACTCAGAAAACCCCGGATGTCAACCGTGACCCTTACTGCAAAGGAGCCAAGCATGTCCAACCTTGCAACCGACACGGAGCCTGGGGCCGAGATGCACCCCCAGCCGCTTTTGAAAATTGGCGAGCTGGAATACATCCTACGAATCGACCGCCGGACGGTTTTCCGCTTGTGCCAGACCGGGCAACTTCCGAAACCGATCCGGATCGGTGGCAGCCGCAGGTGGCGGAAACAAGATATTGACCGGCTGATCAACGAATCGGCCGAAGCTACGAAGCACGAAGATTGCTTACGGTAAGCAGTCTAACGCATGATGGTAGCCAGTGACTCAACACTGGTTACCAGGGCCCTTTTGTTTTTGGAGTTTTTGTTATGAGTAAGAAGAACGTAAGGCGAAAGCCCACCAAAATCACGCCGGACGTGATTGTCTGGGACGAGTTAGTTGCTCATGAGCCCAGGCTCAACGACCGACTAATCGAAGCACTTTCTATCCCGGATGATGGAGGTTATTTCTGTCGCGACGAAGCATGGCAAGGTCGTCGCGGCATCAAGGACAGCCTTTCCCATCTCGTGGGCTTCGGATCATGCCATCACGACTCGTTTCTGGCGACGCAGCAGGCATGGGATGTAGCTCGTGACGCACTGCTGGAAGCTCTGCCACCATGTCGCAACTGCGGCTGCTGCGTGAGTGATGGCAGCTTTTCATAATTTGCACACACCAACGCCAAGATGACGGTCTTGGCGTTGGTGGTTGTATTGATGGAGCTGAACAATGAGTTTACCAAATCTCGATGCCATTCCCAATGGCATCCAGCCTGATACCACGCAGCTTATGTCGAACGGCTGGCCGCTCGCTTGGCTCGCTGTTGATCCAGACGCTTTGGCAACATCACCCGAAGCTGTCTATGAGGCCGCCATAAAATACATCGAGGCCGGTCTTTCTGTGATCCCGATTGACGCCCAGGAGCCAAGCAAATCGCCGGACCCACGCAGGCTGAGATCGTGGCAGGTCTATCAAATTCGTCCGCCACGCCTGGATGAAGTGCGGGCCTGGTACGAACGCGGCGGCCCCTTCGGATTGGCGGTAATTGGTGGCGGCGTAAGTGGGAAAGATCGTGGCCACGGTCTTGAAATCATCGACTTCGACACGCTTGAACTGGCGGCACCGTGGATTGAGAAAGTCGAAGAGAGTATCCCTGAACTGACGGCGAAACTCGTAATGATTCAATCGCCACGGCCCGGCCTTCATTGCTACTACCGTTGTCGTCAGTTTGGCGGCAATCAGAAGCTGGCCTGTGCTGCGGCCGTAAGCAACCCACCAACAAAAAACACCTTGATAGAGTTGAAGGCCGAAGGCGGCTATTGCTTGGTGTGCCCAAGTCCACGGAGGTGTCATCCACGCAACGGGCTCTATCGTCTCCTTGATGGCAGCCCCGACTTGACTCAGATCCCCGTAATCACACCGGAAGAACGTGCTGTCCTTCTGGATGCCGCTCGCAGTTTTAATCGGTGGACAGAGCACGAAGCGAAGCCGGTTCGTCCAGTGGCGAGGAATGCAGCAAAGGATGGCAAACGGCCCGGTGATGATTTCGAGCGAAGGTCAACCTGGTCGGACATCTTGGTTCCGCACGGCTGGGTGCTCGTGCGACGACGCGGAGAGATTGAAGATTGGCGGCGGCCGGGCAAGGACGACGGCATCAGTGCCACCATCAATTACGCCGGGAGCGGGTTGCTCTACGTGTTCTCCACCAACGGCTACCCGTTCGAGGAAGGAAGGGGTTATTCAAAGTTCTCGGCGTTTGCCGCATTGAATCACGACAGCGATTTCGTGAAGGCAGCCCAGGCGTTGCAGGAGAAGGGCTTCGGCCCGCCGCAACTGCCGTCGGGTAAGCGGCACGTGTCGGGCGGCGTTCGGATTGCATCATCGGAAACTACGGTCAGGGAAGGACAATAACAATGGACTCACGCATTCAAATCAGTTACGAGCCGATTTCATCAAAGGGTCGGCTCCTGCTTCACGTCATGTTCGGTCAGGACGACAAGGAGATTTACGACGGCGTCATCCTTGGGAATGAACGAGACGAAGTCATCCGGCTTACGAACGAGGCATCGCAGGCGACGGGTATCAGCTTGAACGAGATCGAGCAACAACTTACGGGCGTCGTGCTGCAAGCACGGGACTGGTGGGCACGGTATCAGCAGTTGCAACCGGCAAGCGAGGGCTTCCAGGCCAACTTCTTGACCTCGGCCGCCCTTGAAAAGTTGGACGCCCGGCACCGCTGGCTTATCAAGCATGTGCTGGTCCGCGATCAGCCCGTGCTGCTAGGTGGACCGAAGAAGTCCCTTAAAACGTCGATCATGCTGGACGCAGCTATCAGCCTTGGGTCGGGCATGCCCTTTCTCAACAAGTTTGAAATCCCCGAGCGGGTGCGGGTGGCCGTGCTTTCTGGTGAGAGCGGCCAGATTACGATTCGCGAAACGGCACGCCGGATCGCCAAATACAAAGGCGTGCCGCTCGGTGCATGTGACGTGCTCTGGGGATTTGAGCTTCCCCGTCTCGGCGTCGAAGCGGACATCCAGGCGTTGGCGTCGGCACTTCGGGAGCAACAGGTGGCCGTCGTATTCGTCGATCCCGCTTACCTGTGCTTGCTGGCCGGAACGCCCGACCTGCAAGCCAACAATATGTTCCAGGTCGGACCATTGCTCATGCGGATTGCCAAAGTGTGCCAGGTGGTCGGCACGACGCTCGTGCTCGTCCACCACACGACCAAGCCGGCCGGCATGCTGCGAATGCAGGCGGGTGAGCCATTGGAGCTTGAAGATCTGGCGTATTCGGGCTTTCAGGAATTCGCCCGCCAATGGCTTCTAATCAATCGCCGCCAGAAGTATGAGCCAGGCACGGGCAAGCATCTGCTTTGGCTCAACCTGGGCGGCAGTGCCGGGCATTCCGGCTGCTGGGGCATCGACGTGGAGGAGGGCAAACTAAACGACAACTTCTCCGGCAGACAGTGGTTGGTGCAGGTGCGGTCGATGAATGACGCCATGAGAGTTATCCTTGAAGCCAAAGAGCGTAGGCAGGAAGCGACCAGGACCGCCAAGTTCGTCGAGGCGACCGAGAAGGTAATAACGGCATTGAGCACTGTTCGCGACGGCGAAACCCAGTCGAGCATTTGCAAGCTGACAGGGCTTCAAGCACGAGTCGTCGGGCCAGTACTGGCTAACTTGCTGGCCCGGAGTAAGGTCGTCCGCACGCAGATCAAGAAGAAATCCGGGCAGGGTGAGACGCCGTATGACGCATGGCGGTTAGCATCAGCGACCGAGATCGTGGCAGCCAGGATGAACGAGGAGGCAACTGCGTCGGCATCATCATCGGCTGACGGGCGAATTGCCAACCTGATGGGAAAGGGGGACGACACCGACACGGATTTCTTGGACGAGAGCCTGGAAACCAGTAGCTCGGCTTGAGCATGCTGAATCATGCCGTATCAAGCTTCGACTGCAACGACATGATTCGACATGCCATCACATCGTCGCTCCATTGGGAATGGTAGTGATCATGTTGTTGTAGCAGCAGCTATAGTATATAGCTGCTGCTACAACAACATCACTCCATTCCGCTGATTCATCGACATCCACTGTAGGCAATCCAGTTGCAGGCAGGCACCCTTTCACACACTGTCAGCCAATCGGATGTTGCGACCGCGATTGCATTCCACATGCCTGCGTGCCGATCCCGGTTCAGCCTGGGAAGGCTGGAATCAGAGCGGCTGTCACTCTTTGTCCGATATTGCCCCTAACTATCCGTTCCTTGCTTGGTTCGACACCCTGGCGGCGAGCGTTCAGAGGGGCCATCGCCTATGCTACGGATCCCCGTTTCGGCCATCCCTCGGTGACCTCATCGCCGCCGGTGCCCAACGCCATGCCCCGGCTGCCAACGGACCCAGCGGGCACAAGTGAAAATGCCCCTTGCCACACCCGTCTGCAATACCGTGGCCACACCTTTCCGCACCACCTCCGACCCCTCCTTCCGTTGCCTTTCGCGTACCCCTTCCGCCACAGCCCGCAGAACGGCTGCATTGCCGGCCCATGAAGGGACGATTTGGCAACGTCACGGCCCGCAAGCAGGGGCTTGAAAGCCAGTGCTTTGGGGCCGGTCAAGCCTTGCATCGGGGTAGGCGTCGGCCAGGACGCCGAGACCTGGATCGGCAGCAAGAACCGGGGTCAGCCAGGGCCTCGATTGGGCGGCCGAGATCACCTCCGACACCAGCCTCATTACCCCGCTCGACAGACTTGCGCGTGGCCCTTCGCCTGCACGTTTCTGCATGGGCCTTTCCTGATGACACCGCGCAGCCTTTGCCTCGGCCTTACCCACGCCCCGAATTAACTGGGCGCAAGAGGCACCGGGAGTCCCACCAGGAGGTGTGCCCGCAACTATTTCCGGCCCCATACGCGAACCCCGGCCGACCAATCGGCTGCTGCCCCGTCACCGTGCCGCCGGACTTGGCACCGAGCGCCAAACGGATTGCCCGTCGGCGCGGCTGAATGGGAGGATGGTGAAGTCCTCGCGGAATGCCGCAAGCCAGTGGCAAAACCGCGAAAAGCGGGTAAATTGGCATCATCGAGCCGGCGCGTGCCGGCCCATCAAGACAACCAGGAGAACGACACGAACCTGACCCGCGGCGAAAGCGATCGCTGCGGCAACAATCTGTTCTGACTCTTGCGAGTCAAGTTACTGCTTCAGGGAAACGACTAACCTGAGCCGAAAGGCTCTTGTATCTGACGAGGCAGTGCTTGGCCGCACCCGAAAGGGTGCCGGCCTCGCGCTGTTCGTCTGCGCCTTCGTCGGCGTCCTGCGAGCAGTGTCGAGGTTCGGCACTCTTTGCTTTCGGGGACGCAGATGGTCGAGAGCCAGACAACACGATTGCAATCCTACATCGACCGGCTGAAGGCGGGTGACGCGAAAGCCAAGGACGAGTTGATAAGCTGCGCCTGCGACCGCTTGCAACGGCTCACCCGCAAGATGCTCAAGTCATATCCCGGAGTTGCCCGCTGGGAGCAAACCGACGACATTTTTCAAAACGCCGTGATTCGGCTCTGCCGGGCATTGAATGACACTGCCCCCGAATCCGTGAAGCACTTCCTGAACCTGGCGGCCTTGCACATCCGCCGTGAACTCATCGACCTGGCTCGACACCATTACGGACCCCAAGGGCCGGGTGCCCATCACGACACAGGAGCAGGCCAAGCCGAGACGCCGATTGCGGTGGCATCAGAAACGACTATGGACCCTGGCAAGCTGGCGCAGTGGAGTGAATTTCACAAGCAGGTCGAAGCACTGCCGGCAGAGGAGCGGGAAGTGTTCAACATCCTCTGGTATCACGGCATCCCGCAGTCCGAAGCGGCCACGCTTCTGAATCTGTCCGAGCGCACGCTGCAACGCCGGTGGCAATCAGCACGGCTGAAGATCTTCCAGGCCATGAATGGTACGTTGCCAGAATGAACCACGATGGAGAAGGGCGTGTCGCAGAAACTGGATGACCTGCTGTTGCGATGGGAACTGGGCCGGCGAGGCGGTAATCCCGTTTCCGTTGACGAGCTTTGCCGCGACTGCCCGGAACTGCTCAGCGTTTTGCGGTCGCAGATCGCCGCGCTCGAAAAGATGGATGCCATGCTCGATTTTTCGCCGACTGACCAGGCCCCTATGAGCCCGAATCAGCGGCGCACCCGCTACGACGACCTACGACCTGGCTGGGAACCGATTAGCGGTTATCGTCTGGAGAAGAAGCTGGGAGCAGGCGGCTTCGGTGAAGTCTGGAAGGCCATCGGTCCGGGCGGCTTCGGCGTCGCGCTGAAATTTGTCCCGCTGAGCAGCCAACTCGGTGCCAGCGAGATTCGCTCGCTGGATGTGCTGAAGAAGGTACATCATCCAAATCTGCTTTCCATCCTTGGCGCATGGCAGGCTCATGGTTTCCTGATGGTTGCGATGGAACAAGCGGACAAGACCCTTCTGGATCGGCTAACGGAGGTGACCACGAACGGCCAGATTGGAATCCCGAAAGCTGAACTAATCCAGTACATGCAGGAGATCGCCAAGGGCCTCGATTACTTGAATCAGCCGAACGCCAATCTGGGAGACAGCGCGAAGGAAGCAATCCAGCATCGTGACATCAAGCCCCAAAACCTTTTCCTGATGGGTGGCGGCGTCAAGATCGGCGACTTTGGCCTCATGCGAATCCTCAAGAAGACGGTAACCGACCACACTGGTAGCCTCACGCTGAGCTATGCGCCGCCGGAGTTCTTCCAGGGCCACACCGCTCGCACGTCCGACCAGTATTCGCTTGCGGTCACGTACTGCCAGTTGCGCGGCGGCCGCCTGCCGTTCGTCGGCAATCCGGGGCAGGTCATGGAAGGCCACCTCAAAGGCACGCCCGATCTCACCATGCTGCCCGAAGGCGAGCGAGCTGCCGTGGCGCGTGCCCTTGACAAAGACCCGCATGCCCGCTGGCCGACCTGTTCGGAATTCGTAAACGCTCTGACAATCGACGGCTCAGCATCCATGACAAGCACGTCGTCGGCCAGGCGGCCGAAGGTGGCTCGACTCCTGTTGCCCGGCGTGCTTGTGGCCGTTCTGGTAATTGCGGTCATCTCGCTGGCATGGCGTTTCGGCCCTTGGCAGAACAAAGGGCCGCAGGTTAGCCCCGACAAGGATCGCGTTAGCCTTCCCGATGAAGGCGATGAATGGCCCGATGTCGAGATTGAGGACCCACGTCCCCCAAGCGTGGACCCACCCCTCGTCATGGCGGATGAATCCAAGCGGCTATCCGGCGTTTGGATCAGGCAGTCGATTACGTCAAACGGCAAAACGTCACAAACACCAACATCAACCCAAGTGCTCTTGAGCGGCGACAGGATGACTTACACCTATATCGCCAAACAAGAGGCTGTCTGGAGGTTCGTGATTGACCCCACGAAGAGCCCAAAGGCGTTCGACAGAATGTCCGGCACCAAGGTTGTGCTCGGCATATACAAGCTGGAAGGAGATCGGCTGACCTACGCGTTTTCTCCGACTGGCGACCGCAACAGGCCGACCGATTTCACGTCCCCAAAGGGCTCCAAGATAATTGTTCAAGTCTACAAGCGAAAGTGACCGCTGGCCGCTGCCACCGGCCGGATCATCGGTGGATCAGTACGTTGGTGTCCAGCGCTTTGGGAACGTAGAGGCCATTCGCAGCAACGCTGATCGTCTCATGCCGTTCCACAGTCCAACGTGCGTCGGACGGATCAAGCGTCTTCGTTTCCCCAGGACGCAACGAGCCAACTCTCTGCATCACTGAATTTCCGGTTGCATCGGTGTAAGTTACGGTCACGTCTGTGAGCGAGATGTGGCTCGACGTGTTCGTGACATTGACGTAGTATCCATTGAAGATCAGGTAGGGTGTGAGAGATACCTGCACCGGCGGCTGGACGGCCGCGACCGTCTGTTTGAATGCCTGCTTGCCTTCCTGCGTGTTGCTGCCCCACCACCAGATGAGTCCACCGACAATGAGGACGACAGCAATCAGGCCCCCGTTACCTTCACCGCGTCGGGACCGAATCTGACCGAGGGCGGAAGAGTTATTCTTTAGCATGATTTTCACTCCTAATCGTAGTTGTGTGCTTTGTCTTCTTGGGTCTATCCAGCCTTGCGGAGATGACCTATCAGATCCGCCACAATCACCGTTGAACTTGTTCCAATTTCTGTTTTGTGGCCCACTCCATGCGACATGCGAATGCCGTTCACCGTGCCGCCATTGAAACCGAGAAGGTCGCTTTCTGCTCAGCATGAATACAGGTGCCCGCGATGGTGTTCCCAAGCACGTCACCCTCATAGATGCACGGGATTCCAATTCCGGAGCCGGAAAGTAACTCGGTCTCGACGAAACGAACCTTGGTGCCGTAGATGGTGCCGCTGAACCGCGTCGTGCTGTTTCTAAGCGTGGGCCAGTGGATGGTCCCCGAAATCTCGCTGCCCTTCGTCGCCGACATGGACATGATCATTGGATAGGGAGCAAAGTTTGGCTGGGCACACATGCCTCGCCATTCGCCCACGACGCTATTCTTGGTCAGCATTCCCACATCACCGTTGGTCGGATTCACGACAGGGATCGGCCCGCCTTTTGGCGGCGGCTGATAAGTACCGCAGCCGTTGAACATGCAAAAAGCCGTGATGCCGACAAGCGTGAACAGCGAGCCGAACGCTTCCGCAAGCACCTTCCCCATCGACGATTCGTTGTTTTCCATGACCGCGCTCCCTTGTGTTGAAAGTTCCATTGGTTCCCGCTTCCACCCAGCCTTGCGGATGCCGCCTTTGTCGTCCGCCACGTTCTTCGCAAGAATTCTGAAAAGTTGGACCGGCCGCATTTACAGGCACTTGATCGGGTGCCGGCACTGGATGCAACAACGAGGCGTGGCGAGCGTCTCTGTTGTGGTTGTCGTCTGGACCGCCAGCCACACCAAGATGCCCCAGATGGAGATGGCCGTCCCCAGCCCAACCCAAAAGCTGCCGGCGAAGTACCAACCGATACACCCGATGATTACACCCACCCAGAATCCCAACCACGCCATCCCTTCGTCGATGGGGAACGTCGGGCGAGTGACAGGCCCTTCTTGGGAAACCATGACAGTGCAAGCCGAGCACAGTAGCTTGCCGTAACAGCTGCACGACTGGTCGGCACACTGGTACTGGTCTTCCTGCCTGCCCACGCGGGCACGGCACGTGTAGCAGAAGTAGATGCGGCATTTCGGACAGCGATAGGCGTCTTCATCGAGTCCCCAACCGCATGCCGGACATTTCGTTTTGTCGCCGCGACGCCGGATTGTGCATTCCATGACCCTGCTTGCGATATGGGGTGCTACAAACGGAACTTTGCATTCGGGGCAGGGCATGTACTGGCCGGCACTATGATCCGGGACCGGCAGCGCTTGGCTGCAATGCGGGCAAGCAATCTCCATGACAATTCTCCCCTTCGTTGAAAGCTCGTTCGTTTGGACTGACTGTCACTGCCCAGCATTGCGGACGCCGCCCAGTTCATCCGCCAAGTTCTTGTGAGAACCCGAAACCATCACTTCCACAAAATGTGGCGAATGAAGGGAGCGGTTCCCGCAGGGCTTGACAGGGGTGAACGAAACCAACGAACGTAAAGGGAGGGCAATATGGCATGGGGAATTGCGTTGCTAGTTCTGGCAATCATCATTGCGTCGGCGATGGGAAAGCCTCCTTCGGCCGTCCACGATCCGGCGGGTTACAAGGGATTTCAGGGTTGCATGTCCGTTCTGACAATCGCGTTCTTCGGCGGCATTCTCTTGATGATCGTGAAGGGCTGCAACTGAACCGTGCAATCGTGGCGTCGATGGCTAAAAGAAAAAGCCGGCCCAACGTCTGCTGGGCCGGCAAGACCACGATGAACGTGGCCACGACACCTAACCTTTCGCCAGCCCACGCTTGGCTATGCGACCAGCACGGCCGTTTGTCAGCGTTTCCGAATCGGCCACGGACTTGGTGCGGGCCGCTCGCCATGCCCGCCACCGTTCCCGAATCCACCTCGCGCTCCACATCGCGCCCAGCCAGCCGTGCTTGAGTGCCAGCCAGAGCCAGTACAGGATCCACGCGAGCGGCTTCGCCGTGACGAAGTTGACCGCCTTCTCGATGCTCACTTGCGACATACTTGTTCTCCTTGGTTCGTAGGTTCCGTATCAATCCTCGTGCGCCGTTATTTGCCCGGTCTGATGTCACCGTTGTTCACAGCCAGGCCGAGCAGCACCACCAAGGCGATGAAGAAGACCATCCAGGACTCGGTGGCCCATCCGAAAAGCCCGGCCACGGCAAGGCACCCCGTGGTGTAGGCGCTGTTGAGTTTGTCTCGTGCTCCCATTGTTGCCTCCTCCCCCATCTCTTTTGGGCGATCCGTTCATTTCACTTCGCAGTAGCCCTTGCCGAGCTTTTCGCGGATGAGCTTGTCGGCGTGCCTTTCGGCGGCCGCGTTGTCGGGGAACGTCTTCGTCGTCGTTTGGCCGCTGGTGCCGTTGCGGCCGAAGCGGACCTCGACTTCGCTGCCGTTGACGCCGATCTCCCAGAATTTGTCGCTCGATCCGCCGACGAACTCGAAGCGGCGCTTGCTGATGCTGGTTGGCATGATGTCTCCTTGTGTTGGTGGAATGTGGTCAGTAACCGGCAGATCGGCGCGGATGCCCCGGTAGGACGCGAAACGTGGAACGCAATTCTCGGTCAGGTCCTGGTAGGCAAACTTGACCGTAGCATTGATTGGCGGGGGCCGGTCTCGTTGGGAATCCGTGAAGCCGGTGCCGATCTCGAATTGCACACCGTTGGCCATCTCGACCACAATGGCACCCATCCGGCCTTTGTGCCTGCCGCTCCCTGGCTCGTAGCCGATCACGCGGGCCTCCGCATCATGGAACCGTTTGACTTTGAGCAAAATGGACGACCGACCAGCAGCGTAAACAGACCCAGGCCGGCGCAGCATCAGGCCCTCGCCGCCCAGTTGCTCAATGTGGGCCATTTCACGATCCAGCTGGTCACGGCCGGAACAAATGACGTGCTGGTGGGCGCTGGCAAACTCCGGGCGGTTGATATGCATGATCGTGTCGATCAGCTTGAGCCGCGTCTCGAACGGGCCATCATCGGCGGGGGCATCAAACACCAGAAAGCGGATTGCTCGCCACAGATCAGGCTCGTCATGCCGCCGAACGATGCTAACCGTACGCTGGAAGCTCTTACGGCCGATCCACAGCTCGCCATCAAGAGGTTCAAGGGGCAACCCTGCTGTGAACCAGGCCGGCGCGTGAAACCGGTTGCCCTGCCGTGACAGGAACTGCTTGCCGTCCCAGAACGCCCGCACGCCGTCTAGCTTTTCACTGAGCCAGTAGCCCCTGGGATCCAGCTCGCCGTCCCACGTTTCCGCAAG
>VGYC01000072.1 GCA_016873095.1 Planctomycetota bacterium | reverse complement strand
ATGGGCGGTGGCATGATGATGGGTGGCGGCATGATGATGGGTGGCGGAATGGGCATGATGGGCGGCGGCATGGGCATGATGGGCATGGGCGGCGGCATGGGCATGATGGGCGGCGGCATGATGGGCATGGGGGGCGGCAAGTTCGGCATGATGGGCATGACCGGCCGCGGCCGATTCGGCATCTGACCTTTTCTCCTGCTCATGCTTGTGTGCAGAATTGAGGCTTGCAACTTCGCGGTTGCAAGCCTTTTTCTTTCTGGATGTCACATTTTCAGGATAAGGCGCGGCCAATCCAGGTGCAGTCTTCGGCTCATTCGATTTGCTGCCCTTGCAATCGGGCTACCTCGAAGCAGTCCTTATCGCCGCGCCCCGAAAAGCAAATGACGACAACATCCTCGTGGCTGCGATTTTTGGCAACACGCATGCCGGCGACAACGGCGTGGGCCGTCTCCAGCGCGGGCAGAATGCCTTCCAGCCGGCTGCACAGCGCAAAGCCTTCCAGAGCCTCGGTGTCGCCGACGCTGGTGTACTGTACGCGGCCACTATCTTTCCAGTAGCTGTGTTCAGGACCGACGCCGGGGTAATCCAGTCCGGCCGAGACGGAATGAACGTCGGCGGTTTGACCGTCGGCGCCTTGCAAGACGTAGCTGAAAGCGCCGTGCAGGACGCCGGGCTTGCCGTGGCTCAAGGTCGCTGCGTGATCCCCGCCCCTCGCGCTGCGGCCGCCGGCTTCCACGCCCACCAGCTCCACGCTCTGATCACCGACGAATGGAAAGAACATGCCAGCCGAGTTGCTGCCGCCACCGACGCAGGCGACCACCACGTCCGGCAGTCGTCCGACTTGCTCTCTGCATTGCTCTCGCGTCTCCTGGCCGATGACCGACTGAAAGTCGCGGACCATGGCGGGAAACGGATGCGGGCCGACCACGCTGCCGATGATGTAATGTGTGTCCTGTACGGTCGCCATCCAGTGGCGCATGGCTTCGTTGATGGCGTCGCGCAAAGTGCGGCTGCCGCTGGACACGGCGATCACCTCGCTGCCGAGCGCCTTCATCTTGAAGACGTTGAGCTTTTGCCGGCGCACGTCCTCCTCACCCATGTAGACCTGGCATTTGAGATTGAAGAGGGCGGCTGCCGTGGCCGTCGCCACGCCGTGCTGTCCAGCCCCGGTCTCGGCGATCACGCGCAGCTTGCCCATCCGCCGTGTGAGCAACGCCTGCCCGATGCAGTTGTTGATCTTGTGCGCCCCGGTGTGGTTGAGATCCTCGCGTTTGAGAAAGATGCGTGCCCCGCCCGCTTCCTTGGTAAGCCTTTCGGCGAAATAGAGCGGCGACGGCCGGCCGACGTACTGCCTCAGATAGTAATCGAACTGCTTGCGGAACTCGGCGTCGTCCTGCGCCTTCTCATAGTGTTCCGTCAACTGCCGCAAGGCGAACATCAGGGTTTCGGGAACGTAGCGACCCCCGTAGGGACCGAAGCGACCATGGCTATCGGGAATGGTGCGGAGCATGCAGCTATTGTATGCCCCGGCGAGCCGCGAATGTCAACGACCGAGGGGCTAACCGGCCACCCTTTCCACCAGAAGTTTTCGCAAGGTGTCCAGCGACTGGACGATGACCCTGGTATCGCCGAGGATGGGCATGAAGTTGGTGTCGCCGTTCCAGCGCGGAACGATGTGCCAGTGCAGATGGCCAGGCAGGCCGGCGCCGGCGGCAGTGCCCTGGTTCAAGCCGATGTTGTAGCCGTCCGGCCGCATCAGGCCGTCCAAGGTGCGCAGCATCCGCTGCATGGCCTCCATGGTCTCGCGCATTTCCTCTGGCAGGAGATCGCCCAGATGGCTCTTGTGGGCGCGCGGTGCGACCAGCAGATGGCCGTTGTTGTACGGGAAGCGGTTGAGCAGCACGACGCTCAGGGGCGTGCGCGCGACGATGAGATTGTGCTCGTCGCGGTCCTCGGCGAGAAACTTGCAAATGAAGCACGGATCATTGGCTGCCGGCGGTTTGTCGGCGGCCACGTACGCCAGTCGCCATGGGGCCCACAACAGATCCATGCCATTTCTCCGAGCTTGCGTTTGCTGGTTCTATTCGCTACCTTCGGCCGACACTGGCTGCGCAGGTTCAGCGCCCTTGGCTTCACAACCAATGTCACTTGACGATTTGTCGTCCCACATGCGGAAGCCACCCACGAAGGCGTTGGCGTTGTCGCCGCGGCGCGAGCCTGGCGGCAGCTCTTTGAGGCGATCCACGTTACCACCCCCGAGAACCACGTAGTCCACCTCGAAGGCGGCGATGAGGCGCTCGACCACGTCGGCCACGGCGCGACGCCAGCTCTTCTTGCCGAGCCGTTTCAGGCCGCGAAGGCCCAGGTAGTCCTCAAACGTCTTGCCTTTCTTGTAAGCCAGATGCGCCAGTTCCATCGGCTCCAGTTCACCGTCGTAGATGAGCGCCGAGCCCAGGCCGGTCCCCAGGCCCAGGAACAGCATCCTGCCCCCCTGATAGCTGCCGAGGGCTTGCATGGCCGCGTCGTTGAGGATGCGCGTCGGCTTGCCGAGTGCCGTTTCGTAGTTGAAGCCGACCCAGCCCGTGCCCAGGTTCCTCGGCTCGACGCGCGGCTTGCCGCGCAACACTGGCCCGGGATAGCCGATCGAAATGACATCGTGCGGCCAGTCCTCCGTCATCGACAGCACCGCCTGCACCATGGCCTCCGCCGTCAAGTCCGGTCCCGATGGCGTCTTGCGCGGCGCGTTTTCTCCCGTGACAAGCACCTTGACATGCGTGCCGCCGATATCGATGACCAGGATTCTCTTCATGTTGTCGCCTTACCAGCCGGTGTTGGGTTGACCGCGTACAACGGATCAGGAGTGCTTGCTAGTTTTATTCCGGATGACTGATCACCGGGTTGTGCCAGCCGCCGTCGCGGGCGATGAGGCGGTCGGATTCGCGCGGCCCCCAGGTACCCGGGTCATACTCATAGAGCGGCGTGGCGGAGCCCAGGAGCGAATCGACGATCCGCCATTCCGCTTCCACCTGGTCCTCGCGGGCGAACAGCGATTGATCGCCTTTCATGGCATCGCCCAGCAGACGCTCGTAGGCGTCCATCTCGTCGCCGCCGGGATTGTGGCTGAGCAGCAACTCGACGCGGTCGCCGATCATCTCTTCGCCGGGCGTCTTGATCTGGGCGCCGATGGCGATGGACACCTCCGGGTTGAGCCGGAAGCGGAAATAGTTCGGTGGTGGCTGATGCATGTAGATCTCGGGAATCTGCCGCATCTCGACCAGCACCTCGGTGGACGTCACCGGCAGGCATTTGCCGGCCCGGATGTAGAACGGCACCCCCTGCCAGCGCCAGGAGTTGATGTGCAAGCGCAGCGCAGCGAAGGTCTCGACCTTCGAGTTGGGACTGACGCCTTCTTCCTTGCGATAGCCGCGGAACTGGCCGCGGACGACACTGTTCAGGTCGGGAGCCGGGATCGCCTTGAGAATCTTGACCTTCTCGTCGCGGACGGCTTCCGGATCACTGCCGATGGGCGGCTCCATGGTCAGCATCGACAGCACTTGCAGCAGATGG
Organism: Planctomycetota bacterium; assembly: GCA_016873095.1. Taxonomy (GTDB): domain Bacteria; phylum Planctomycetota; class Planctomycetia; order Gemmatales; family Gemmataceae; genus VGYC01. The sequence continues at coordinate 29,231 of VGYC01000072.1, read as the reverse complement.
TTCTGGACCACGTCGCGGATGGCGCCGGCTTCCTCGTAGAACTTGCCGCGCCCCTGCACACCGAAGCTCTCCGCCATCGTGATCTGCACGCTTTCCACGTAGCGCCGGTTCCAGATCGGCTCGAGAAACGAATTGGAAAAGCGGAAAAACAGCAGGTTTTGCACGGGCTCCTTGCCCAGGTAGTGGTCGATGCGGAAGATGGCGGAGTCGTCAAACGCTGCCCGCAATGTGCGGTTTAGTTCCAGCGCCGACGCTAGATCCCGGCCAAACGGCTTCTCGATGACGATCCGCGCTCCCTTGGCACAGCTCGATTTCTTGAGCTGCTCGACCACCAGGCCGAACACCATCGGCGGGATCGCCAGGTAGTGCACCGGGTACTTGGCGTCTCCCAGCAACTTGCGCAACGTCGTGAAAGTGGCCAGATCCTTGTAGTCGCCGTCCACGTACTTGAGCAGCTCGCACAGCCGGGCGAAGGCGTCCGGATCGAGTCCGCCGTGCTGCTCCAGGCTGTCGCGAGCACGGGCCCGCAACTTCTCCGCGTTCCAGTTGGACTTGGCCACGCCGATGACCGGCACATGTAGCCGACCCCGCTTGATCATCGCCTGCAACGCGGGAAAAACCTTCTTGTACGCCAGGTCGCCCGTGGCCCCAAAAAAGACCAGGGCATCGGCTTGCGGTTGACTCATGGTGCTGCCTCACGATTCGTGTCACAAATGCTTTTCATGTCAAGGTGGGTGTGACCATCGTGACATAAAATGCTGCTTAGATTTCAGCTTCTGGCGAGCCGGGAGCGTAAGCGACCGGAAGACGTAACTCCTTGCAGGACAATCACTCCGGTCGCTTACGCTCCAAGCTCGCCAATTCTCGATCTACGAATGCTTCTCCAGATGCCCGCCGAACTCGTAGCGCATGGCGGACAACAATTTGTCGGAGAAATCGCCCTCGCCGCGCGACAGGAAGCGATCGTATAGCGCGCAGCTCAGCACCGACGCAGGGACGGCCTCGTCGATGGCGGCCTTCAGCGTCCAGCGGCCTTCGCCGGAATCGGACACTCGCCCGGAAAAGTTGGCCAGCTCCGGATCCTTGACCAGCGCCGATGCCGTCAAATCCAGGAGCCAGGAGGCGATCACGCTGCCACGCCTCCACACCTCGGCAATGTCCGGCAGATTCAAGTCATATTGATAATGTTCCGGGTTGCGCAGCGGCGTCGTCTCGGCATCGATGGCGTGCTCCTTCTTGCCGACGTTGGCGTGCTTGAGGATGTTCAGCCCCTCGGCATAGGCGGCCATGATGCCGTACTCGATGCCGTTGTGCACCATCTTGACGAAGTGTCCGGCCCCGGACGGCCCGCAGTGCAGGTAGCCGTGCTCTGCCGTGCCGGTCGCCTTCTCGCGTCCCGGCGTCCGCGGCGCCGAATCGATGCTCGGCGCCAGCGTCGCGAAGATCGGGTCGAGCCGCTTGACCACGTCGTTCTCGCCGCCGATCATGTGGCAATAGCCGCGCTCCAGCCCCCAGACGCCGCCGCTGGTCCCGACATCCACGTAATGCAGCCCCTTGGCCTTCAACTCGCCGGCGCGGCGAATGTCATCGACGTAGTACGAATTGCCGCCGTCGATGAGAATATCGCCCTTTTCGAGGCGCGGGGCCAGGTCGCCGATCATGCGATCGACGATGGCGGCCGGCACCATCATCCACACCGGCCTCGGCTTGGCAAGCTTCTTGACGAACTCATCCAGCGACGCGGCGCCGACCGCCCCCTCCTTGGCGAGCGCCTTGACCGCGTCCGCGCTGACATCGTAAACGACGCACTCGTGGCCGCCCTTCATCAACCGGCGAACCATGTTCGCGCCCATGCGCCCCAGACCGATCATTCCCAGTTGCATATGTGTCTCCAGGGTTGTGTCATTGTTTTCGTTTCGCGCTCGGTGGCTACTGTCATCGACAGGAGACTGCAAGCGCGAACGTCGCCTAGAATGTCGCGCGTAGCGCCGCCATCGCTGCCGCCACGCCGCGCTGGTCGTGGAAGATCGACGAACCCGCCACGAGCACGTCGGCGCCCGCCTTCACCGCCAGCGGCGCCGATGTCGTGTCGATGCCGCCGTCCACCTCCAGGTCGCAGCCGGGCTTCATCTTGTCGATCATCTCCCGCACCCGGCCGATCTTGCCCAGCGTGTTGCGAATGAACTTCTGACCGCCGAATCCAGGGTTCACCGTCATCACCAGCACCAGGTCCACGTCCGCAACGATTTCCTCGATGACGCACGCCGCGGTCGCGGGGTTGATGACGACGCCCGATTTCTTGCCGAGGTCCTTGATGGCATGGATGGTCCGGTGCAGGTGGAAGTCGCCCTCGTAGTGGACCAGCAGCGAATCCGCGCCGGCCCTGGCGAAATCTTCGAGATAACGGTCCGGCTCGGAGATCATCAAGTGCACTTCCAACGGCAGCTTCGTCAGCGGGCGAATGGCCTTCAACACCAGCGGGCCCATCGAGATGTTCGGCACGAAATGACCGTCCATCACATCGACGTGGATACGCTCCGCGCCGGCCCGGTCGGCCTCCTGCACCTGCGCCCCCAGGCGGGAAAAGTCGGCCGCCAGGATGGACGGCGCCAGCTTGATGGTTCTGTTCGTCGCTTGCGTCATGGGATATGAGCCAACGCAGCCCTACGTGAACGCCACCGCGTTAGCATATTCTGCGCAGGCATGCGCAGCCAGCGGATTGACGGCCGGGCCGCCCCGCAAGGCGCAGGGTGCGACGCACGATAACCACCCGTCCCGGCAGCCCTGCGGGCACGCGTGAAGGTTATTTGTCTTTCGCCTTGTCCGTGTTTTCCATGAACGCGAGACGCGGAATCTGGGCCAGGGCCAACTCGGCCACCCGGCTGTCATGATAACGGACGGCGAGGCCCAGGCTCGGGTAGAAGTGATAGCCGGCGCGCGGGTCAGCGATGAAGCGTTGCGCCTTGTCCACGGGTTGCTGTTTGAGGATGTCCTTCAATTCCGTCTCCGGCATGCCGACGCGGATATCGCGAGTCTTGGTGGCCGCGCCCATCTCCTGCACCCGCAACGCCGGCGACCTGGATCCGGTGAGAAAGATAGCCAGCACCTTCTCCTTGGCCAGCACATCGATGCCATGGGCCGCGAAGCGCCAGCGCATGAACTTGGCCCCGGGGTACAGCGGTATGGCAACCCCCGCGTCCCGGCCTAGCTGCTCGACAGTGCTCTGGATCGGCTCGGAAAGCGTGATCGCCCCTTTGCCGACGGACACCGATGCGACCATGCGCATCATCCGCGGCATGGCGCTGGATATCAGCTTGTCCGGCGCGACCACATCGACCTTCAATTCCTTTGCCAACCGGGAGTAGCGCTCGTAGGCGAGCGGCCACCATGCCGAGTCGCGGCTCGTCTGCATCAGATAGTACTTGAAGAGTTGCAGCGCCTGTTCCTTATGCTCCTTCTCGGTCGCTTGCGAATCGATGAGTGCCTTGTTGTAGACCAATGCGCCTTGCAGGCTGTTCATCAACGGGCGGTATTCGACTTCTTGCATCTCCTTGCCGGCGCGGTTGAACTTCTGGCCGGCCTCGGCAATCGCGCCGGCAGCCAGGTCCACCACGGCGGCGTTGAAAAGCAGGCTCGAGCGGGCCAGGGCGTTTTTCTTCAACTCGCCATCCTTGTCCAGGCAGGCCAGCGCATCGGCGAACGCCTTTTTGGCTTTTTTGACGTCCCTGCCTTCGGGGTGAACGAGGTGGGCAAGTCCCAGGCAAGCGCGTGGCAGCACCAGATTTGGCTGCAGCTTGAGGGCCTTGTCAAGGGCGCGAACCGCATCCTTCCAGAGTTTCTCGTCGATGCCGCGAACCTTGCTTTCCAGCGAAGCCGGCCGCGTGTAGAAGCCGCCTACCACGACCTGGCCGATGTCGTAACGACGCAGGTCCTCCGTCTCCAGGCCGTCGAGGTAACGCATCAGCTGCACGTAACCCAGGTTGGCCCACGCTTCGTGGCATTCGGGAAACTCCTTGAGGACCGCCTTGAAGCAATGCTGCGCCGGCAGATACTGCTCCAGTTCCAGAAAGAAATTGCCGTTACGGAACGAGGCCATCGACGTCCAGAGCTGGGACTGCTGCCGATCCAGCATTGCGAGCCGTTCGTCCCAGGAGGGATGCGACGCGTGCAGGCCCTCGAAGGAAGAGTAGCCGGGCATGGACTTCATGACCTTGGCCATGCCGCCCACGCCGTTACGGTACGGATAGCCGGCGGCCACGGCGTAACGCATGCCGGCCAGGTCGGCTTCGATTTCATGTTCGCGCGAAAAGGCCAGGAACAGAAACTCGGTGGCCCCTTTCTGACCCGTGACGTGGTCCTTCGTGAGATGGGCCAGTTCGTGCCCCATCACTGCCGCCAGCACGTCCTCGTTGCCCTTGACGACCTTCGCAAGAAAGCCCTCCGTGACCATGACGACCGGCTTGATCTTGCCGGACTTGGCATCCACGGTGGCGCCGAATTCCTTGTGAGCCGTCGCGTAGGCGTTCACCTCGTTCTTCGACTGCGGCTTGATGAAGTAGTGCGGCGGCCAGAAGAACTTCCTCGTATACTCCTTGTCCGCCAGCTCGCTGCTCAGCAAGCGCTGCATGACGCGCTGAAAGAGCTTGTTGTCATCCTTCTCATCCGCTCTGGCCGGTGCGACGACGAGAAAGAAGATCGATGCGACGACGAGGAGAATGACACGCGACATGGGGGGACCTCTCGTTACCCGCTTGCGGCTTAGCTCTCAGTCATCGTGGTAATGCCAACCGCAGACGGCAACCGGGATTGTAACAATGGCGTTGGGAGAGCTGCAATCAAAAAATCGCTAATTCGGTCTATAGAACTCCGAAACGGCGGCAACCGCACGGGTCCAGCTCGCACGCTTGCGGCGGCGGTCGGCGGCGCTCAGTTCCGGCTCGAAGCGGCGGCCGTCGCGCGTGTGCTTCTTGAGCTTATCCAGGCTCCATAGCCCGGCCTGCAAGCCCGCCAGGTACGCGGCGCCCTGGGCAGTCGCCTCGCTGCACGCGGCCGTCACCACCGGCATGCCGAGCAGGTCCGCCTGCGTTTGCAAGAACCAGGCGTTGGCCGCCATGCCGCCGTCCACGCGCAGCGCCTGCAACGGCTGGCCGGTGTCATGGCCGGCCGCCTCGATAAGATCGACGACCTGGTGCGCCACGCCCTCGAGCACAGCCCGGCCGAATTCCTTGCGCGACGTGTTGCGCGTCAAGCCGAATAGCGCCCCGCGCGCTTCCGGAATCCAGTACGGAGCGCCAAGACCCACGAAGGCAGGGACGAACAGGATCGGCTGCTCTGGGTCGGACGCGGCGGCGAGGTCTTCGACCTCGGCGGAGGCGGACAGCGCCTGCAGGCCGTCGCGCAGCCATTGCACCGCGGCGCCGGCGACGAACACGCTCCCTTCAAGTACATACTGCAAGCGCTCGTCCGTCGTCGCGGCCAGGCTGGTGAGCAGCCGACGTTTCGAGTGAGTCGCCTGGTCGCCGAGATGTTGCAAGAAGAACGCCCCGGTGCCGTAAGTGCACTTGGCCAGTCCGCGTTCGAAGCCGCCCTGCCCAAACAGCGCCGCCTGCTGGTCGCCGGCCACGCCGCCGATCCGCAGACCGCCTGGCAGAAAGTCCAGGCCGGCGGTAGTGCCGAAGTCGCTGACGCTCGGCCGAACCTCCGGCAGCAATGAGGCGGGAATCTCGAAGTAACGGCATAGTTCCTCGTCCCACGCCGCCGTTTGCAGATTGAGCAGCAACGTGCGCGAGGCGTTGGAACGATCCGTGACGTGCGCCTTGCTTCCGGTCAGCTTCCAGATCAGCCAGGAGTCGATGGTGCCCGCCGCCAGCCGGCCTGCCCCTGCCATCTGCCGCGCATCGGGGACATTGTCGAGCAGCCAGCGCAGCTTGGTCGCCGAAAAGTACGGATCGAGCACCAGCCCGGTTCGTTCCGCCAGCCAGGTCTCGTCGGCATGTCGCGCACGGCAGAAGTCGGCGGTGCGGCGATCCTGCCAGACGATGGCGTGTGCCACCGGCCTGCTGGTCGTTCGCTCCCAGAGGACGACCGTCTCGCGCTGGTTGGTGATGCCGATGCCGGCGATGTCGGTCGCGGCAACGCCGCTCTTTCGCAAGGCTTCGGGGATTAGCTGGGCGACTGCCTGCCAGATTTCGTCCGCATCATGCTCGACCCAGCCTGGCTGTGGGAAGTGCTGGGTGAGTTCCTTGCCAGCGCTGCCGATGCAGTTGCCATCCACGTCATACACGTTGGCCCGGGTGCTGGTTGTGCCCTGATCAATGGCGAGGATGCAGCGCGGCATGGATGCATTGGCCCGGTTGTGATGATTATACCGAAGTTCTGAGCAGTGCTCATTTTATGCCGATCGGCAGGCGCGAAGTTGACAAAAATGGTTAAACCTGCCTGGTATTTCCCTTTGCGCCGGAAATAACCTATATTTTCGATGGCGCGTCCGTAGCGTTTTTCTTGGCCGCTTGCCGCACTGCGTCCAGCGCGATCGCCATCGAGGATTTCAGAAATGGCCATGGTTTGTCCGGCATGCAACGGTCGATTCGAGCAATCGCTGGAGTGCCCCACATGCAAGGTTCGCCTCGAGTACCGGACCGAAGCGGAGTTGTCGGCCCGCCAGGGGCAGTGGCAGCAGACGCCCTGGGGCCGGCTACTCGCCGGCTTGCTGCTCGCCCAGGGACTGGCGCACGGGCTCAAGCAACTTGTCAATGCCGTACTGATGGCCAGCGATGGCGACGCCGAAGGATGGCAAACGACAGCCGGCGCGATCTGCCTCTTTGCTTTTCAAGGACTGGGTTTGCTGATCGGCGGCGCGGTCGCCGGCGCGGGCCAGAACCGAGCATGGCTCTTCGGCAGCTTGCTCGGCGTCATGAATGCCCTGATATTCTTCGTCTTTCCCATGACGAGCTACGCGCTCGATTCGGAGTCGAAGCTATACGCGTCGCTTGTGCTCAACCCGGCGCTGGGAGCACTCGGGGCGCTCTTGGGGGCATTGATCTGGCGGCCGCTGCCGGCCATCAAGACCACGAATTTCCCAACTCAGGCACAGGCCAAGATACCGACGCCGGCAATGCCGATCTGGTCCGGACCGATCTCCTGGCCGCGCGTCATGCTGGGCATGACCCTCATCGTTGCCGGCTCGGTGTGGACGCCGCGCATCATGGCCTGGATACTCGAAATGGGGCAAGGCACGCTGGAAGTAAGGACCCATTTGCAATCTTGGCTCCTGCAATGGGAAATCTCCGCGCTGGTGACACTCATTGGTGCGGCGGCGGCGGGCGCCTGCACCTTCAACGGCTTGAAGCAGGGACTGGTCGCCGGCCTGACCGCTGCTGTCGTCCTGATCGGCGTCAACCTGGGCAATCCAAGGTCAAGCTTCGAAACGATGTCACTCATGCTCGGGGGACTCGTTTGCCTGACCGGGGCCGGGGGCTGGTTCGGCTCGCAATTGCTGCCGCCGCTGGCACAACGCCGCAAACGCCGCAGCTACGGCCTGGCCTGACGCACTGTCCCAGATGTCCGGGTGTCCGCCCCGGCCTGGCACTGCTTCGGCGCCGCGCGAACGCCCGCCGCGAATCGTGTTTTTTGCCGTATGCTGCGCAAATCCTTCAGTTTCTCACTCACCAGCGCCGATACAATTTAACAGTGAGGACGATCCTGCACCAGCCTCAGGGGAGACTGCAGTGAACCAATCCTCGAGCCGGTCTTCCTGGCTCACCGAGTTGTGGACGTGGCTGGCCACCCTGTCCGGGATCGGCTATCTGTTCACGGCCTACACGGTGTCGCGCTGGCTGACGCGGACCTCTCCGGATCGAGTCAGTCCGGACCTTCCCGATTGGACCTGGGAAAGTGTGGAGTGTCAAACGGCGGACGGCGTCCGCCTCGCCGGCTGGGCCGCCTCGCCGCCGACGGCGCGAGCGACCGTCGTGCTCTTTCATGGACTGCGTGGCAATCGCGGTCGCATGCTGTCGCGCATGGCCTTCCTGCTCGAGGCGGGTTATCGTTGCGTCGCTTTCGACCATCGTGGGCACGGCGAGAGCGGCGGCCGCTGGACCAGTTTCGGCTATCACGAAAGCCGCGACGTCCAGGCCGTGCTCGACTTTGTCCGCCAGCGCTGGCCCGAGCAACCCCATGCTGTCCTGGGCGTATCCATGGGCGGGGCCGCGCTGTGCTTCGCCGCCCGGCACGTCCGCGGATGCCAAGCGGTCATTCTGGAAAGCGTCTATCACGATCTGGAATCGGCTTTTCGCAATCGCGTTGGCGTCGATTACCCGGCATGGTTCAGCCGTTTTCGCGGCGGGGTCATCTGGGTCACCGAGAGGCGGCTTGGCTTGCGCCTGCCCAATCTGGCCCCGGCGCTGCACGTCCATGATCTGAATCCGGCTCCCGTTCTTTTTCTGACCGGCAGCGACGATCCGCACGCGCCGCCGGAGGACGTTGCCCGTCTTCATTCTCTCTGTGCCGAGCCGCGCGAGCTGCGCATCATCCCCGGCGCCGGCCACGACGACGTCATCGAGATTGGCGGCGACCACTATCGCCGGCTGATCCTCGACTTCCTGGCCAGGACGCTGACGCCCGCGCTGGCGATCACATGAGTCCTTCTCAGCGATCCGCGCTTGGCGCTGCCTATCCCGAAGGCATAAGATGTCCCCATGGCCACGATGATCGTCCGCGATGGTCCACGCGAGCAGGCTGGGCGGCGCTTTCCGCTGGAGCAACTGCCGGCGGTGATCGGCCGCGATCCGGACGTTGACATTTCTCTCCCTTCCAAGCTTGTCAGCCGGCGGCATGCGCGCGTCTCGTGCCACGACGGTCAGTACTTCATCGAAGATCTTGGCAGCCGCAACGGCGTCATCGTCAATGGCCAGCGCATCGCGGGCATCACGGTCATCGGCGAGCGCGACAAGATTCGCATCGTCGATTACGTCCTCATGCTGGAGCAGGCAGCCCCCGGTCCCTCGCTGGTTGATAGCGAGCACCGGATTCGTCAGCAGATCAGCGCGGATACTGCCAACCTCGACCTCAATCAACTTCAGTCCGGGCAGCGGCTTCAGGTCGTGCTCGAACTGTCGCGGCACCTGAGCGGGGCCGTCGATAAGCCGTCGCTGTTCGGGCAACTGCTGGAGCACATTCTCGAGCTGTTTCCGCGGGCCGATCGTGGCGTGGCCGTGCTCTGCGAGCAAGGCAAGTTCATCGTTGAAGGCGTGCGCACGCGCACCAAGGGTGCGTCGGTTGATTTCCCCATCAGCCGCACCATCGTCCGCAAGGCACTCGAAGAGGGCGTCGGCATCCTCAGCGAAGACGTGCAGAGCGATGAGCGTTTTTCCGGTAGCTCGACGCTCGAACGGGTGGACATGCGTACGCTGCTGTGCGTGCCGATGATTGGCCACGGCGGCCGCCGCCTCGGCGCCTTGCAACTCGCCGGCGCCCGCTTCGAGGACCCTTTCTCCGCCGACGATTTACATCTGCTGACCACGGTCGGCATGCAGGCGGCCATGGTGCTGGAAAACCTTGCCGTCCAGGAAGAGCGACTGCAACAAGCCCAGCTCCGCAAGGAGCTGGCCATGGCACGCGAGATCCAGCAGTCCTTCCTGCCCAGCAATTTCACGCCACTGGCAGGCGGCGGTTACGACCTGTTCGCCATCATCTATCCGGCACGTGAAGTCTCGGGCGATCTGTACGATTTCTTTCCGCTGGACGACGGCCGGCTGGCGTTCTTCGTGGGCGACGTGTCCGGCAAGGGCATGTCGGCAGCGCTCTTCATGGTGGCCGCCCACGCCCTGGCCCGGCACCTGGCCCGCGACTCGTCCTCGCCAACCGATACGCTCACACGCCTCAACTCCGCCCTGGCTCGCGATAACCAGACGGACCTGTTCGTGACCATGTTGCACGGCATCTTTGATCCACGCACCGGCGAGACCTGGATTGCCAGTGGTGGTCACCCTCGTCCGCTCTTGCAGCGTCGCGACGGCTCGGTGCAGGAGGTGGCGATGCCGACCGGCCAACTTCTCGGCGCCACCGAAGGCAACCTGGAACTCTCCGATACGCAGGTCATTCTGGCCCCCGGCGAAGCGCTGGTGCTGTATACCGACGGCATCACCGAGTCACGCGCGGAAGACGGCAAGCTCTTTGGCCGCGACCGCCTTTGCCAGGTGATCAGCGGCGTTCGCCAGGGTACCACACTCGACGTCGCCGCCGAACGCATCCGCATGGCCGTCGAGTTGTACACCGGCTCATCATCGCTGCAAGACGATTTGACATTGCTGCTGCTGAGACGCGCGATGTAGGCGTGCTTCGTGACTGGACCAAAGCGTCACAAGGCACAAGCTAACGCGGCCATTGCCAGAAAAATGACATATGACGAGATTCGCTTTCGCCACATCAGCTTTTCCAGCGACGCTCGGTGATTTTCTGCGACATGAATAATGGCACAACACGCCAATAGAAGTTATCACTTGATAACGACAGTTGCAATCACTGTTCGAGTTGTGAGCTGGATGACGGCTCTTCGTCTTGCAGAATGACTTGACGCTATTCGTAATCTACTGCGCGCGACGTAACCATTGCTTGAACCTGGGACGCCATCCCCGGCGAGACATCGGCTGCCCCTGAAGTTGCCAGCTCCCGCAGCGCCTCAGCGAAAGACCTGTTGTCCGCCAGAGCGATGGCCCCGGCAAGGATGCACAGAGAACGATTCATCCCGCAACTGCAGCAGATCATGGTCGCTATTTTCGCGCGGATCAGCGCGGCGACCGAATCGACAGCCAACTTCAATAGCCACTCCGGATTCATGCTGCCGTCGGCCAGCGGAAAGCGCAGTTGAATCAACTCGCGCGGGAAAGTGGTGGGCGGCTCATTGGCCGCCAGGTCCACAACGGCCGTCACGCCTGCAGCAAGTACACGACGCGGATCACGCAAATCCGCCGCATTGCCAATCCAGAGTTGACGGTCAATGATTTGACGCATGGCAGGTCCTTGAGATGCGCCATGTTTGGATCACATCCTCGCCAGACTCGCATGGCACTCAATCGCCTCCGCCAAGGCTGCCAGCCAGTCGTCCGGGCGCACGAGCAATTCCTTGGAGAGGACGCGGTCGGCGCCGACCTCGCGGGCCTCTTGCTCTTCCACGATGCCATGAGTGAATAGGGCGATGGGAATGCTGGCAAAGTCCGGCAGCGCGCGCAGCTTGCGACATAACTCACCGCCGCTCATCCCGGACAGATGCATGTCAAGCAGCACCAGAGCCGGACGCTGCGCCTGTAACACTTCCCAGGCTTCCTCCGCGGTGGCCAGCCACTGCACGTGGTAGCCGGCGCGTTCGCTGATTCGGCGCACGATCACACCGATCTCGGGCATGTCCTCGACGAGCAGGATGGTCCGCGCAGGCGGCATCGATTGTTCAGCGTGCTCGAACGGCTCCGATGGCCGGCTCGCATCGCGTCGGTCCATGGTGTCCTGAGCGGCCGGCAACGGCGTGTCATGTTCCGCGGGCGGCAGGGCGGGACGCGTCGGGGGCGTCGGCGCCCGCCGGCGCGCCTGCGGCGGGGCGCCCGGCAACGGAGCGGCCGGCAACGGAGCGGCCGGCAACGGAGCGGCCGGCAACGTGAAGTAGAAGGTGGCACCCTGCCCTGGTTGCGACTCGATCCAGATACGTCCGGCGTGCCCCTCGACGATCTTCTTGCAAATCGCCAGCCCCGCCCCGGTCCCCTCATATTCCTCCGACTTGTGCAGGCGGCGAAAGATGCCGAAGATCTGTTCGTGGTAGCGCGGGTCGATGCCGATGCCATTGTCGCGAACGTACAGAGTCGCTTGCGGAAACCGTGTCCAGGCCGGCGGCTGCTCCCCGGAAAAGTATGGACCGCGGCCGACCAGGGCCGGCGGCGGACAGCCAGGTCCCTGGCCGATCGTCACCTCCGGATTCACGCTGGCATTGTACTTGAGCGCGTTCCCCACCATGTTGGAGAGCAGTTGCGTGATCCGTTGCGGGTCGCCGACGATGGCGGGCAAGGCTCCCTCGACAATCAAGTGCGCGTTCTTGCGCTGGATCATGTCCGCCAGGTCGCGGCGCACCGTCGCGACAATGTCGTTCAGGTCTACAGTCTGCAAGTCATGCGTGATACGGCCGGCGGAACTCATCGACAGCAGGTCGTCGATCAGCGTGCCCAGCCGCTTGCTCGCCTGCACGAGATGGTTGATGTACTGGAAGCCGTCCGGTCCGAGCTGCCCGGAAAAATCCTCGGCCAGGAAGTTGCTGAACGCCTGCAGGGTCCGCAGCGGTTCCTTGAGATCATGCGAGACGACGGATGTGAACTCTTCCAGCTCGCGATTGATCTGTCGCAGCTCGATGTTGGCGCGTTCCAGCTGATCACCGCGTGCGCGCAGTTCGTTGCTCAGGCGATTGCGCTCGGTGACGTCCATGGCGGCGCTGCGCGAACGCACGAACTGTCCGTCGGCGTCACGCACTGGCACCGAGCGAATCCACACGTCGATGACGCTGCCGTCCTTCTTGACCCAGCGCGTTTCGACCTCTCCTTCGCGGCTCAGCGCGTGTGCCGGCGGCAGGCCGTCGCCATGGGCGTGCCCGGCGTCCCATTCCTTGCGCTGGGCACCCGGCAGCAGACGCACATACGGATGACGGTACAGATCATCGCGCTCGTAGCCGAGGACGGCCAGCATCGTGTCATTGAACGTGACGAAATGTCCGCGGGCATCGAGACTGAAGTACATCACCGGGGCATGATGATACAGATCGCGGTAGCTCTCTTTCAGGCGCTCGAGATCCTGGTTGATCTGCCGCAGTTGCTCATTGGTCTGCGACAACTCGGTGGTGCGGCGCCGCAACTCCTTCTCGGCGCGGGCACGCTCGGTGACGTCCTCGAAAAAGCAGCGAAAATGAAGGATGCTGCCCTCGTCGGCGTAGCGCGTGAGGACATCCATGCTCACGTGCCGCATCAGTTCCTCGGGCGCCATGCCTGCCTGGCCGCGCGGCAACATGCGCAGCACGACGTTGTGCGATTCGCCCGCATCGGCGGCCTCGGCAAAGACTACGTTCACGCGTTCACGATCCTGGGCATGCACTAGGTCCAGAAACGGCCGGGCATTGAGGTCCTCGGCCGAGGCGTGAAGAAAGCCCTGCAGCGCCGGCGTCGCGGTCAGCCAGTGCAAGTTGGCGGTGAGCCGGCCGACCATGTTGCGGCTGGAGCCGCCGCCGCGCACCGTCAGCCGCAGCCCCTTTTCCGACTCGACCTTGCCCAGCAGGCTGCGAAGCGATTCCACGCGTTCTTCCAGCGAGACACGGTCGGCAAGCGACATGCGATAGGCGGAAAGCATCGCTTCGAGCGGTCCGAGCACGATCATCATCTCGGGATCGGGATTGTCGAGAGCGGGCTGCCGCGACGGCGTCTTCGCGGATCGCTCCAGATGGCCGGCTAGCTGCCGCGCCGCCCGCACAAGCCGCCAGCGATCCAGCGCCGACACGATCAGCGCCACCGTCAGGCCGGCGACGCCACCCAGCACTACCTGATCCCAGTTGTTGGCAATGCCTTCCAGTCCAGCATTGTCACGCAGCCCCAGATGAACGGCGAACAGCCCGGCGGCAAGACATCCGCCGGCCAGGCCCCGAATCCAGCTGCGCCGCGCCCAACCCATGCGTGCTTTCCGTTCAGCCGAGCGAAGGACATGTCCCAGGCTTGTAATATACCTGGCCCGCGCTTCATTGTCAGCCTCACGAACGCATGACCTCACCCGTGCATGACCTCACCAGTGCATGACGAACCCGCCATCGACGTTGATCGTCTGCCCGGTGATGTTCTTGGCCTGCGACGACGCCAGGACGACCGCCATGGCGGCGATATCCTCGGCATCCTGCCAGCGGCCCAGCGGCACGAGTCGGCGCACCTTGTCACCCGCCCAGTCTTCGTAGGACCGCCGCTGGTCTTCGGGCTGCTGCCGCTGCCACGCTTCCCAGACCGATTGGTTGAGCGCCGTCTTCACCATCCCGGGACAGAGCGTGTTGACACGCACATTGTGCGGAGCGAGATCCTTGGCCGCACACTGGGCGAAGTTTATGAGCGCCGCCTTGGCCGCGCTGTAGGGCGGATCGGTCTGCGAGCCGATCTGCCCGGCGATCGACGACAGGAAAAGCATCGTCCCCGCTCGGGCCTCAACCATATAGGGGGCAAAGGCGTGGGCGACATGGACCGCGCCCAGGACGTTGATCTCCAGCACGCGGCCCCAATCGGCCGGCTCGAGATTCCAGAACGGAAACCCGTACTTCCCCGACCCGACACCCACAGCGAAGACGACGTGGTCGATCCGTCCGAACCGTTCCCGGCACACGCTCGCCGCGCGCTGCATGGCCGCAAAGTTGGCGACGTTGTCGCACAGCGACAGCGTCTGCACGCCGCAGCGCCTGCCGATCTCGGTCGCGACGTCGGCCACTTCCGCTGCGAGATCGATGACGGCGACGTTGGCCCTCTCGTCCGCAAAAGCGACAGCGATGGCCCGGCCAATGCCGCGCGCGCCGCCGATGATCATGGCGGCCCGTCCTGCCAGGTCGAGGTTCATGATGTCTCCAGGTAGTTGCCGTTTCGTTGCTCGCCAGTCTATCGCGCCCCGAGCCGCTGTCAGCGCGTGGCTGGCGGCGGGCCGACGCCGACCTGAGGAAGAAAGGCGGGCCGCTCGGTGTTCACCGGCGCCGGGTCGCCGGCGGAATGGATCATGGCGACCTCGTCGGCGGGATAGCCGAGTGCGTGAAAGATCTCGAATTGAGCCCGGTTGTAATCGGCAACTGTGCTGAAGTACTCATCATAAGATCGCTGCAAATGCTCGAGCGCGGCGACGACTTCTTGTGGCCGATATACGAGGTGCAGCACGTTGCCGAATCGCTGCGTTTGTCCCAGGCCCTGCAGGTTTTTCTCAAAGGTGACCAGGGCCTCGCGCAATTCGCGCTCGGCCTGGACGGACCGGACCGCCGCCGACTGGAGATGCGCCTGGCTGCGCGTGACGTCGGCGGCCACGGCGTCCTGTATCTGCAGCAGTGTCTCGATGGCGCGCGACTGTTCCCCGCGTTGCTCCTTGACTCGCGCCAGGTTGCCCGCCCCGAACTGCTCGATTTGCCATTCGATCGACGGGGTGATGTCGTTGCGCCAGCTCCACAGGTTCATGGCCGAACCACGCCCCGTGCCGAGCGCGCCGGCCTGGATTCTCATGCCGGGGCTCTCGAAGCCGTTGAGAAAGAAATTGGGCAAAAGCGGACGCCACTTTTCACGACGGATCCGTTCCTCGGCGGCCCGGATCAGTGCTTTCTGCGACGCCAGCTCGGGACGGCTCGTCAGGGCAATCAGCGTAAGTTCATGCACCGGCCGCGAGGGATCGATCAACGTGATCTGCAGATGATCCTGCTCGAGCGGGACGACGACGACACGAGGATCGAGCCTGAGTATCTCGGTCAGATCGGCACTGCTGACGCGCCAGGCTTCGCGCGCCGCAGCCGCCTTTTGTTCCAGCATGGCTTGCAAGCGGCGAGCACGATCGACCTCGGCCCTCGGCACCAGATCCTTGCTCATATCATCGATGCGCTTGACCGCGATGCGTGCCTTGGCGACGGCGTCGAGAGCGCCCGCGTACCTTCCACGGAATTCGTGAACACGGAAGTAGGCCTGAGCAGTTTGCAGCAGAACGTCGTTCTTGGCCGTCTGAATGTCCCACTTGCGGGAGTCGAGGACTTGTCGGGCTGCCAGGGGCTGGAAGATCATGTCGGCGGTCATGTTTGGCGGCCGCCGCATGGTCACCGGCGCGGAGTTCGTATCGGTGACGAGGTTCGCGGGGCCGTAGGCCGACTGCAGCAAGCCGCCGCCAACGTACAGCCAGTTCACGTTTTGGTTCAACGGGATCTTCTGGCCTTCCAACGGTGGGTTCAGGCCCCGGTTGAAATCCGGGCCAAAGCCGTCGTGCCGCACATAGGCAGCGCCGAGATTGAGCGTGGGAACCCAGATGACCTTGGCGCGCTCGAGCTGGGCCTCGGCCACCCAGGCGCTGGCTTGGGCTGCCGCCACCAGCAGAGGCCGCGCATCCGCCAGCCGCAGCGCTGCCGCCAGGTTGATCGGTAAGGGCAGATCGCTCGACTCGAGCGGCGCGGGCTTGAGGGACGCGGCCGGAGGGTCGGACGATAGCAAGCGCGGCGCGCCCAGCGGCTCGTCTTGCACTCCGGCTGGCGGCGACTCCGTGGGCGCGGCCAGAACGCCGGCGCGTGGCGACCCGACCGACGACTGGGCGCGGCACGGCCGTGCCTCGGCGCAAGCCCACAATGGGCTCGCGACGAGAATCAGCAACCGGCCCAATCGCGGCATTGCCTACCTTGCCTTGTCTTCTCGAGACGCCCCTCGGTTTCAGCGCGTGGCTGGCGGCGGTCCCACGCCGGTCGGCGGCAAGTAGCTGGGCCGCTCCGTGTCCACAGGCACGGCATCGCCGGCCGGGTACTGGTATGCCAGTTCGCCCGCCGGGTAGCCCAGGGCGTGGAACATCTGGAATTGCGCCCGATTGTAATCGGCGACTGAGCTGAAATACTCATCGTAGGCCCGGCTCAGGTGCTCGAGGGCAGCGACGGCCTCTTGCGGCCGATAGACCGGCACCAGCACGTTGCCGAAACGCGATGTCTGCTTGAGGCCTTCGTAGTTTTTGTCGTAGGTGGTAAGCCCTTCGCGCAAGCCGCGCTCGGCTTGCACGACGCGGACGGCCGCCGACTGCAGGCGTGCTTGGGTGCGCGTCAGATCGGCGGAAATCCGGTCCTGGATCTTGAGCAACTCGACGATGGCCTGCGATTGCTCGCCGCGCTTCTCCTTGATGCGCGCGAGGTTGCCCAGTCCCATGCTCTCGGCCGCGATCGATAGCTGCGGCGTGATATCCTGGCGCAGGCTCCACAGGTCCATGTTCGCGCCGGGGCCGATGCCCATGGCGCCGAACTGGATCTTCTCGCCGGGCGTCTGAAAGCCGTTGAGAAAGAGAGTCGGCAGCAGCGGCCGCAGCTTTTCCCGGCGGATTCGCGCCACCGCCGCCTCGACCAGCGCCTTCTGCGACGCCAGTTCCGGGCGATTGAACAGCGCGATCGGCATCAGTTCATCGAGCGGCCGGGAAGTCTCGATCAGGGTGATCTGCAGATGGTCGCGCTCCAGCGGAACGATGATCACGCGCGGATCGAGGCGAAGAACCTGCGTCAAGTCGGCACTGTTGACCCGCCACGCTTCGCGCGTCGAGGCTGCCTTTTGTTCCAGCGTGGCCAGCAAACGCTTGGCCCGATCCACCTCGGCCTTGGGAACAAGGTCCGTGCTCAGCACCTCGATGCGCTCGACGAGCTTGTTGCCCTTGGCGACCACGTCCAGCGCGCCGGCATAGCGCCCGCGCCATTCATGCACGCCGAAGTAGGCACTCGCCGTCTGCAGCAATGCGTCGTTCTTGGCGCTCTGGATATCCCATTTCCGCGAGTTCAGCACCTGCCGCTTCACCAGGGGCTGGAAGACCATCTCGGTGGTCTCCACCGTGGTGTTGATGAGCCCGAAGCCGGAGTAGAGAAAATTGACGTTTTGGTTCAGAGGACGCTCCAGCGTGTTGATGCCGAGATTGAAGTCCGGGCCGTAGCCGTCGTGCCGGACATAGGCGCTGGAGAACTCGAGCGTCGGCACCCAGAGGAACCTGGCACGCGTGAGCTGGGCCTCGGCGACCCAGACGCTGGCCTGGGCGGCAACCACGATTAGTGGCCGGGCATCGGCCAGCTTCAGTGCCGCTGCCAGGTTGATCGGCATTGGCCGGTCGCTGGTCTCCGGCTGTGGAGACGCCAGGGCGTCGGCTCCCTGAGAGGTCGCCGGCATCTCCCGGGGCGGCGGCAGAGCATCGTCGCCGCCGGGTGCTTGCCCGGGGGCGGCCAGCAACGGACCTTCCAGGACCGCGCGTAACGGCTGCGGCGCTGCGCTGCGCTCCGGCGGCTCGGCATGACCGCGCGGCACGTCTTCCCACCACAAAAGCCCCACTGCGCACGATAAGCACAATGCCGGCACGCACATGAACGGCGCGACTCGCACGATTCCTTCCTTGCATGTTGGTGAAGCCCGGCAGCGCGCCGGCAGGCGCAGTGCGCGGACCTCATCTGTTGTCTGCTAATTGGCCGGCGTCAGTACCCGACCCGCGCCTTCCTGTCAATGGCGAACAAGGACGATTTGCCGTCAAGCTGGCACGACCAGGCAAGTCAGGAAGAGAATCACAAAGGCTTGTCAGGCTGGGTCGGTACGAGGGCACGGATCCGGTAACTGACTGAAGCCATTGCCAACCTGCTGGCGTGACAGGTGTCTTGATCATTTTCGCGCGCCCGCTATTCCTTTTCTTGACGACCATATCTCTTGTGGAGAAGCCATGAGCCATGCGACGGACGGCGCGGACCTCGAGCGCTTCCGGCATTACTTGCTGATGCTGGCGCGTCTCCACCTGGGCCGGCAGCTTCAGGGCAAGCTCGACGCTTCCGATATCGTGCAGCAGACGCTACTGCAAGCGCACCGACAACGCGATCAGTATCGCGGACAGGACGAGGCAACCCGCGCCGCCTGGCTGCGCAAGCTGCTTGCCGGGACGCTGGCTGACGCGCTTCGCACCTTCGGCCGGGCCAAGCGCGAATTGGGCCGGGAACGCTCGCTGGACGCAGCCATCGCGGATTCCTCGCTCCGCATCCAGGCATGGCTGGCGGCCGAGCAATCGTCCCCCAGCCAGCAGGCCGCACGCGCCGAGCAAGCGATCCGGCTGGCGGAGGCGCTCGGCCAGCTGCCCGATGCCCAGCGCGAAGCGGTGGAGTTGCGCTACTGCCAGGGCTGGTGTGTGGCCAAGATCGCCGCCCACATGGACAAAAGCGTGACGGCGGTGGCGGGCCTGTTGAAACGCGGCTTGAAACACCTGCGCGACACGCTGATTGAAGAACTCTGAAGAGCTGGCGATCAGGACCTCCAGCGCCGGAAGTCTGAGCTCGAAGCGCCAGCGAAAGCGGACAGGACATCGCCCCACATGCAGCGCCAGCTTGTCCCTTCGAGCGCAGCAAGTGGCGGATGACAAGCCACAACGCCTGAGCTCCGTCGGACAGGCCCAGGGAGATATCTATGGACGATGATCGTGAGCACTGCGTGGACGTCACCATTGCCGACTACCTGAAGGCGGTGGACGCCGGTCAATTCCCCGATCGCGACGCGCTGCTGGCAAGTCAGCCGGAGTTCGCTGACGAACTGCGGGCCTTCTTCGCCGATCACGATCGCACGGCGAAGTTCGCGGAACCCATCCGCGAGCTGGCCGCTGCCGCCGACCCGCAAGCGACCATTGGCCCGCGCGCCGAAGCCGCGCCGGCGGAACTGTCCACTATCGCGCCAGGCGACAAGATGCCTTCTGCCGGCAGCCGGGTCGGCTACTTCGGCGATTACGAATTGCTATCCGAGATCGCTCGCGGCGGCATGGGCGTGGTCTTCTGCGCCCGGCAGGTCAGCCTCAATCGCATCGTTGCCCTGAAGATGATCCTGGCGGGTCAGCTGGCCAGCGCCCAGGAGGTGCAGCGCTTCCAGGCGGAGGCGCGCACGGCCGCCAACCTGCAACATGCCAACATCGTCGCCATTCACGAGGTCGGCGAGCACGACGGGCAACATTACTTCTCGATGGATTACGTCGAGGGGCGAAACCTGACCGACATGGTCCGCGACTCGCCGTTGCCGCCCCACGAAGCGGCCCGCTACGTCAAGCTATGTGCCGAGGCAATCCACTACGCGCATCAGCAAGGCACGCTGCACCGCGACCTCAAGCCATCCAACGTGCTCATCGACAAATTCGACCAGCCGCGTGTCACGGACTTTGGTCTCGCCAAGCAACTCGCTGGCGAGCCGGGGGCGTCGGCTCCCGCGTTTCACACTCAGACCGGAGCCGCCGTCGGCACGCCCAGCTACATGCCGCCGGAACAGGCATCGGCTGATCGCGGCAAGCTCGGTCCCGCTAGCGACGTCTATTCGCTGGGGGCCGTGCTGTACGAGCTGGTCACGGGACGGCCTCCCTTCCGCGCCGCCACGCCGATGGACACGCTCCTGCAAGTCTTGTCCTCCGAGCCGGCCGCGCCGCGACTCGTCAATCCTTCGCTGTCGCGCGATCTCGAAACCATCGTCCTCAAGTGCCTCGCCAAGGAGCCGGAAAAACGCTACGCCAGCGCTAAGGACCTTGCCGATGACTTGCAGGCGTATCTGGAGAATCGCCCGATCTCGGCGCGTCGCCCCGGCTACCTGGAGCGGGCAGGTCGCTGGCTGCGCCATCATCGCCGTAGCGTGGCGCTGTCCGCCGTCGCCGCCGGCGTGGCGGCAACGCTCCTCATCGGCGGATCGACGCTTCTCGACTGGTATCGCGAGGCGCAACTTGGCCGGGTCGTGTTGACCACGGACGGGCCTAACCTCGTCGCCGAAATCATCGATGCCAATGACAAGCTCGTCGTGCCTGCGTTCACGGTGCCGACCACGAAGCCGGTGGCGCTGCGGGCCGGGGCGTATCAGCTACGGCTGTCCGCCTCGTGACTATTGAGTGAATCGTGGCCGCTGGACGTGGCCAAGGGGGATCAGCGTTCCTATCCCGTGCGGCTGAGTCATGACTGGCTGTTCCCGCCGCTGGAGCGCAAGCCGGAAGAGACGCACCTGCCGCTGGATTTGGGCGGCCGCACCGACTTGATGGTCATCACGCACAACTCGCTGCGGCGTTTGCATGGCGCGACGGGGCAACCGGCCTGGCCTGGTCCATTCGCCCTGGACGAGAAAAAGCTGCCGGCGGGCCGGGATGCGAAGGAGTGGGAGTGGATTCAACGCACCGGTGGCTTCAAAGGCCACTTCGGCCGGCTGCTGCAACCGGCCCCCGATCTCGACAAGGACGGCGTCGGCGACTTGATCTTTCCCGCCGGGGCGGTTTACGTCAACCTGCTACCCGCGCTGCTGGCGGTTTCCGGCAAGGATGGCCGGCCGCTGTGGTGGTTCAGCTCCGGCTACGGCGAGCGGGACAAGGAGCGGCCTCTGGAAAACGCGGATACCATCGACAGGCCGGCCGTTGCCGACGTGGACGGCGACGGCACGCCCGACCTCATCACTCTCTTCGTGAATGCGCAACGGCGCACGTGGGTGGAGGCGATCTCCGGTCGAACCGGCAAATCGCCGTGGAAACGACAGCTCGGCATGGATTGGCTGTAACATGATGGCACCGGCCATAACCGAAACCTCGCCTGCCAGCCCGAGGTCATTCAACTCCAGGGGCAAGCGGTGGTCATGTTCGCCGCTGGAAAAAAGCTCGTCGGACTCGATCTCAAGAACGGCAAGGACGCCTGGCCGGCCCTCGATCTGGGCTTCATGCCGTTGCACCCGCCGCGCTTCGCCGATGTGGACGGCGACGGCCGGTTCGTGGCGTTGCTCCAGCGTCGCAAGGAAAATGAGCCGATCGTGGAGCTGAGAGTGCTGTCCCTGACAGCGCGACAAATCCGCTGGCAAGTCGAATTCCTCCAGGAGCGCGAGCACAATAGCCCGGAGCGCGATTGGCTATCGGTGGCGGACCTGCACGGTGACGGCAAGCCGGAGGTTATCCTGCCGTCCCAGGTCTTGCACCTGCCGACCGACCGCTATTCGAGCGGCCTGTCCGCCGGCGTGCAGGTCCGCGATGGCGCCACCGGTGAAGTTCGCTGGCAACGTCGCTGGCGGTTTGTGCAGATCGGCTTTCCCGTTGAAATCAGGATCATCACCGGTCCCGATCTGGACGGCGACGGCTGGAAGGACGTCTTCGCCGCCTGGACGGCGGTGTCACCGGATCGCGGCGACGCCAAGCTGCACGTGGCGGCCCTATCGGGAAACGATGGCCGAGTCCTGTGGCGGTGGACGCAACCGGGCTTCGGACATGATCCGCCGGCGCCCTTGCGCTGGTGGCATCCCGGCCCGGACGGTTGGCCGATGCTCATCACCTCCATCCGCCAGGGCGGGCAGCCGATCACGTACGTACTTTCCGGAGGCACGGGCAAACTGTTGCACACGCTGCCGGAGGTGAGCGATTCCATCGTGGCCGACTTCAATGGCGACGGCATCCTCGACCTGGCCTACACCATTTCGCCGCAGGGAGCGGCGCGCTGCCTGGTAATCCCCGGCAAGTCGCCGGAGCCTTTCCGGGCGCTGGACCGCTGGCAAGCGATGCAGGACTTTGACGGCGATGGTGTCGTGGATTTCCTGTCGTTGCAGATGCCGCCGCCTACCCTGCTCGCCCGTTCCGGCCGTGGTGACCGCAACCTGTGGCAGGCCAACGTTCGCATTTGGATGTCGCACGATATCAAGCTGTCGCCGCCGTTGCCGCACGGCGATCTCAACGGCGACGGGCATCCCGGACGTGGTTCGCCTGGAAGGCACCCATGGCAATCCTGACACGCAAGCGGGTACCGGCTTTTACGTCGCCGCCTACTCCGGCAAGGATGGCGCGCGACTAAGGCAGAGCAAACCCAATGCCTCCTCCCTGGGAAGCGCGCACCATCGCGGCGGTCGTGGCGTCGATTTCGACTATCCATGCCTGGAATGGTGCGCCGACCTCAACGGCGACGGCGTCGTCGAGGTCTTGCACACGATCTGGGAAAACAATTATTACCATCTCGGCGCATTCTCCGGGCGCGACGGCGAATTGCTTTGGAGAATCCCTTTCAAGGAGGGCAGTTTCATCCCGCGGCGTTTCGCGGGGCAACAAATGCTGCATGACCTCAACGGCGACGGCGTACCGGACGTGGTGCTGTGGGTGCCGACGAAGATCGACCGCGACAATCCCTGGGCCGTGCCGGTCGAGCTGCGCGCCTACGACGGCCGCGACGGCAAGCCGTTATGGACGAAGGGCGTGCCGCACGAATCGATTCGACCAGTCATTCCGCCACTGGTGGGCGATCTCGATGGCGACGGCTTCCCGGAAGTGATCATCTACCGCGCAAAGCAAGAGGCGCGGATGGGGGCGTTCCAGACGATTCATGAAATTGCAGCCATCGACGGCCGCGACGGCAAGACCCGTTGGACCTGGACCGGCAATGCGGGCCGTGACGAGCTGCTCTTTCCACTGGTCGCTGACCTTGACGGCAAGGGACGCAAATCCGTCTGCTTTGCCTACGAAGGACCACTCAAGGAGATAGAACCTCTGGGCCGCAGTGAGGGGCGCATCGTTGTCCTGGATGGCAAGGGGCAGGTGCGGACACGGATTCCAGTCAAGGACCTCTACTATCCGTCCCGCCACTGGGCGGCTTTCGACCTCGACGGCGACGGCAAGGAGGAATTGCTGTTCTTCACGCACGATCAGCTCTGCGCCGTCCGGGGAGACGGCAGCTACCTGTGGAAATGGAAGTTGCCGCGCTCGCACACCGGTGCCATTGTCGATCTGTTTGCCAGCAAAGGAAACGCGCTGGCCGTGCGCAACGATCGCGAGGTCTACGGCCTGGACGCCGCCACCGGCAAGCCGCGCTGGCGCAGCGAGGTGCCCGGCAATCCCAACGCTGTCCGCGTGCTGCCGACCAGGGACGCTCGAGGATTGCCGCAGCTTGTGGGCGAATGGCATAACCAGGGCCAGTGGAACACGGTGAGCCGGCAGACTTGGCCAACGACGCCGACCGGCGCCTACCTGCCGCCGAAACCGGAGCCGCTCGCCTACGCGCAGCAGGATGAGATCGGCTGGCCGCGGCCATTGCCGTGGGCTCCGGTCTTTGGCGCTTCCTCGTTGGACAATCCGCGCCGGCTCATCCCGCTAACGGCGGTTGTTTTCTTCGTCGGCTGGTTGGTTTACCTCGCGCTCACGGGACGCTGGCGACGACTCGCCCTCTTGTTCGCGCTCTCGGTCGTCATCGCCGTGGCGCTGGCATTGATCTCGTTTCGTTTCGACCGCGAGCCGATGGCCCCGGAAGATTACTACTCCTGGTCGGGCTGGTATCTCATCTGGTTCTGGGCTGTGGGTGTCGTCGTCGCCGGGCTCATCCTGTGGGTCTTGCTCAAGAGTGGCTTGCGCGTGTCGCGACAACTGTTTCGCGCCGTCAAACCTGGCCGCGTATCGGTGCGCGAATGAAACCCGCCAGCGCGCCGTCAGGCGGCGCGCGAACCTCGTCTGTCTGGCACTACCACGCAAGGAAGGAAGAAATCCCGATGATCCATCTTCACTTCGTGGCCGGTTCCTTGCCATCGTCCAGCCTTACCGCGGCGCCTTCGGCGAGAATGCCGAGGTCCTCGGCGGTGATGACCGATTCGCTGCCGTCGATGGGTGTCCAGCCGTCGTCGTCGCCGCTTGACGATGTGGGGAGCCGGCGGTTGGTGATCTCGATGTACTGGCCGTCGTTGATGCCCGTCTGGACTTCCATGCGGTTGGCCACGCCGTCCTTGTAACTCCAGTAGAACGTCTTGTCGCCGCTGTAGGTGAGCGCAGTCATGGGGATCGACCAGACGCCGGGTCGCTGGATGTGTACCTTGCTGTAGGCATAAGCGCCGGGCAAGATCTGCGAGTCGGTGTTGGTCAGATCAATTTCGGCGCGAAGAGTGCGGCTCTTGACGTTCAGGGCCCAGGAGGTGCGTATCACACTGGCCGGAATCGGCTGGTCGCGATAGCTGCGGACCAGCACGCTGGCCTTGGATCCCTTGCGCACGAAGTTGGCATCCCACTCGGGGACATCGACGAAGACGCGGACGACATCGACGCGGTCCACCACGTAGATGGGGGCGGCCGAGCCACTTGGCGACAGATCGGGCGCGCGGCGCATGGCCGTCGGGTCGCCGGTGGCCGGCAGGACGAAGTCGCCGGTATTGGCATTGCGCGCCACGATCACGCCGTCAAACGGCGCCGTCAGCGTGAGGTAACCAACCAGCGCTTCCAGTCGCTTCACTTCACTCTCGGCAACGGCAAGATTGGCCCGCGCGACGTGAACAGCCGTCTGATCCTTGGCGTCGGCGGCCTTCCTGGACAGGACTTCCGCCTCGGCCTTGAGAATGGCGGCCTTGGCCGCCTCCATCGCCGCCGTGCTGGCTTTCCACTGGTTTTCCGATTCGAGCAGGATCTGCGGATCGACGACGCCGCGTTCCACCTCGCGCTTGAGCCGCTTTACCTGGCTGTCCCAGCGGCCGACCTGGGCCTGGTATTGCCCCAACGTCGCCCGGGCCTCGGCCAGACGTGCCTCGGCCGCCTTCACGTCCGCCTCCGCCACCTTCACCGCCTTGAGGGCCAGGTCGATCTTCTCCTTGTCGAGTATCACCGTTGCCTTCTTGGTCTTGAACTCCTCCACCAGTTCCGGCACGAACAGCGTGGCGAGCACGTCTCCCTTCTTGACCTTGTCGCCGATGTCGACGATCCACTTTTCGATGTAGGCCGTCATTTTCGGATAAACGGAGGTGCGCTCGTAAGCGACGACGAAGCTCGGCTGACCGACGACGCGCGCGATGTTGCGGCGCTGCGGGTGGATGATCTTGACCGTCGGCGCATCCGAAACATCGCGGCTGTCGCGCCTGGTCGCGCCTGAAAGCTGGCTGCGCAAGGCGCCGCGGATCAGGTAGGCCCCCACCAGCACGGCCGCCAGCGTCAGCACGACAATCAATACTTTGCGGCGACCAGTGGCTTCAAGAATGTGGCTCATCTGTCTCCTCTGTCGTGGGCATGGTGACCGAAATCGATCACTGTTTGCCCGACCCCGGACCGGCCGGCTCGGCTGGATCTCTGTCCAGCGGCACGACCTCGTCGGTGCGGGCGTAGTCGGGATCGTAATGGGCGCTGTCCTTGTCACCTGGATAGATGGAGGGCGAACGGGCCACCCGGGAGCCGAGGATCATCGCAAACATGGCCGGCACGATCAGCAACGTGGCGGCGGTGGACATGAGCAGCCCGCCGATGACGGCGCGGCCCAGCGGCGCCTCCATCTGGCTGCCGCGCTCCAGGGCCAGCGCCATCGGCACCATGCCGATGACCATCGCGGTCGCCGTCATCAAGATCGGCCGCAAGCGCTCGCCGGCGCCGACGATGGCGGCGTCTACAGAGGTCTTGCCCTCCTTCCAGTGCTCGTTCATGAACGTCACCAGCATTACCGAGTTCGACACCGACACGCCCAGGCACATGATCGAGCCCATGAACGACTCGATGTTCAAGGTCGTGTTGGTGAGATAGAGCATGACGACGATGCCGGCGATGACGCCCGGAACGGCGCCGATCGAAATCAGCGCCAGCCGCGGCGACTGGAAGTACGCCGTCAGCAGCACCAGGATGACGAACACCGCCACGCCCAGGCCGATGCCGAGCGCCTGGAACATCTCATTCATCGGCGGCAGCTGTCCCATGGGCACGACGCGCACGCCGCGCGGCCTCTCCTTGTCCACGGCGTCGATGGCACGCTGCACCTGGTCGGAGGCACGCCCGAAATCCTCCCCCTCCACATTGGCGTTGATGCTGAGAAAACGCAGCGATGCCGCACGGTCGATCTCACCCGGAATCCGCGTCGGGCGGACCGCGGCAACGTCACGCACCATCAGGTTGACGAGCGGATTCACCGACGCCACCGGTACCGTTTCCAGTTCGGCCACGGTCGTCATGTACTTGGGCGGCACCAGCACTTCCACCTGGTAATCGAAGCCGGTCTTCTGATCCGTCCAGTAGTTGAGGGCGATGAACCGGCTCGACGAGGTCGTCTCGATGATCGGATCGCCCACTCCCTTGACGCTGATGCCGCTCAGGCCCGCCTTCTCGCGGTCGATGTCCACCTGCACGGTCGGATAGTCCATCATCTGCTCGTATTCGATGTCGCGGAGGAACGGGATGCGCTTCATCTGCTCGACGACCCTGCGGGCGTGGAGGCGAACCTTTTCGAGATCCGTGCCGATGACGCGGACGGAAATCGGCGTGAGCGAGCCGAAGCTCATGACCTTGGTGACGATGTCGCCGGGTTCAAAGCGGAACGTGGCCATCTTGGCCTGCCGGTGCGCCTCTGTGCTGGTCAGGCCGCCCAGTTCGAGACGCTTGGCCAGCCAGGGGACGACGCGCTCGGGCAAGGCCTTGCGCAGACGCTCGCGAAACTCGGCGAGGCGGATGCCGCTGCCTTCGCGCAGGGCGACACGCAGCTGGCCGTCGTCCGGACCGCGCATGAACAGCACCATGTTGTTCATGCCGAAGTTCGGCGCCACCTGCCCGGCGAAGCCCATCGTGAACTCGATGTTTTCGGGCTTGGCCTCTTGCTCGATCACGTCGCGGCACTTGACGGCCATCTCGCGCGTGAGGTTGAAGTTTGAACCGAGCGGTGGCCGGAAGCGCAGCACGAACTCGCCCGAATCCACCTGCGGGAAAATCTCCCGCCCCAGTTGCAGACCGACCAGCCAGATGATCAGCCCGCACACCGCCAGGTAGATCGGCACGGTCAGGCCGCGAAGGTGAACGATGTGCGCCACCACGCCCTGGAAGCTGCCGCGAATCTTGTCGAAGAAGGACTCCTTGGCTTCCCCCATGTGCTTGAGCAGGTAGACGCACAGGATCGGCACCAGCGTGCTGGACAGCAGGTACGATGAGATCATGGCAAAACCGACGCCCAGCGTGAGCGGCATGAACAGCGAGCGCAGCGGGTCCTTCATGATGAACGCCGGTATGAACACGGACAGGATGCACAGCAAGGCGAGGAGGCGCGGCACTGCCGTGACGTTGTTGGCCCGCAGGGCGGCCGTGGCCACGTTGTCGGTGTCCGCCATCTGCGCATGCACGTTCTCGATGGTTACCGTCGCTTCGTCAACCAGGATGCCGATGGCCAGCGCCAGTCCGCCGAGCGACATGATGTTGATGGTGTTGCCTGTCACCCACAGCCCGAAGAGCGAGCCGAGCAAAGCCAGCGGGATGTTGGCCACCACAACGATCACGCTACGCCAATCGCGCAGGAACAACAGGATGGTGAGGCCGACGAGCGTGGCGCCGATCAAGCCCTCGCTGGCCACGCTCTCCACCGCGGCCAGCACCACTGGCGATTCGTCGAACTCGAAGTTCACCGTCACGTCCGGCGGAACCACGCTGCGAAACAGCGGCATGGACTTGCGGATGTCGGCCACGACCGTCAATGTCGATGCCGTGCTCTTCTTGATGATCGGCAGATAGACCGACTTCTTGCCGCCAACCAGCGCGTAGCCATAGTCGATGTCCGTGGCATTCTGCACCGTGGCCACGTCGCGGATGTAGACGTTCTCCCCCAGACGCAGCGGCACCTTGGCGATGTCCTGGATGTCGGTCACCAGCGCGTTGGTGGTGACCATCGGCATCGTGTCCTTGACGTACAGGTTGCCGCCGGGGATGACGGCATTGCCGGACATGAGCGCCTTGGTCACGTCCAGCGGCGTCAGGTTATATGCCTCGAGCTTGACCGGATCGCAGTTGACGAGGATGGAGCGCACGTTCGGGCCGAAGGGAGAAACCGCGACCGTACCCGGCACGTTTTGCTGCACCGCCGGGCGGACGACGTTCTGGGCATAGTCGGCGACCATGCCCAGCGGCGTGGTCTTGGCCTCCATCACCAGGTAGCCGACCGGCACGCTACCGGCATCCAGGCGCATGACCATCGGCGGCAAGGTTCCCGGCGGCATGAGCGACATCGCCCGGTTGGCCATTGCCACCACCTGGCCCATCGCCTGCCCCATGTCGATGCCGGGATAGAACGACATCTTCAGTAGCGCCACCTGCTGGATGCAGCGCGACTCGATCTCGGAAACGCCATCGACATACTGGAACAGCAACTCGAACTGGTTGACGACCAGTCCTTCCATCTGCGAAGGGGTCATGCCGCCGAACTGCAGGAAGACGTAGATGCGCGGCGTGTTCAGCGACGGGAAGATATCCTTCTGCATTTCCGACGTTGCCAGCGTGCCGCCGCTG
The DNA here is from genome assembly GCA_016873095.1 of Planctomycetota bacterium. Lineage (GTDB taxonomy): Bacteria > Planctomycetota > Planctomycetia > Gemmatales > Gemmataceae > VGYC01. Next base: position 272 of record VGYC01000072.1, on the reverse strand, counting down.
ACAAGAGCCACGACCAGCATCAACGTCGTGATCGGATGCCGCATGGCAAAGACAACTGGATTCATGAAACTCCTCCGCGGTCGCTGGAAAGGCAGGAATCATTCTAATCTTGAGCGTGGCAACAACAAAGGGCAGTCCACCGGTGACGGAGCCCGTTGCGATGTACGACGAGCCAGTCTTTTTTCGGTTCTCACCAAGGGGCAAAAATCTCTTCCCCCGCAGAACTCTCGACTTCGTAAGAATAAGCCCGCGGTTGCAGTTTTTTTCAGAAT
>VGYC01000071.1 GCA_016873095.1 Planctomycetota bacterium | reverse complement strand
ATGCTGGCGTACAGCCTTCTCGTGCGGCAACTGCGGCAGAACCGTGCGCAGGAATGGGCACTCCAACGGCTGACGACCATCGGCGAAGCCTGTCGCGCGATGCTGCGTGAAACCCTGCGGACAACCCGGGGCTGGGCCATCAAGCAGGTCACCGAGTTTTCGCAGAGTCCGGACCATGTGGTCGCTCAGCTGGGGTTGGCTTAAGATTGCAAAACTTTAGTTCTTACGATTCCTGGAGCCTGAATAGAATGGGCGGGCTTGGTCAGGCCCAGGCCCTCTCCGGCGACGTCGGTCAGGGCGTTGACTTGCTCAAGAAGGTCCTGCAACTCAGCAAGACACACCTTGGCCCCAGGGCCCCGGAGACGATCAACGCCATGAGCGGTCTTGGTGTGGGCTATCAATTGGCCGGCGAACATGAGCTGGCGCTGAAGTTACACAAGGAGACATTCGACTTGCGGCAGTCGCTGCTCGGGCCGCACCATCCCTATACGGTGGACACCATGCAAAGTGTCGCGATGGCATACGAGCAGACCGGTGACGTAAATCAGGCTCTCAAGCTCTACACCCAGGCCTTCCAGAAACTGAAGGAGATATTTGGTCCGCATCAATTCCAGACACTTTTTGCGATGGACAACCTGGGCGCTATCCTGGTGAAGCTCAACCGGCCGGCCGACGCCGAGCCAATGTTGCGCGAGTCCCTGGCTGTCCGCCAAAAGAAAATGCCCAGTCGCTGGGAGACCTTCAATGTTCAGAGATTGCTCGGTGGCGCCCTGGCCTGTCAGAAGAAATACGCGGAGGCCGAGCCGCTATTGCTGCACGGCTACACAGGCTTGAAAGAACGGGCAACCATGATCCGTTCTCCTTTGACAAGGACCACCTTCGAGCGGCAGTCGCTCGAATGGCTGGTCCAGCTCTATGAGGCGACGAACAGGCCAGCCGAAACAGCGAGATGGCGTAAGCAACTCGAAGCCGTGAGAAAAGCAGGCAAGGGGACCGGCGCAGGTAATTGAGACCAAACAGAACTCCCCATAAGATGGACCATCTCTCCCCTGATAGCGCGAGGATTTCATGAAGCACATTGACAGACTGACTCTGGTGATCGTCCCGCTGGTGCTGCTGGTCGCGGCGTTTGCCAGCGCGGACGAACCTGCTTCCAGCGAGGCGCTATGGCAGAAGCTGGCGCCGTTCACCAGTCCCCCCAAGGAAGTCGCCGGCAAGCTGGGGGATTATCGTTCGCCGCTGAAGTTCGCCGACGGCACGGTCGCAAAGACGCCGGCCGACTGGGCGAGGCGTCGCGAGGAGATCCGCACGACCTGGCACAAGCGGCTGGGACCCTGGCCGCCGCTGGTCGAGCGGCCCAAGGTAAAACGCCTCGAATCCGTCGAGCGCGACGGCTACACGCAGCATCGCGTCCAGGTGCAGATCGCGCCCGACGGCAAGTATGTGGAAGGCTACCTGCTGATCCCTAAAGGCAAGGGGCCATTCCCGGCGGTGATCGTCCCGTTCTACGAACCGCTCACCAGTATCGGCGAGATCGCGAAATCGCGGGGCACGCACGATTACGGGCGGCAGCTGGCCTTGCGCGGCTTCGTCACACTGTCCATCGGCACGCCCGGTTCGCTCGACAAGCTCGGCGGCGATACCCGCAAGGCCCTGGTTCAGGCCGGCGAAGAACTGCGCCGCCAGCCGCTGACGCTGCTCGCCTACGTGGCGGCCAACTGCTTGACGGCGCTGGCGCAGATGCCGGAGGTCGATGCCAGCCGCATCGGCATCATCGGCCTGTCCTACGGCGGCAAGTGGTCGATGTTCGCCTCCTGCCTCGATGAGCGTTTCGCCTGCGCCGTCTGGTCCGATCCGGGCATCGTCTTCAACGAGAAGGATGGCAATGTCAACTACTGGGAGCCGTGGTACCTGGGCTACGATCCCAAGAAGCAGCGCCAGCCGGGCATCCCGTCCGCCAAGAACCCGCGCACAGGGCTCTACAAGGAGCTAGTGGACGCGGGAGAAGACCTGATCGATCTGCATGCGCTGATGGCGCCGCGGCCGGTGATGGTCGGCGGCGGCGTGCAGGACCCGCCACGCAACTGGATCGCACTCAACCATCTCGTGGCCGTCAACAACTTGCTCGGCAAGAAGAACCGCGTCGCCTTGACCAGCCGCGCCACCCACATCCCGACGCCGGCGGCACTGACGCAGGAACTCGATTTCCTGGAGTATTTTCTCAAGCACAGGTGAGCGGAACGGCCCGGCTCGAGCCGAAGATTAGACCCAGCGGCGGCTCGGCAGGCGCCTCGCCCTCCCGGATACATCCATCATGTGATGTTGCACTAACTCACGGGGAGCGGACCCAGCCCACGACGCGCTGGATGAGTCCAGGCTCCGGCGGCTTGGTGTCGCTGTGCAGGAACTCGCGCCAGGGGGCAGCCTCGGCGGGCAGGTTCTTGCCCGTGACCGTACGCAGCGATTCGTGAGCGCGATCGCGCAGGGCCACGTCCTTCTCCGTCTCCAGGATATGCAGCAGCGTCTCGGTGGCGTCGAACTGCTTGAACTTCGCCAGCCCGCGAATGGCGCTCAGGCGCTCGTCGAGGACCTGTTGCCGCTCATGAAAGCTGCCGGTGGCGTTGGGCTGGCGGGCCGCCTTGATGAGCAGATGACGCGCCTCGGAATGGCCCGTCTCCTCCAGCGATGCCAGCACCTGCTGGCGGACGATCACGTTGATCTCCGGGGCAAACGGCAATCGCTGCAGATAGGCGTCTTCGAGAATGCGGACGGCCCGCGGGTCTTTCCACTTGCCCAGGGCGCGAATGGCCCCGAGCCGGCATAGCGATTCCTTGTCGTTGAGGGCGGCGACAGTGAGGAAGCGCAAGAACTGTTCCTGCTGCTCCTGGGTGCCGCCGTGCTCCAGTGGCTCTTCCAGTCCGGCGAGGGCCCGGCCGCGCTTGGCGCCGTCAGTCGAGTCGCGGATGACCTCGAGCCGGTCCGGAGGCATGAAATAGCCTTTGATGTCGCGATTACGATTGGTGACGACGTCGTCCCAGAACGAGGCGCAGCCGCACACCGACAGCCCGAGGAATGAGAGTGCGGCCGCGACCGTCCAGGCCGGTCGTGTGCCCCGTCGCGGGTCTGGTTGATGTCCTTGCCCCACCGGCTGCCCCTTGTGTCACCGGTTGCGCAGATGGCGCGGGTGGTGCGGATAATCCGCATCGTCCGCTGCTTCCGGCAATGGTGCAATCGTGGCGGCCCTATACCGTGGCTTTTGCGGTTGGACAAGAGGAGTTTTTCTTGGCAGGCGCGGAGAACGTTGTAAAATGGAGAGGGCGTGCCCCGATCCACCAGCGGAATCCAGGTAAAATGCCAAATCTCGATGCGGTCGCCCTGGCTGAGAAGGCACTTCGACTCGGGCTCGTGACGATTGACCAGCTTCAGGAAGGTTGGGAAGAGGTCGGGCAGCGCGGCGGCGAGGCCGATCCGTTGCTGCGCGCACTGGAACGCAAGATGCACCTCACCCCCTGGCAGAGCCAGAAGCTCCTCAAGAATGACAACGACGGCTTCTTCCTGGGCGGCTATCGCATCCTCTACAAGATCGCCTCGGGCAGCTTCGGCCGCGTCTATCGCGCCGACGACCCGCACAGCGGCACCGTGGTGGCCATCAAGGTCCTGCGCCGCAAGTGGAGCGACGACCCGCACAACATCGAACTGTTCGAGCGCGAGGGCAAGCTCGGCCTGGATCTGAAACACCCGAACATCGTCGAGATCCTGGCGGTGGCCCGCGACCAGCCGTCGCAGCAGTACTTCATCGCCATGGAATTCGTCGAGGGGGGCAACCTGCGCGAGCTTCTCACGATTCGCAAGAAGCTCGAGGCGCCCGAGGCGCTGCGCATTCTCGAGGATGCCGCCGCCGGCCTGGCCCATGCCTATTCCCACGGCATCACCCACCGCGACATGAAGCTCACCAACGTGCTCATCAACACGCAAGGGACCGCCAAGCTGGTGGATTTTGGTCTGGCCGGCGTCTACGGCCAGTCCCGGGCCATCGACACCGGCAACGTCGATCGCACCGTCGATTACGCCGGCATCGAAAAGGCCACCGGCGTCATGGCCGGCGACACGCGCAGCGACATCTACTTCCTCGGTTGCGTCGGTTACGAGATTCTCACCGGCCGCTCGCCGCTGGAGATGACCAAGAATGCCCGCGCCCGCATGAACAAGGAGCGTTTCTTGACCGTGCAGCCCATGGCGCCGGGCGAGATCAAGGCGCCCGCCTCGGTCTACCGCCTCATCGAAACCATGATGATGTTCAATCCGCAGCAACGCTACCAGACGCCGTCGCAACTGCTCGAAGCCATCCGCGAGGTGCGCCGCGAGGTGGACGGCAAGGGAAGCGGCAAGTCGAGCAGCCCGCGCACCATCTTCATCGTCGAAAAGGATGAAACGCTGCAAGAGACGCTGCGCAGCAAGTTCAAGGAAACCGGCTTTCGCGTGCTGCTGGCCGCCGACCCCGTGCGCGCCCTCGACCGCTTCCGCCAGCAGAGCTTCGATGTTTTCCTGGTCGATGCCCGCACCACCGGCGACAACGGCATCCACATGTTCGGGAAACTCATGGACGAAGCCAGACGCCACGACCTGTTCTGCGCCGGCGTGCTGCTCCTCGGGGACGATCAAAAGGATTGGGTCAGCAGGGTCTCGCGCGGCCCCAATATCACGGCGCTGGTGAATCCACGGCTCAAGCAACTCCTGCGAACCGTCGAAGAACTGCTGGAGCACCGACAATGACAGCTGCCGCACTGCGGTTGTCGTATTCGTCCCTGCCCGCCGCCGCTCGGAAAGCCAGATCCACCACAAAGGGCACGAAGATCACCAAGGCGTTGCCGTGATTCTCTTCGTGACCTTCGTGACCTTCGTGGTTGCAATACTCCCGGGCGATACCTGGTTGCCGGCGGCCCTCGTAGGATGACCAGCATGACCACCGACTACAATCAAGGCCACATCGCCGAGCAGTACAAGAAGGCCAAGGAGCAACCCTGGCGGGCCCGCATCGAGACCTATTCGCTGATGAAGCGGATCGGCGACCTGACGGGCAAGAAGGTCATCGACATTGCCTGCGGCGAGGGCTTCTTCACGCGCAAGCTCCTCCAGGCTGGCGCGGCCACGGTCGTCGGCGTGGACATCGCCGAGCGGATGATTGAGCTGGCGCGTGCCCAGGAGGTTGCCGCGCCGCTTGGCATCGAGTACCGCGTCGAGGATGCGCGGGCGCTGGTGCCGCAGCAGGCTTTCGACCTGGCGGTGTCGGCGTGGCTGCTGGTGTACGCCCACGACCGAGCGGAGCTGGCCGACATGTGCCGGGGGCTGGCACGGCGACTACGGTCCGGGGGCCGGTTCGTCACTTTCACCACCAATCCCGGGCTGTATCACTTCAAGGTGCCGGATTACGGCAAGTACGGCTTCGGGGTCAAGCTGGCCGACAAGGTTGCCGAGGGAGCGCCCATCACCTGGCTGATCCAGCAGGACGGCCCGCCGCTCGAGATCGAGAACTACTACATCCCGCTCAGCGCGTATGAATCGGCCTTCCGCGACGCGGGCTTCACGAGCTTCAGCGTCCATCAGCCGGAACTCGCCCCCGACCCACAAGCCGGCGACGACCGCACGTTCTGGGCCGACTTCCTCGACTATCCCCCGGCAATCGTGCTGGAGTGCGTGAAGAAGTGATGGATCGAGAAGCGACCGGTCATTCCCGGACCCAGGCTCCGCGACAGATGGGCCGGCCTTCCTTGCGATACTTGCGTTCAAAGTTCGTGAGATAGTCCATGTCGTGCCGTGGTTCCTCCTGTGTGGCAAGCGGCGCCGGCCGCAATGCCGGCTGCGCGGCAATGAGCTGCTCGATATCGGCGAAATAGTCGGCGACGTCGGAGACGACGTGCAGCTTGCCGCCGGCGCGAAGAGCGCGAGTGCAGGCGGCGGCAAACTCCGGCGTGAACAGCCGCCGCTTGCGATGCCGCGTCTTCCACCACGGATCCGGAAAGAACACATGGATGGCCTCGACAGAGCCGTCGGCCACGTAGTCGCGAAAGAACAAGCGGGCGTCGGCGCAGGCCAGCCGGACGTTCGCCAGGGAACGCTTGGCGACGCGATTGGCAACGTAGAGCTGAAAAGTGCGCTCGATCTCGATGCCCAGGAAGTTGGTCGCCGGTCGTTCCTGGGCGGCCGCGAGGAGGAACATGCCCTTGCCGAAGCCGACCTCGATCTCGACCGGCCGATCGTTGCCGAAGACGGCCGGCCAATCGAGCGGGCCGGGCACGCGATCCTTGACCTCGAGCAGGTATGGCTCGAGCGCTTGCAGAGGCAGCCGGACGGCGCGACGCACGCTCAACCCTCCGGCTTGCGGACCAGCGGCACGCCGATGATGTCGCCGTGGAAGACGAGCGTGCCGCCGACGAGGCCCTGAACATTGAAGGTGGATTGACGGCGATCGACCTTGATGCCCTTGGCGATGAGGACGAGGCGATCTCCCGGCCGGACCTGGCCGCGAAAGCGGACATTCTCCATGCCGCCGAAGGCGATGAAGTCGCCGGGCATGAGCTTGTTGCTGCTGATGTAATAGCCGCACAGCTGGGCCGCCGCCTCGCACATGAGCACGCCGGGCAGCAGGGGATAACCCGGCATGTGGCCGCGGACCCAGAACTCGCTCGGCTCGACGTCCTTGTAACCGGCGATCACGTGTTGCGTCGCGTCGATGTGCACGATGGCGGTGAGTTGCTCCATCTCGAAGCGATGCGGGATGACCTTGCGAATGGCCTCGCGATCGGCGACGACCCTGGCGAGGTCCAGGTGCGCCGGATCGACATGCAGTGGCGGCGGCATGGCGATTCTCCTTCATCCAATGACATTCTTGATCTGGGCCAACTCCGTGAGCAAGACGTCAGGCCGCGTCGCTGGATCCTTGAGCTGATCGGCGTCGGCCTGCAGCGATTCCTTGTCGCCGGCGAACAGGCCGGTGCGCATGCCGAGCTTGCGGGCCGGCGCCAGATCCTGAACGACGCGTGAGCCGATGTGCAGCACCTGGTTGGGCTTCACGTCGCGCCTGGCCAGTTCGTCGAGCACCTTGCGAAAGAGCCTCTCTGACGGCTTGCGTGCGCCAAGCTCCGATGAGAGGGCCCGCAGGCCGGGATCGATGAGATCGGCAAGCTGGCAGGCCGGGTCCTGCGCCGTCAGGCCGCGCTGCAGTTGCACGAGCGTGAAGCACTGGGCGTCGGCGCTCACCCCTTGCGACAGGCCGGCGTCACGGACGGCGCTCAGTGCCGCGGCCGCTCCGGGATAGCATGCGGTCCCCTGCAGGCTGGCGTGGAAGAAGTAGGCGACCTTGCGGCTGAACTCGTTGAGCGAGCCGAAGAAGCCGGCATCGAACTTGAAGTCCTTTTGAAACAGCTTCTTGATGATGTCTTCCCAGATGCGCTCGGCGGCAATCTCCGGATGACGTTCCCCCGGCGAAGGCGCCATGCGCAGTTCCGACAGGACACGGTTGAAGAGCTGGCGCAGGTACTCGGCCGGCTGGCCGGGCTTGCGGCTCATCGAGGTCCACATCTTGAACTCTTGCAGGGTCTTGTCGAGAGCCACTTCCATGATGAAGTCTTGCGGATGCTCGAAGACCAGTTCGCCGCCGGAGATCGACAGCAGCGTGCCGTAAATATTCCAGATGACGGCGCGCAGGCCGGGCAGGGGTACGACGTGGGCCCGCGCGCGCGGCAGGCGCGGCGCGGGCGGCGACGGCCAGGACAGGTCGCGCGTGTCGAGATAGCTGGCATATTGTTCGAGCGTCAGCGGCATGGGCGGATTCTTGCCTTAGCACAGTCCAGGTTCATATCAAACTACAATAACCCATCTGCCTGAAAAGGAAAACCCGCCTCTTGCACGTTTCGGCTGCGCCGCATGCCTGGGGGCCGGCGGCACGCCTGGCTGCCCGCGAAACGGCGAGCCATCGCCCACCCGAACCGATAAAATGACGGCGGCAAGCAACCGGAGATGCGCCAATGCCGTTGCAAGTTCGCCGCGTGCAGGTCTGGTCGGGGGAGATTCCGGATCGCCCGGGAGCGGCGGCCGCCAAGCTCGAACTGCTGGTCCGCGCCGGCGCCGACCTCGAGTTCATCTTCACGCGGCCCAGCCCGATCAAGCCGGACACCAGCGTCATGTTCCTGGCGCCCATCAGCGGGCCGGAAGTGATCGAGGCAGCCCGGGCCGCCGGCCTCGGCCCTGCCCTGGACGTGGTCATGCTCGTGATCGAGGGCAAGAATCGCGGCGGCATCGGCTACGACCTCATGAGCCGCCTCGCCGTCGCCGGCATCAACGTCCGCGGCATCTCCATTTCCTCCATCGCCGATCGCTTCGCCGCCTACCTCGCCCTCGATAACCCCGATGCGGCCACTCAGGCCATCCAGATCCTGGCGACCATCGATTGATAAAACGCCACGCGCCGGAATCCTCCAGGGAATGTGCACCATGCGACAAGCTCTCCGCCGTTTTCTCGTGTGTTCGACCGTCTGTGCGAGTTTTGGCTTGCCGGATGTTGGTTTGCCGAAGACCTCCGCCGACAAGCCCATCCTTGCGAATCCCGGTCCGTTGTCGCCGCGCGAGGAGCAGGCGACGCTGCGCGTGCTCAAGGGGTTTCGCGTCGAACTGGCGGCATGCGAACCGGAGGTTGTCGATCCGGTAGCGCTGGCGTTCGACGAGCATGGCCGGCTGTTCGTCGCCGAGATGCGCGGCTATCCCAACAAGGGCGTCGGCACCGGCAAGGTCAGCTCCGGCCGGATTCGCATGCTCGAGGATCGCGACGGCGACGGCTTCTACGAGAAAAGCACGCTGTTCGCTGAGGGACTGCGCCTGCCCACGTCGGTCATGCCCTACAAGGGGGGCCTGCTCGTCGCCAATCCGCCGGACCTCATCTACCTGGAGGACACGGACGGCGACGGCAAGGCGGACCGACGACGCGTGCTGTACACCGGCTTTGATCTCGCCAACATCCAGCAGATGCTCAATGGCCTGCAATGGGGCATCGACAACTGGGTGCACGGCATCGCGGGCAGCGCCGGCGGCACGATCAAGAGCGTCGAGAAGCCGGAGCTGCCGGCGGTGGTGCTGCGTGGCCGCGGCGTGCGTTTGCATCCCGACAAGCCGGGCAGCCTGGAGCCGACTTCCGGCGGCGGCCAGTTCGGTCTGGCGGCCGACGACTATGGCCGGTTCTTCACCGCCACCAACAGCAACCACCTGCGGCACATCGTCTTGCCCGATCATTATCTGCGCCGCAATCCATTCCTGCCGGTGACCGCCGTCACGCTCGACATTCCGGATCACGGTGCGGTCTGCAAGGTGCATCGCATCAGCCCGTTCGAGGCCTGGCGCGTGGAGCGCACCACGAGCCGCAAGGATGGTCCGGACTCGAAGCGTTTTTCGCCGACGGAGCTGGTGCCGGGCGGCTTCATCACCTCGGCGTGCAGCCCGCTGGTCTATCGCGGCGGCCTGTTTCCCGAGGAGTATCATGGCCAGTCCCTTGTCTGCGACCCGGCCAACAACATCATCCATCGCGACATCCTGAACGCCAGGGGCGCCACCTTCACCGCGCGGCGCGGCGACGCCGACTGCGAGTTCCTGGCCTCGACGGACAACTGGTTTCGCCCCGTGTGCCTGGAGCATGGGCCAGATGGGGCCATCTACGTCGCCGACTTTTACCGTGAAGTGATCGAGACGCCGCTGTCGCTCACCGACGACATGATCAAGCGGCTCAATCTGCACAGTCGAGATCGCGGCCGCCTCTGGCGCATCGTGCCGGATGGCTTCAAGCGTCGCGCTTCGCCTGACCTGGGCAGGATGACCGAGGCCGAGCTGGTCAAGAACCTCGTTGACAGGAACGCCTGGAGGCGAATGACGGCGCAGCGTCTTCTCGTGCAGCGACAGAACAAGTCCGTCGCCGCGGCGGTGCGGACGCTGGCACGCACCACGACGCTTCCGCAAGGCGTGGTCCATTGCCTGTGGACGCTTGACGGCCTCGGCGAGCTGGCGGACGACGACGTCATTTTGGGCCTGAAGCACGCGACCGGTGGCGTGCGCGAGAACGCCCTGCGGTTGGCGGACAGGCGCCTCGATTCGACGGCGGTACGCGACGCCGTGCTGACCATGACGGAAGATGCCGATCCACGCGTGCGCTTCCAGCTCTGCTTCACGCTGGGAGAATCGCAACAGCCGGCCGTGGTCGCCGCCCTGGCCCGCCTGGCGCGACAGCCGGCGGATAGCTGGACGCAGACCGCCTGGCTGAGTTCCGCGGCGCAGTCGGCGCCGGGCCTGCTCGAGAACCTGGTCCGGGACGACAGCTTCCAGAAAACCGGCGGCAACGTGCTGAGCCAGCTCGCCTTCATCGTCGGCGCGCGCGGCGAGAACGCCGGCCTCGAAAGGACCTTGAACCTGGTCGGCGGCGCCGGCCGGCGGGCCGCCTGGCAGAGCGCCGTGCTCGAAGGTCTTGGCCGCGGCTTGCAGAACAGCCGGCGCTCCCTCGACGACCTCTGGACAAAGCCGCCGGCGGCCTTGAAGAAATCGCTGGACGGCGTGCGTGCTTTCTTCGATGAGGCGGCACGCGATGCGCGTGACGCCAGGCGGCCGCCTGAAGCCCGTTTGTCGGCTGTCCGGCTGCTGGCGCTGGCCCCGCCGGCGACGACGATGGACTCTCTGGAGACCTTGCTGTCGCCGACCGAGTCGCAAGACCTGCAACTGGCCGCCGTCCGGGCCATCGCCGGCAAGGCCGATGCGCGTGTCGCCAGCGTGTTGCTGACGTCATGGGACAATGCGAGCCCGGTGGTCCGCCGCGAGGTGCTGGAAGCGCTGTTCGCACGCAGCGAACGCCTGCAGGCGCTGCTGACGGCCATCGAGCACAACAAGGTCAAGGCCGGGCAGCTGGAGCCGGCGCGCCTCGCCCAGCTTCGCAAGCATCCCGATCCGAAGCTGCGCGACCGCGCCGTGAAACTGCTCATCGGCCAGGCGACGCCGGAGCGCCGCAAGATCGTGGAGGCGTATCGCCCGGCACTGGAGCTGAAACGGGACGCCGTTCGCGGCAAGGCGATCTTCAAGAAGACCTGCGCAACCTGCCATCGACTCGAAAACGAAGGCAACGAGGTGGGCGCCGACCTGCTGGCGGCGCTGCGCAACAAGACTGCGGAGACGTTGCTGGTGGACATCCTCGATCCCAGCCGCGACGTGGACCCGCGCTACATCGAATACCTGTTGACGACGAAGTCCGGCAAGTCGATGTCCGGTCTGATCGCCGCCGAAACCGCCTCGAGCGTCACGCTTCGCCGCGCCGAGAAGGCGGAGGATGTCGTCCTGCGCTCGCAGATCGAATCCATCCAGGCGACTGCGAAATCGCTGATGCCGGAAGGTCTGGAGACGCAGCTTGCTCGTCAGGACCTGGCAGATCTGATCGGGTACCTGCTGTCGGTGCCGCGGAAGGGGCCGTCGGGGTCGGGCAAGTGAGTCGGTGCGCGAAACCGCCGTTTGCTGCACGCATGCCTGTGATCTATCGACTCTCGTCGGTCTCGGCGGCAGGAGCCATGGGCGGGAGCGGAATGGAGTCGAGGTTGGCGCCGTAGTTCTGCAACTCGGTGCGCCACTCGGTCTTTGGCCTGCAGTCGTCCAGCACGCTCTGCGACATGGGCCGGCTGGCAGAAAAGTCGAAGCGGGCTTGCAGAAACTTGGAATCGGCCTCCATGGTGTGCATGCGCCAGGCTTTCTCGTCGTAGCGGAGGGGCGGCAAGGGGATGACTTCCTCCGGCCGTTGCTGGTCGAGAAAGTAGCGGAAGCCGCTGAAGGCGTTGTGCGAGCCGGTCCAGTTAAAGGCGTCGCGCAAGCGGCTGTCTTCCACGTCGAGGCGGTCGAGGTAGATCAACGGCTTGCCGTTCATGGCGACAAACAGGCAGTCGCGCGCGTCGAGGCGCGTGGGCGCGATTCCCTTGCCTGAAGCCAGCGCCCGCAATTGCACCAGGGATTTGGCGAGGAATGCGGAAACGCGATTGAGCTTGATGCTGGCCGGCGATTCGAGGGTCGTTTCCTTCGGGTTGCCGGCGATGGCGGCCAGCGAGCCGGTCAGGGTCAAGATCGAATTGTCCACGCTCAGTTCCAGCGGCCGGCTCACCAGGATCTTGACGAGGTCGCCATCGCCGCGAATGAAGCAATCCTGAAAACGCAACTCGGGCGTGGAGCGCGGCACCTTGGCCGACATCTTCATGGCGTTCTCCGGATTCTCCAGCGTGACCACGCGCAGCGGGATGTTGTCGTCCTTGAGCGTGAACACACATTGCTTGAACGTGCAACGGCCGTTGCCGTAGAGCGTGACGACCGAAAGCGACCGGAACCCGGGCTGGGCGGGCTGCAGCAGCACCTCGAGGTTCTCCAGCGTCAGCTTGCCGTCATACAGCTTGAACATGGCGGCGTCCGGCTCGGGAGTCTCGTCGAGAATCAGGATGGGGTTGTATTTCTTGTATGGCCGTAGGGTCAGGTCGATCTTGGCCTGGGCGAGCATGGAAGGCTTGATGGCAATCTCCCGGCGGTCCTTGCCCGGCTTGAGAAGGATGACGTCGCCGGGGATGGCGTCCTCCAGTGCCTTGCTCAGGTTCTTGTAGACGCCGGGGACGACACCGGTGAGATCGGGATCGACAAGCTTCTCGTTGGGCTGCAAGCCGAGATCGCGGGCGAGCTTGGCCTCGGGCAGCGCCAGCAACTTGGGCATCTTGCCCCACCAGGATGTGAGCATTCCCAGGGGCGTGTCGCGGTCGCGACGAACCTCGGGACGGGTATCGCTGACCTCGAAGCGCCATTCGATCTCCTCCAGCGGCTTGGCGGAACGCCAGGGATTGACGTTGCCCGCCAGGAAGACCGAGGGTTCGGTGGTCGTGTCGAGAGTGCCGCCCGCCTTGCTGACCCACTTGCGGAAGTCATCCGCCTGGGTAACAAGGGCGATGCCGTTCTCCTGCGGCCAGGCGCACAGGACCTCGAAATTGTGGAAGCAATTGCGCCTGCCGGTCAGGCGGACGGCCGGCTCGCGCGCCTCGGTCTGGCGGATGAAGGCGCGATCATCGTCGCGGAGGTTGCGCGGCTCGTCGGCCGGCGTCGAGAAGATGGAATAACTGAGCATCAGCTGGCAGGCGGCGTTGTCGTCAAGGCGGAAGGCCGGCCCATTGACCACCAGCGCGGAGCAGTTCTTCCACGAGACCATGGATTCCACATAGTCGTGCTTGCCGCGCAGGTGCACCAGGGCATTGTGCGGTCCGAAGGCGCAATTGTTCAGAAAGAGATCGCCCGGGCCGTTGAGTGCGATGGCGTCCTGCCCGGTTTCGAAGTAGCACTCGGCGGCGTCGATCCTGGGACGGTCCTGGGGGCTGCGCTTGGTGTTCGCAAGAGCCAGCGAGGCCAGCGGCGTGTACTTGCCCGGGAGCGAGATCAGTTTTTGCTTGGGAAAATCGCGCTGCACGAAGGCACAGCGCTCCAGCAAAGCCTTGCCGGCGCGGCCGACTGCGATTGCGGCGACAAGCGTCTCCGGAGTGACGGCCGACTTGACCTCGAAAAGCAAATTCTTGCAGTGCAGCTGGCCGCTCTCCACCCAGACGGCCGCACTGGTTGCAGCTTCGCCCTCGGCGGGCTGATACTGGAAGCGAATCTTGGCGGGCACCTTGGGGTCGCCTGACTCCAGGATGAGCTCGTTGCCATTGACGACCAGCGGCGTTTCGCTCACATCCAGGAACGGGACGTCAATGATGGCGCGCACCTGCGGAGCCTCGTTGCGTTCGAGGGCCTGGCGGAGCCGGGCCAGATCCTTCGCATCCTTGATGCGGATAGTGCCTTCCGCGAGCGGAGGCTCGACGCTCTTCTTGGCGACTTCCCCCTTGCCCTTGGAGGGCGGGATGACATTTTCGGCCAGTTGCGGCGGGGGCGACACCGGGCGTGTGCTCGGCGGCAGCAACGACAGCACGAACAGCACGAGCGCCAGGCCGAGGGCGGCAGCCGTGGCAGTCAAGATCGGCCGCCGCCGTGGGGCGCTGGGCAGCGGCGCGTCGATGAACAGCATGCCCTCCGGAGCGTCGGCAGCGCCCACGTGCTGCGCCACCTGCAACAGGTGCTGGATGAGCTGCACCGGCTGCTGATAGCGATGGTTGGGGTCCTTGGCCATCATGCGGGCCAGGATGGCCGCCACGTCGTCCGGAATTTCCGGGTTGAGCTGCCGCGGATCGAGCGGATCGACGTGCTGATGATGATGCAGCTTCTTGGCGGCCGTTCCGCCCGGAACCGGCGGCTGACCGGTGAGCATGTGATAGAAGGTGCAGCCCAGCGAGTAGATATCGCTGCGGACGTCAGCCTCGCGCGGCTCGAGTGCCTGCTCCGGCGAGATGTAGTCGAACGTGCCCAGCGTGACGCCGGACTGCGTCAATGCCTTGTCATCCTGCGGCGTCTGGCTGCGGGCCAGGCCCATGTCGACGAGCTTGGCCCGGCCGGTGGGCGTGATGATGATGTTCGATGGCTTGATGTCGCGATGCACGACGCTGCGCGAGGCGGCATGTTCCAGCCCGGTGGCGATCTGCAGCACGTAGCGGACCGCCTCGCCAACCGGCAAGCGGCCGCGGCGCTCGAGGATCATCCGCAGGTTGTCACCCTCGACAAACTCGAAGGCGATGAAGTGCAGGTCCTGGTCCTCGCCGCAGAAGAAGACGCGGGCGATGTTCTCGTGATCGAGCTTGGCGGCGGCGCGAGCCTCCTGGTGAAAGCGGCGAATGTTCTCCGGATCGCCGGCCATCTCGGGCGGCAGGATCTTCAAGGCGACCAGGCGGTCGAGCTGCTGATCGCGTGCCTGCAACACGGCGGCCATGCCGCCCACGCCGATCGGCTCCAGGAGCTCGTAGTGGGCCAGCGTTCGCCCCTTCAGGCCCTGGCTCAGCGCGCCCGCAGTCAGAGGCCGGCCGGCCTGGATGGGAGACGTCTTGGACACGACCGTGGGCTGGTCGTCGGTCGGTTCGGCATCGGCCGTGGGGAGAACTTGCTCAGGCACCGGATTGCGGACCTTGACGCTGCTGCCCTGTTTCCCATGGTTCCGGCGGGTTTCCCCCGGTCCCAGGTTGGCCTTTAGGTCCGACATCAAGGTCCCTCAAGTGCGGCACTCGCTGCGTCTAACCTCGCCTGCCATGCGGGTGGGGAGCGGCCCGCGCTGCGCTTCTCCCCCACTAAATTAGACGTGACTGGGGAGGGAAACGCACCAGATTGTTGCTAAAAAGTATAATCTGTGAAGTGTCGTCCTGTCAATCCGGCGGGACGGCAATCTTTTGAAAGTCCTTGCCGGTCAAGAACTTTCGGAGCGCATTCTCGGAGAATCAGACCCCGATGGACCCAATCCAGGGACTCGACTGGGGAGCGTACTACTGGTTTCGGACTCAGCGCGAACTGCATCTGCCGGCCGTTGAGATACTTCTGACCATCCTGGCACACCTGGCGATGCCGGTCACACTCGGGCTTCTGGGCGTCTGCAATCTTGTCTGGTTCTGGCGTGCCGGCAATCGGCGTGCGGCATTCGTGTTTGTCGGCAGCGTGGTCGTGGCCCTCGGCATCCTATTCGGCACGCAGCTGGCCGTGCAGCGCTTGCCGCCGCTGGAATTGAGCACGGAACTGACACCGCTTGGCAGCTTTCCGAACGGCGAGGCGTTGCTGACGAGCCTCATCTATGGAGTGCTGGCGCTGAACATGACCAGCGGCTGCACAGGGGCACGCTGCCGGTTTCTGGTGTGGCTCGTGGCCGTGGTGCTAATCCTGGCTACGGGCGCCTCCGTCATGTATGTCGGCGGCGCCTTTCTCACGGACGTGCTGGCCGGCTGGGCAGCGGGGACACTACTGGTCCTCGTGGGCGATCGCCTGGGCGGCTACACGCGCGGGCGGCCGGCGGGCGGCCGGGAATATTCCGCCGCCGATTCCGGAATTTCCACTAGAAGCGAACCGCCCCAGGCTGCAAAATAGAACAATACCCGCCGTACCCACCCAGGATCTCCCATGAGACCCACCTGCCAGTCGGCCTTGTTCCTCACGCTCGCGGTATTTGCCTCGGCCGGCCGGGCCGACACGCCAAAGGCGTCGTCGCCGAAAGAGTCGCCACCGAAAGAGTCGGTGGCGAAAGAGTCGGTGGCGAAGTCGATGCCGAAGATTCTGCCGATGACGAAGCTGAAACCGGCGAAGCTGATGCCGCACCTGTGCCTGCTGCGCTACCGCGTCGGCACGACGTCGCCGGAGTGCCAGGCGTTCTTCGACCAGGGTCTGGGCTTCTTTTATTCCTATGCGTGGATGGAGGCGGCGCGAGCCTTCGAGACGGCCACGCAGCACGACGCCGGCTGCGCGATGGCCTGGTGCGCGCTGAGCAAGGCCATCGAGCGCTGGGGCCGCGGCCAGCAGGGGCCGGCTCTCAAGAAGGCGCAAGACCTGCTGCCGAGTGTCAGCCATCGCGAGCATCTGCTCATCAAGGCGCGACTGGAGGAGAAAGGCATGTGGCCTGGCGTGGGACCAGATGCGCGCAAGAAGGCCGCCATCCGCACGCTCGACGAGTTGCTGACGCTCTACGAGGACGACGAGGAGGGCTGGTTTCACCGCGCTCAGCTCAGCGACGGCGGCATTGCTGCCGTGCCCTCTTACAAGGCGCTGCTGAAATACAACCCGCTGCATCCGGGAGCGCACCACGAGCTGGTGCATTTTTACGAGAACTTTCGGCGGCCGGCGCTCGGCTGGCCGCACGCGCTGAAATACATGCAATCTTCGCCCGGCATGCCGCATGCCTTTCACATGCAGGCGCACCTGGCCATGCGTCTGGGCCGCTGGGACAAGACGACTGACTGGTCGGCGCAGGCCATCGACATGCAGCGCGCCTACCACAAGGAGATGAACATCAAGCACAGCGAGGACTGGCAGTACTCGCATCACCTGGAAGTGCTGACGCAAGCCCTGATTCATGACGGTCGCTTCCGCGAGGCCGGCGAAATCAAGAAGCTCTGCCAGGAACAGCGCATCCAGCAGCCCAACCAGTGGTTTCGCCTGCACCTGGCCGAGCGAAACTGGCAAGCGGCGCTGGACCTGGCGGGCAAGAAGCGCAAGAACGACAAGATTGCCGCCGCGTACATGGCGGCCCTGGTGTACCTTAAGAAAGGTGAGACGCAGCGAGCCGCCGCCGAGGTCGAAGTCCTGCAGGAGGCGCATCGCCGCAAGCGCAACGACCGGCAACTGGAGTCACGTCTCTGGGAAACGCACGGCTGGCTGCTGTGCCAGCAAGGGGACGCCGACGCCGGCGTCAAGCTGCTCGCCAAGGCCGTTACCCGCACCAAGGACGACTACAACCATCATTCCTGGGGTCATGGCGCGTACTACATGGAGACATGGGGCATCGGCGCCCTGCAAGGCGGCAAGCACGACATCGCCGAGGAAGCGTTCCTCGAGGCGCTGGCGCACGACACCGGGTCGGTGCGCGGCGCCCTGGGCATGCAGGTGCTCTGCGAGCGTCAGGGTCGCAGCGAGGAAGCCGCGCGCTTCGCCGAGTCGGCGCAGCGAATCTGGCGCCGCGCGGATCCCGGCAAGCTGCAGGAGGAACTGGACGCCATGCGCCAGCAGTTCCCGCAGAGAACCGCCGCGGCGACGAATTCGCAAGCGTCGCCCGCCGGCAGCGAGCCGAAGTGATCTTCTGAACAACTGATCGGATCCTTGGAGAAGTCTCATGCGTCTGCCGCTCTTCGCGACCATCGCCCTCCTGGCCGCCGGTGTCGCCGGCGCCGATCCGTGCCGTTCCGGTCCCCGGGTCAACCAGCGTCCCGGGCCGTATATCTCCGTGGTCTCCACGGGACAGCATCGCGGTCAGTCGCATTGCTTCATCTGCGAGGCAGCCGACAAGCCCGTCGTCATCATCTTCGCCCGCCATCTCAGCGATCCGCTCGGCAAGCTGGTCGGCAAGATCGACAAGGCCCTGGCCAGGCACAAGGATGCCGACCTGCGCGCGTGGGTGACGTTCCTCGCCGAGGATCAAACGGTCCTGGATCCCAAGGTCGTGGACTGGAGCCAGCGCCACGCCATCGGCAAGATCCCGCTCGGAGTCTTCGATGACACCGTGGGCCCGCCCAGCTATCTGCTGCACCGCGACGCCGACGTCACCGTGCTGCTCTCCGTCAAGCAGAAGGTCGCCTTCAATTTCGCGTACCGCGCCGGCGAGCTGAACGATGCTGCCATCGGCGAGATCATGAAGGCGCTGCCCCGGATCGCCGCCGCCGCGAAAAAGTAGGATTGCGTTGCCGGGCGACGAGCACGCCACGAATCGCGACGCCGGCGGCGTCTGCGAGCGAGACGCGATTCACCGGATCGGGCCGTGCCTGTGAAAATGTCCCGGTGCGCCGCAGCCAACCGTCTGCTCAAAGCACGCCCTTCGGAGTACCGGAGTACCTCAGGGCGTGCCACCTGCCCCCTGCCGCATGTTGGCTCACTTGGCGATGAAGCCGCCATCGACGACGAGGGTTTCGCCGGTGATGTAACTGCCGGCGTCGCTGGCCAGGAGGAGCACGGGGCCGATCAGCTCGTTGGGCTCGCCCCAGCGGCCCAGGGCGGTGCGGTCGGCGAAAGCCTTCTTCTCCTCGGCGGACAGTAGCCGGCCGGGCAGGTCGGTCAGGAACGGCCCCGGCGCAATGCAGTTGACGGTGATGCCATGTGCCCCCAGGTCAAGGGCATTGGCGCGGGCCAGGCCGATGAGGGCGGATTTGGTCACCGAGTAGGCGTCGCGGCCCTGCTTGGAGATGAATCCCATGATCGAGGAGATGTGAATGATGCGGCCCCAGCGCCGCGCCTTCATCTGCGGGACGAGCGCGCGCGTCAGGATCATGACCGAGTTGAGGTTGATCTCCAGGACGCGGTCCCAGTCGGCGTCCTTGATCTCGTCGATGGGCTGCGGGACGTTGGTGCCGGCGTTGTTGACGAGGATATCGACGCGGCCCATCTGGTCGAGAGCGGTCCTGGCCAGCCGGGCGACGTCGTCGCGGCGCGACATGTCGGCGACGACGAGCTTGCCGCGGCGGCCGGTGCCTTGCAGGATCTCGTCGAGTGCCGGCCGCAGCTCTTCTTCATGGCGGCTGGAGATGACGATGTCGGCGCCCATCTCCGCCATGCCGCGGGCCATGGCCTTGCCAAGTCCCTTGCTTCCCCCGGTGACCAACGCCACCTTGCCGCTCAGGTCGAATACGCCGTGCGCCATCGCTGTCCTCCCGGTTGTATGAAGTTTCACGGTCAGGATAGGATAGCGAAAACACGTAACCTGGTGGCGGGAGATTCGCTCTTGACCGCCGGGCAACGACTGGATAGAAGCCCGCCACTCATTCGGCAGCGATACTGCGCTCAAAACCGGTTCCCGTGCTCAGCCCGGGAACACATTGCTTGCAGGAACCGCCATGCGCGTGCGCGCTCACAGAGATTGTTCCCAGGCTCTGCCGGGGAACGCTTTGCCCGGGAGGCTCTGCCTCGCGGCCGTGCGCGCTCGTCTGGCCGGGACGGAGCGCGGGCGGAGCGTTGGCCGGCTGAGCCTGGGAGCGAGGATCGGCAGCGCGCTGGTGCTCCTGGGGATGCTGATCGTCGCGGGGGGATGCCTGACGCAGGAGCCGTCGCGCGCGACGTCGCTCAAGCCGCGGCCGGATCAGGGGCTCGGCGGCAACGCCAACATCGTGCAAATCGATGCGGCCCTGCTGGAGCGGCCCATCGGCGACCTGTTCCTCAATCACGACCTGTGGAACCACACCGATGAGCAAGTTATCGACCCGGATTGCAAGGGCATGCTGGACTGCAACGGCTTTCGCGTCGGCAAGATGATCGGATCGGCGCCGGCACGTCTGCAGACGATGCTGACGTCGGAGCGCTCGTGCATCAATCCGCGCCGCAGGCTGTTGCCTTCCGGCCGGTCCGCGGATCAGGTCCTGGGACTCAAGATGGAGCAGACGCAGTTCACGTTGCAGCGCAGCGGACAGACCGAGGAAGTGAGCCTGGAGCAGGCGCAATTCCTGCTCGAGGTGACGCCGACAGTTGCCGATGGCCGCATCACGCTGCGCATCGTCCCCAAGGTGCAGCACGGCGAAACGTTGCCCGACTGGCACCCGGCAGCGGACGGTTCCGACTGGACCTTTCAGATGAACCGTCCAAGCAAGATCTATCAGGAGCTGGCCTGCGAGATCAAGCTGTCGCCCAATGTTTTCCTGGTGATCGGCGCCGATTTCGACCAACCGGATTCGCTCGGCTACCGTGCCTTCGTGCAGGATCAGGGGGAAACGCCGGTGCAGCGACTGCTGGTGATGCGTGTCAATTGCGGGGTGGCGGGGGATGCCGACTCATTTGCCCTGGCCGCTCACATGTCCGGGCAAGGGCCGCTACCGCTGGCGCTGCAGGCGCCGCTGTCGGCAGTCCGCGCCAACTCGCCGTGAAGAAGATTGCCTGTTTGGACATGAGTCGTTACGATCATCGATGAGGATTCGATCATGATAGAACTCACACAGCAGCAACTCCACGACCTGCAAGAGTCGGGGCCCATTGCCATCAATCCCACGACGAATGAGGAATACGTGCTGGTCCCTCGACTCGTTTATGAGCGTATGTGCCGCATCATGGGCAACGACGATGTCCTGGCGAGTGGTGAACTGGTGGATCGCGTCATGGCTGAGGACGACGCGAACGATCCGACGCTTGCAAGCTATCAGTCTCTCGACGAGTGGCCTGACCATGGCGCAACGCGGTGATGTTGTCATTGCGGTGTTTCCCTTCGTTGGCGGTGGCGCCAGCAAGAATCGCCCAGCCGTCGTCGTCCAATGCGACCAGCTCAATCGTCAGATCTAAAACACAGTTCTTGCCATGATCACCGGCAACATACGTCTGGTCGGCAAAGAGCCGACGCAATTCCTGATCGATCCGTTGACCTCCGAAGGCAACTCCTCCGGCTTGAAGCATCAGTCGGCAGTCAAGTGCGAGAACCTGATGACGATCGCACAATCAAACATCTTGCGGACCATCGGCTTTCTCTCTGACGATCTGACGCGGCAACTCGATCAATGCTTGAAGGCAGCGCTCGAGTTGTCATGATCTCGACAGCGTTAGCTGCGTTTTGAGCCAGGCGCAAGCGGCGTACAATTCCCTCATGGCAGGGCTGATCGAACTCGACGGCGCGCAGGGCGAGGGGGGCGGGCAGATCTTGCGCACGAGCCTGTCGCTGTCGCTGCTCACGGGCAAGGCCTTCCATCTGCGCAACATCCGTGCCGGCAGGTCGAGGCCGGGGTTGCAGCCGCAACATCTGGCGTGCGTGAAGGCGGCTGCCGCCATCGGGCAGGGGCAGATGCGCGGGGCCAGCAAGGGTAGCTCGGACCTGGAGTTCGTGCCCGGCAAGGTCGCGGCCGGCAAGTACCATTTCGCGATCGGCACGGCGGGCGCGGCCAGCCTCGTGCTGCATACCGTCTACTTGCCGCTGGCGCTGGCGGACGAGCCGAGCCACGTCACCATCGATGGCGGCACGCCCGTACCCTTCAGCCCGTGTTTTCACTTTCTGGAAACAACCTGGCTCGGCTACATGAAGCTGCTGGGGCTGGTCATGAACGTGCGCATGCGCCGGCCCGGCTTTTATCCGCGTGGCGGCGGCTTGCTGGAGACTGACATCGGCGTGGGCCAGCGCGTGCGGGGCTTGCAGCTTGCCGAGATCGGCCTGCCCCGGCTCGCCAGGGGCATCAGCGCCGTGGCCGGTTTGCCCGCAGCCATCGCGCGGCGTCAGGCCGAACGCGCGAGCAAACGGCTGGGCGACCTCGGCCTGCGCGCCGATATTCGCGAGCAGACCTGGAACGGCGGCCCCGGAACCGCCCTGACTGCTGCCCTCGACACCGTGCCGGTGCCGACACTGTTCTTCGGGCTTGGAGCGCGCGGCAAGCCGGCCGAGCGCGTCGCCGACGATGCCGTGGGCCAGGTCAAGGATTATCTCGCAGCCCAGCCGCTGGGCATCGACGCACACAGCGCCGATCAGTTGCTGCTGCCGCTGAGCCTGTCCGACGAGCCGTCGTCATTTCCGGTCGCGCAGGTTTCGTCCCACCTCACGACCAGCGCCGCCGTCATCCAGGCTTTTCTGAACCGAGAGGTCCGCTGGCAGGGCGAGATGGGGCAATCGGGAACCGTGCAAATAGCGTAGCCGAACCAAAATCAGACCTCGGGTTCCCCAATCGCGGAACTTTTTGCCATAATAAACGTTTAACCTATGGTCATCCCATCTCTGGGGGGGAACGAGGCGATGCGCGCGATTGCAACTGTCCTGTCGCTGGTGATGTTGTGCTCGGTGGCCGGCGGACAGCAGAAAGGCAAGGGCGTTGCCCAGGTGACGGAGGCCACTGCCGCCGAATACGCCTACTTGCAAAAGCTCCCGGAAACGACCGGGAAACTGGGTTCGCTGAACGCCAGCTCCAAGCAATTCTCCCTGCTCGTCGAGTATCAGACCGGCCCGGCGCAGACTTCCGGGGCGACGGCCCAGTTGCAGCGGATCATGCGCGAGATCGCTCAGCAAGAGCGGCAGGTGGCGTTGAGCCGCAATCCTGAGGAGCTGCAGCGCCGCGTAGCCCAGCTACAGCGGATGCAGGCCAACCTGGTACGCGTGCAAGGCCAGGCACAGGCGCAGATGGCGAAAAGCGCAGCCAGGGGGCCGAAGGGGCCGTTCAAGGAGTTCGAGCTGGTCGCCACCGAAAAGGCCGAGGTGCGCATGGGCTTCCTGCCGGTACGCTATGACGACAAGGGCAACATCAAGGAATTCACCAAGGAGGAGCTAGCCAAGCTGCGCGGCAAGGACAACAAGCCCGGCATCCCGGCGACATTCGAGGACCTGCAGCCCGGCCAGATCGTCAAGGTCGTGCTGGCCCGCGGCGCAGCGAGCAAGGACCCTGCCAAGTCGAAACAGAAGGACGACGTCGAAACCGTGGTCCGGCCCCAGGTAACCATGATCGTCATCCTGGCCGAATCGAAGGACACGACTCCCGCCACCTCAGCTACCAAGAAGAAGAATAAGAAGTAATCCGGGAGGCCCTGACATGGCGCGCTGGAGCACCGCGTGCTTGCTGATCGGCATCGTGCTTCTCTGGCCGGCCATGGCCGACGCCCAGAAAAAGAAGAAAAAGGCGAAGGACCAGGTCGTCGAGGCCACGCCCGCGGAATATGCGCTGCTGCGGGCCCAGGTCGGCGCTGTCGGCAAGATTGGCTCGGTGAACTCGTCATCCAAGGCTTTCGTCCTGCACATCGGCGCGGCAGCCGGCGCGGACTCGATCCATTCTGCTTCGACGGACGCGGCACTTGCGGGCCTCCGCTCCCAGATCAAGCTCGAGAGCGTGTGGCAGCAACAGCAAAGGCTACTCGCCGCCAAGAGCCCACAAGAGGCCGTCAAGCGCCTCGAACAATTGCGCCGGGCTCAGCGGCAACTGGCGCTCGCCGAGGTCCGCAGGCAGTCGCAGGTTTTTCAGAAATCCGGGAAATCAGGCGGCAAGGAGTCCACTGCCAAGTCCAGCATGAAGCAATTCGAGCTGGAAGCCGTCGACAAGGCGGTTGTCCGCCTCGGCTACTTGCCGGTTCGTTATGACGACAAGGGGGGCATCATCGATTACACGCCGCGCGAGATCGAAAAACTGCGAGGTGACAAGAGCAAGCCGGGGCTGGCAGCCACCTTTGCCGATCTCCAGGCCGGACAGGTCGTGCGGGTCTATTTCGCAAAGTCGAAGGGCGCCCGGCCCGCCGCCAAGAAGGACGCGGGCGATGAAGCCAACGGCGAAGCGGTGTCTCGACCCCAGGTCGCCATGATTCTTATCCTTTCCGAGTCGAACGAGCCCTTGGCCCCGGAGCCGAAGAAACGCAAGAAGAAGAACTGAGCGCTGCCTGCAAGTGCAACCATCCAGGCGGAGCCGTGAACGACACGGTCAGGATTCTTGTCCCCCTTCGTTCCTTATGTAGAATCCGGGATAGGGCGGAAAACGAGCCATACATCACGAGGTCTAGGCATGCGACGTCGCAATCTGATCATCCTGTCGCTCGCGGGCATTTGCTCCGTGGGCCTGGTTTTTCTCGGCAACCACCTGCTGCAAAGCCGTGAAGTCGCGGGAGACGAGAAAGAGTCCGTGACCCTCAAGGTCTTTCTTCAGGAGGAAGACAGCAAGGTTACCATCGACGGCGCCGGCACCGAGGGCACGGGCAAGACGCGGAAGCTGACTGCCAAGCTCAAGCCGGGCAAGAACGCGCTGGTCGTAGTCGCCGTCTGGGAGCCGAACAACTACACCACGATCACGCGCAAGCGCACAGTCAAGGTCAAGGGCGATGACGAGATCATTGTCGACCTCAGCAAGGCGGATCCCAAGCAGCCCGACGACATCAAGGTCCGCTACGTGCCGACGCCGGACGACGTGGTGGACGCCATGTGCAAGATGGGCCGCGTGACCAAGGACGACATCGTCTACGACCTTGGCTGCGGCGACGGCCGCATCGTCATCACCGCCGTCACCAAGTACGGCGCCAAGCGCGGCGTCGGCGTCGATTTCGACCCGGAGCGCGTCAAGGAGTCCAAGGAGAACGCCAAGAAGGCCAAGACCGGCAAGCTGGTCGAGTTCCGCCAGGGCGATGTCCTCAAGATCAAGGATCTGTCCGACGCCACCGTGGTCATGCTCTACATGGGCGACGACATCAACCTGCGGCTGAGGCCCATTCTCAAGAAGACGCTGAAGCCGGGCGCCCGCATCGTCTCGCACCGCTTTACCATGGGCGACTGGAAGCCGCACAAGACAGAGACCATCAACAGCTCGGCCGGCTACGAGTGCCTTGTCCACCTGTGGGAAATCAAGGCGAAGAAGAACGACGAGTAAGTCGCGGACAAGTCTCGGTCAGGACCAGGGTCGCCGCTTGCGCTTTTGCGCTCTCGGCCCCTCCGGGTGGAGTTTGCGCTTCCTGTGGGATGCTCTTTCAAGTAAGATAGCGCAGACAGGAGGCGATGATGGCTCGCAAACGAAAACCACCGGTCCCCACGCTTGAGGTGCCACCCAACGCCACGTTGCGGCAGATTTATACGATCTACCGCAAGACCTTCTCGGCCGCTGACCTACAGAAATACACCAAGATCGAGCCGACCGTGCCGATGGCAAAGGTCCTCGCCGACATGGAGAAGGTACTGGAGCAAGAAAACCGCAAAAGGAAGAAGTAATGTCTTCCGCCGGTGCCAGCGGCGAGGAATTCGAGGTCCATAACTCCGCAAGCATCGCGAGAGCATTTGTTCGCTTGCAAAGACGAGCGGCGCGCGAGGGACGCGGGGTGGAAGTCCTTGAGGCCGCCAAAGAGATGTATGAGAGAATCCGCACTTCCGCTCGAGAGTTTGGCGAGCCGCTGTATCGACTGCCCGCATTGCGAATGGAGATTCGCTGCGCTGTCATTCGTCCGCTCTGCGCTTGAGAGAAGAATCGAGTCCTTCGCATCAAGCCTGACGTGCAAGTGCAACTAACCACGGATTTCGCGGATAGCACGGATCGGACGAACAAGTACACTCGACTCTGACTCTGATCTGGTTCTTGATCCGTGATATCCGTGATATCCGTGGTTCTCATTGGCTTCACCGGCCAGGACTGGTGTTTGAAGAATCCAGGATAAGGACGTCCTTGAATGCGCGTCGTGGAGTTGAGCGCCTGGCATGTCAAGATTCCGCTGCGGAAGCCGGTGCGCCATGCGTCGCACACGCGGACCGAGACCGATAACCTCGTGGTCGGCTGCGTGCTGGAGGACGGCACGCATGGCTATGGCGAGGGCGTGCCGCGCGAGTACGTCACCGGCGAAACCATCGACTCGGCCCTCGAACTTCTCAGGAACAGCGATCTTGCCGGGCAACTCACGCCGTGCCGGGATTTCGCGGGCGCGGTCGCCGTTGCCGAGCGCCTGCGACTTGCCGAAGTGCCGGACGATGACCGGCGTTGCCGGGGCAATGCAGCACGCTGTGCCGTCGAGCTGGCGCTGCTCGATGCATTCGGCCGCAAGTTTCACGAGCCGCTGTCAACGGTGACGCGCCTGCTGGCTCCCGACCTGCACGAACCGCGCGACCATGTCCGCTACAGCGGGGCGATCACCTCCACGCAGGGACTCAAGCTGCGCTTCACGGTCTGGAAGTATCGCATCTTTCGCTTCCGGCAACTCAAGGTCAAGGTCGGCATCGCGGGACAGGATGACGTCGAGCGCCTGCGGATCGTCCGCAGCCGGTCGGGCTCGCGGCTGGACCTGCGCATCGACGCCAACGAGGCCTGGAGCAAGGACAATGTCCGCCAGCGCATCGAGGAACTCAAGCCGTTCG
This sequence comes from Planctomycetota bacterium, assembly GCA_016873095.1. GTDB lineage: Bacteria > Planctomycetota > Planctomycetia > Gemmatales > Gemmataceae > VGYC01. Next base: position 6,737 of record VGYC01000071.1, on the reverse strand, counting down.
GCATCAGCTCGGTCGAGCAGCCGGTGCCGCATGCGGATGCTAGCTGTCTCGCGGAAGTACGCCGGCAAGTCGGCGTGCCGATCATGCTCGATGAATCGCTGTGCGGCATGGTGGACGCCGAGCGGGCGGTCGCGCAGGGGACGTGCGACCTGTTCAACTTGCGGCTGTCGAAATGCGGCGGCTTCATCCCATCGCTAAGAATCGCGCAGTACGCGCGGCAGCACGGCATGGCGTGCCAGCTTGGCTGCCAGGTGGGGGAGACGGCGCTCCTGTCGGCGGCCGGCCGGCACTTCGCCACCACCGTCGCCGGGCTGCGCTATCTCGAAGGATCGTACGACCATCACCTGGTGCGCGAAGCGCTGGCCATGCAAGACATCACGTTCGGCTGGGGCGGCTGGGCGCCGGCGTTGACCTCGCCCGGCCTCGGCATCGACCTGGACCCGGCCGCGCTGCACCGTGTCGCCTGCCGCAAGGAGGCGATCCTTGGCTGAGCCGGCGTTCATCGTCGAGAGGTTTGTCGCCGGCGATGGCTATCCGCTGCGCTATCGGCGCTATCCGGCATGGGGAATGGTTGCCTCGCGCCCGGCCCCTCTCCCAAAGGGAGAGGGGAGGAATGTGCGGGGGGCGGTTGTCGTCATTCATGGGATTCAGAGCCATGCGGGCTGGTATGGGCATTCATGTCAGCGGTTGAGCGAGGCCGGCTTCGAGGTGTTTTTTCTGGACCGTCGCGGGTCGGGGATGAACGAGCGCGAGCGTGGCGACGCCCCAGGTTTTCGCTGTCTGATCGACGACATCGCCGAGTTCATCCGCTACCGTCCGGAGCGTGGCTTGCCGGTCTACCTGGTGGCCATCTCCTGGGGTGGGAAGCTGGCGGTCGCGCTTCAGCGCCGGCATCCGGGGCTGGTCGCCGGAATGGCGCTCATCTGTCCAGGCTTCTTCCCGCGCGTGTCGCTGACGCTGCGGCAGCGGCTAAAGCTGTTTCGTTGCAGGTTGTCGGATCCGACGCGGCTGTTCCCGGTGCCGCTCGACGATCCGGCGCTATTCACGGCCAGCCCGTGCTGGCAGCAGTTCCTGCGTGACGATCCGATGAGCATCCACCAGGCCACGGCCCGCTTCTTGCTGGAAAGCGCCCGGCTGGACATGTACCTGCGCATCTGTGCGCGGCAGGTGACGGCGCCGACGTTGCTGCTGCTGGCCGGCCGCGACCGCATCATCCACAATGGACCGACGCGGCGCTTCGTTCGCCGCTTCGCCGCTCGCGACAAGCGCATCATTGAATACCCGGAGGCGCATCACACCCTCGAGTTCGAGCCAAACCCGGAGGTGTTCATCGGCGATCTGACGAACTGGCTGGGCAGCATGAAGGGATGAGTGCTAGAGCACGCCGGAGATCAGCACGACTTCGAGGGGGATCATCATGCTCAGGCCCAGGACGCCGCAAATGGGGTATGTCGAGTAGCCGATCCACCATGCGGGGCCGCGGTACTCGATGATGGGCCGATGGGCCTGAATGAACCAGACGCCGCCGGCATGCAGGGCGATGGGCAGCAGGTAGTGATGGCCGGTGCTGATGTAGGCCACGCCGAGAATAAGCCCTAGGCCGAACAGGCCGGCCGCCGGCAGGAAAATCGCCTTGTGCGGACGAATAAAATGCACCGAGGCGAACAGCATGGCGCCGAGAACAAGCGCCGCCACTTGCCCAATCACCCCGGGCGACAGGCCTTGCAGAAACTGCTCCTGGACGATGCCGCGAAACAGCGGCTCTTCCACCAGGGTCAGCGGTATCGGGATCAGAAAGCTCTTGCCGATCTTGTACGCCAGGCGCCAACCGTGGAATTGCGGCGCGAAGCGGACCCAGCCGAGCGCAAAGTTGATCGCCAGCGGAATGCCGAGCAAGCCGAGCGCCAGGGCCAGTCCCTCGATGATCGGTTGCCAGCTTGCGGGCACGAACTTCTCCGCGTGATACTCCCACGGATTCTTGCCGATAGCGCACGGATAGAGAAACAGGATGGAGAGCAGGCCGATCTGCAAGGCGACCTTCATGGCCCAGCGAACGATCTGCGACTTGTTGCCGTGGTGATACGGAAAGACGAAGATGTGCCGGTCGCCGGTCGCCAGCAGGGCAAGCGCCTGCACAGTCCAGAGCAGCATCAGCACGCCCACGCCGAAGCCGGCGAGAATGATCAGGTTCATGCACTTCTCCTCTGCTCTGTCGGGCGGCAGGCGAGTTGACCGCCAGCGGTTGCTGCAACGCCTCTTACACTCTTCGCCAGACACGGGTCCAGCGCTTGTCGAGCCAGAACATCCAGTTTTCCGGAAAGCGCCGGAGGTAGTCCTCAAATCGACCGGCGTATTCCTGAACGCCGGTGTGGATGATGGCTTCACGGTTGCCTGCCGAGGCGAACTCGAGCGGTGCATCGAAGCGGATGAGGCCCTCGTGAGGCCGGCCCTGCCGGTCCGGCAGCCACTCACCCCAGCACGGGACCAGCGGCGCACCGGAGCGCAGTGACAGCGCGATGAGTCCCGAGGGCAGCACGACGTCGCGCCCCAGGATGCAAACGGGCACGCCCTTGTCGTCGGGCATCGGCAAGTCCGGCGTGATGGCCAGCACCTTGTTGGTGCGCAGCACGCGCAGGTAGGCGAGCGTGTCAGACATCAGCGACGCTTGCCGCGAGCGGCGGACCACTTCCATTCCGGTCGCCCGATACCAGCGGTCCTTGATTTCTTGACGGGCGTGGTCCTTGCTTTCGCGAACGAGGGCGACAATCGGGTGGCGCAGGTTGATGGCCGCCGCGCCCATCTCATGGCAAAAAAAGTGGGCAGCAGCCAGCAGGACGCCCTTGCCCCGGGCACGCGCCTCGTCGAGATGGCGCACCGAGGAATCGAGGTGGATGCGGCGGCCGATGCCGGAGCCGGCGAAACCTCTCTGGTAGACGGCCAGCGACCAGCCGGCCCAGTTGCCCATGATCTGAAAATAGCGGTCAACGATGGCAGCAGTGGGCGTGATGCCGGCGGCGCGCAGATTGGCCGCCAGCCGAAGCTGGAGCGGCCAGTTCGCCAGCCAGCCGATGCCGCGGCCCAGCGACAGGATGCGCTCCGGGCTCAAGCGCCGGCTGATATGCAACAGTCCACCCACCGCGTCCTCGGTGGCCTGACGCCGGCATTGATGTAACCAATTGACGATTCGCTGGCTGACAGTCATGAATCCCGTCCCGCTGGAGAAATATGGTGGGACGCTTATAGGAGACCGGCAAAAAAAAGAAAGAGCAATCGACGCTGGTCCGGAGCCGACGGCCGATCCGTCCGCTGCGGCCGACAACCTCTCGGTGAGCATCCGGTCATGGATTCGTCCACTCTTTGACCGTTGCTGGAAGCCAAGCTGCTGTGGCATCGATTGCCTTACTTGAGTAGGATGAGGGATGATGCTTGCAGTTGCCGGGGACGGCGCGGCCTGGGCGCTTGCCGGAGAATGGGCAAGACCCAGCATCGCCAAGGTGAGTGCCGAGGAGAAACAATCATGCCACGAATGGTTCCGGGGTTGAAGGCGTTGGCAGCGAGCGCGGCGTGTGCGTTGTGCATGGCGCTGCACGCTTCCGCCCGCGGCGACGATGCCGCCGACAAGGCGTCAGATCCGCTCGAGCGCATTCGTGCGCTGAACAGGATCACCGGCAGCGACCCCATCAAGACCGAGGCGCGTCTTCTCTCGGGCAAGGCGGACGAGACGCGCAAGTTCCTCAAAGAGGCAGTCGAGCTGGTCAAGACCGGCAAGACGCCGCTGACCTACAGCGCGGCGTTCACGCTGGCCCAGGCCGCCAGCAGGGTCAATGACGGCAAGGCCGCCGAGTTCTTCTATCGCCGCTGCATCAGCCAGGCCGTCGCCTTGAAGAGTTCCGGCCGATTGCGACAAGCCTACGGCGGACTCATCGACTACTTGTACGAGAACAAGAAGTACGCCGAGAGCGCCAGGCTCTGCCGAGAACTGCTCGAGCTGAAGACCGACGACGGCAAGGAGCGCATCGTCGTCTTCACGGTAACCACGCGCTTCGGCGAGACTGACTTTGTCGAGGACAATCGCTTCGACTCGGCCAAGGGGATCCGCCCGCTGGTGCATCATCTCCTCATCCAGGCCGTCACCAAGCAAGGCAAGTACGAGCAAGCGCTCAAGCTGGTCGAGAACCTGGTGAAGGCCAAGAACCACTGGCTGGAAATCGCCCTCAAGGGCTGGGTGCTGAAGGAAGCGGGCAAGTTACAAGAAGCCGCCAAGGTCTACGAGAACGCCCTGGATCGCGTCGGCAAGGACAAGGACCTGGATCAGGAAGATCGCGACTCCTACCAGGACAACTATCGCTACATTCTCAGCGGCATCTACGTGGATATCAAGAAGATCGATCAGGCCAGCGAGCAGTTGCAAACCCTGCTGGCCAAGAACCCGGAGGATCCAGGCTTCAACAACGACCTGGGCTATATCTGGGCCGATCACGACATGAAGCTCGAGGAGGCGGAGAAGCTGATCCGCAAGGCACTCGAACTGGATCGCAAGCGCCGCAAGGCCAACCCCAAGATCCCGCCGGAGCTGGATCGCGACAATGGCGCTTACCTTGATAGCCTCGGCTGGGTGCTGTACAAGCGGAAGATGTTCAAGGAGGCCAAGGACGCCCTCCTGAAGGCGGTCCAGGACAAGGCCGCCCAGCACATCGAGATCTACGACCACCTCGGCGACGTGCTGATGGCCCTTGGCGAGCGTGATGCGGCCATCAAGGCCTGGCGACGCGGCGTCGAGCTGGCCACTGACAGCCGCCGCGACCAGGTCCGCCGCGTCGCGGTCGAGAAAAAGCTGGAAATGCACAAGTGACCGTCCTGGTCGCGTTTGGCGCGGCGCCGCGCGAGCGCGAAACGTGAACGGGCCACCTGGCTACACTCCGTAGAACTCGCCGAATTTCCCGCGCAGATACCTGATGAGTGGCTGGTGGCTCGGCGCCGCGCCGGTGACGCGCTGGCACAGGTCGCGCGCGCGAAAGCGCTGGCCGTGGCGGTGAATCCTGTCGTTGAGCCAGGTCTTGAGCCGGGCGAAGTCGCCGCGGCGGAAGTCGTCCTCCAGCCCGGGCAGATCGGCCCGCGCCCTGTCCATGAACTGGGCAGCGTAGAGGTTGCCGAGCGTGTAGGTGGGGAAGTAGCCGATGCCGCCCATGCTCCAGTGGATGTCCTGCAGGCAGCCGCGTGCGAAATCGGGGGGCATGAGGTGAAACATGGCGTGGAACTTCTCGTTCCAGGCCGTGGGCACGTCTGCCGCTTGCAGATCGCCCGCCACCAGGGCCTGCTCCAGCTCGAAGCGCAGGATGATGTGCAGGTTGTAGGTCGCCTCGTCGGCCTCGACGCGGATATAGGACGGTTGCAGGTCGTTGACGGCGAACAGGAAGTCATCCAGTGACGTGTCGCGGAGCGCGGCGGCAAAGACCTGGCGAGCGCGCGGGAAGAAGTGCTCCCAGAAGGCACGGCCGCGGCCGACCTGGTTCTCCCACAATCTCGATTGCGATTCGTGAATGCCCAGCGAGGCGGCGCTGCCCAGCGGAGTGCCGAAGTGCGCGCCGGGCAAGCCCTGCTCGTAGATGCCGTGGCCGGCCTCGTGCAGGATGCCGAAGAACCCCTGGCGAAAATCGCGCGGATGGTAGCGCGTCGTGAGCCGGCAATCGCCGGGGCCGATGCCGCTGCAAAACGGATGGGCCGTGACATCGAGGCGGCCGGCGGCGAAGTCGAAGCCGATCGCCGCGGCTGCGGCCTCGCCGAACAGCGCTTGCCGATCCACGGGATAGTCGCGTTCAAGGATATCGCGGCGCGGGCACTTGCCGGAGGCCGCGATCGCCGCCACCAGCGGCGTCAGCTCCGCGCGCAGCTCGGCGAACACCTTGGTCACTTCCGTTGTCGTCGCCCCCGGCTCGTATTCATCCAGCAACGCATCGTAGGGCACGTCGCGATAGCCGACGGCCTGGGCTTCCTCGCGCTTGAGCGCGACGACCTTGTCGAGCCATGGCTGAAAGGCGGTGAAATCGTTGTCGTGCCGGGCCTGCTGCCAGACCTGCTGGGCCCGCGTGGTGGTCCGGGCCAGCTCCTCGACGAGCCGCGGCGGGATCTTGGCGGCCCGGTCGTGCAGGCGGCGGATCTCGCGGACGTTGACCGCTGGCTCCGAAGCCGCGTCCTGCATCGGCGGCGACGCTTCGAGGTCGGCCAGCAACTCCTTGAGCTTCGGGTCCGTCAACTTCTCATGCCCCAGCCGGGCCACCAGCGCCATCTGCTCGGCCCGGTGTGCCGACCCGCACGGCGGCATGTGCGTCCGCTCATCCCAGCCCAGGACGCTGCCGATGGACTCAAGCAGGCCGCGCTCGCGCACGCGGCCAACCAGATCGTCGTAGGTTTGCATGATGTCGGTATAGCAAAAATAATGAACGACGAATGATGAATCTAAGGTTTTGCAAAGCTGCAGCTGGCCTTGTCAAAATGGGTAATTTCGTTCAAATTCCTGGTAATTTCACATGGCGCACGACGACCACGGAGGGTCCGGTCATGCCAGGGATTGTCGAGTTCCCCCAGGTAGTTGCAGAAGCCCAGGCGTATGTTGCCGATCTGTTTTGCTGTGAGCCGCAACGTCGGCACTTCGGCGAGTATCTGACCGGCCTTCTCCTCGCTGAGCGAAAGACGGTGCGCGGGATCAACAGCGAGTTCGCCGACACCTCTGATCAGTC
>VGYC01000070.1 GCA_016873095.1 Planctomycetota bacterium | reverse complement strand
CCCTCGCGCTCGCCCCGCCCATCGCGCTCGCCCCGCCCATCGCCCTCGCCCCGCCCATCGCCCTCGCCCCGCCCATCGCCCGATTCGCCCAGGCTCCAGGTCGCCCTTTTCGCCCTTATTTCTGGCAAACTTCTTGCCCCTCCTCGGCTGACTCATCATCTCCCCCCTCGTGGGGACGCCCAAAGCCCGCAAAGCGATCTTCAGCCTGCCTCTTCGTCTTTTCGTACCATGAGGATATGTCAGGCCTCGTGTTAGTCACGGGATCATCCGGTCGAATTGGCCGGGCCGTGGTGGCGGAGTTGCAAGCGCGACGCCTGCCGGTGCGCGGCTTTGATCGCACGCCGACTCCGGACCTGGCGGACTGCGTCGTCGGCGATGTTGCCGATGCTGCAGCCGTCGATCGAGCGCTGACCGACGTCACAACCTTGATTCACCTTGCAGCCACGCCGGACGACGCCGATTTTGTCACCGAACTGCTGCCGAACAACATCCTTGGCGTCTATCACGTGCTGGAAGCGGCGCGACGGGCGCGGGTGAAACGCATGATTCTGGCCAGCAGCGGGCAGGTGGTCTGGTATCAACGCTTTCGCGGACCATTACCAATCACGGCGGCCGACTTGCCGACACCGCGCTACTGGTACGCGGCGGGCAAGGCGTTTCTCGAGGCCGCCGGTCGCGCTTTTGCAGAGAAATTCGGCATCAGTGTCATCGCCGCTCGCCTCGGCTGGTGCCCGCGCACGGCCGAGCACATCCAGGAGTTGAAGGTCGAGGAATGGGGGCAAGACGTCTATCTCAGTCCCGCCGATGCCGGCCGCTTCTTCGCCTGCGCCGTCCAGGCGCCGGGGCCGATTCCCTTCGCCATCATTTACGCCACCAGCAAGCCGGTGCATCAAGTCTACTACGATCTCGAACCAGCCGCGACTCTGCTCGACTATCGCCCGCTGGACCGATGGCCCGACGGCTGCGAGGTATCGTGATGTCAAGCTGAGCGTGTCGCCTCTCGCAAGCGCGCCTCCAGCTCATCCGCCAGTTCCAGGTGTTGCTGGCGGACATCGTTCACTTCCCAGCGGTCGTCAGGCTTGACAAAAAGTTGCGGCAGCCGGGGCGGGTCGTCGCGCGGAGTCGTGATCGGAACGACAAGATGCCAGTCCGGAGTGCGTGCCGCCAGTTCCTCGCTGTCGCCGATGATCAGGCGCGAGCAGGCCATTTCGCGAATGAGTTCAGCCTCCTCGCGAATGAGCGGCAGCACGCTTTGCCCCTCAACGGCCAATGGCAAGCCCGCCGTTTCGCCTATCGTGGCGAGCAGGTCGGCCGGCTGCGTCAGCGCCGCGATGCGCAGGCCGGCCTCCGTCCCGCCCGGCAAGCGTACCAGCAACGGGACATGAACGATTTCCTCGTGCAACCAGGCCCGGTGCTCGCCGATGTAGCCGTGCTCGCCCAGCGCCAGACCGGCGTTGGCGGTCACGATCACTGTCATGCCGTTCAATGCGTCCCGATCATTCAAATGATCGATGATCTGCCCGATCCGGGCATCGAAGTCGGCAATGGCGGCGGCATACGTGATCTGCAAGCGCAGGCACGCCGTCTCATCCACATCCGCCGGACCGGTGGGCGGATCCAGCCACGGGAACAGGGCATCGCCGTCCTCGGCATCGGGAAAGTTGTCGGCGAGTACGTCCGCTGAAACATGCCACGGCGGCGCCAGGGAAGGCAGGTCGATCCAGCACAGGGGCTCGTCGCGGCGCAGCCAGGCGTCAAGCTGGCTTACAATCTTCTTTGCGAGACGCCTGTCCCAGCGCTGCGAACGCAGATCGAGATGCCGTGCCTTCTCGCTTTCCAGCCACGCCGGCGGCAACGGCGACTGCCCGATCCGCGGCGCATCGGCAACGTGCTGATCGAAGACGATCCCCCCATCGGCAAGTCGATCGAGGTTGGACGTGACGACATCGTCGTTGCCATAGCAGCCGAGATAGCCAAGGTGTAGGGCAGATGCGTGCAGGACCAGGATTCGGCAGGAACCATTCATCAATTTCCTACCAGCATTCTTACAGCCTGCACGAAGACAATCGGTAATTGCTCATGAACGGCGAATGAGATTGCAAGAGGCGTCTCCACCGCGATACGTACCTTGAGATGCAACTCCGGTAACGAGAAGCGCGGTTCACCCAGGTCAAACGGTTCACGACGCATTCGCCCGTCAAGAATGCTCAGAGCGTGCAACATGTTATTTGCGAGCAGCATGTCCTTCAGCTTGGCCTGGTCAATGAGTTCTTTGATGTGATTGCGCAGGGCTGCCGAATAAACGACCTGAAAGGCGTTGACGTCGCTCATCGTCGCCTCTCAGTTTCGGCGGAGGGAGTGCTCCAGGTCGGGCAGAAACGCTTCTAACGGAAGCCAATTCTGGTCCTCGTCGATGAAAACGTGCTCCGGCAGGTTCTGGCGGGCCCAAGCATAGGCGACCCGGCGATAGCCATCGCACTCCTGCTGAAGCTTGAGCAATTGATCCCTGATAACTGCATGCTCGTTTTCCAGGCGCATGAGCGCCTCACGAAGTTTCTCGCATTCGGAACGCAGTTGCATCTCTTTTCCCGTCGCTTGTGCCGACAGAGTCGGTTCCAGGCTCCCGAACGCGCCACGGCTTGATTCTTGTTCCATTTTCATCGCCACCTCCGAAGGTATCTCCCTTATTGTACCTCACTCATGCCGCAGCGCCTCGGTTGGCAGCATGCGGGCCGCGCGATTGGCCGGGAACAAGCCCGCTAGCAGCCCAACGCCGATGGCGATCAGGAAGCCATAGGCGATGAGCAAGGGATCAATCCGGCCGTCGATGAAGCCATTGACGCGCGGCATGTGCGTGAGCAGACGCAGCAAGCCGATGGCTCCGAGGGTGCCGGCCAGCGCGCCCAGGATGCTCAGAAACACGGCTTCGATCAGCACCATGCGGATGACGCGGCTGACCTTCCAGCCGACAGCCCGCAGGATGCCGATCTCGCGCGTGCGCTCGCTGACCGACATCACCATCGTGTTGAGGATGCCGAAGAAGCCGATGACCAGCGCGATGGCCGACGTGATCCAGGCCATGCTCTTGGCGAGGTTGATCTCCGCGATGCTCTTGACGTGCTCGCGCACGGACAGGGCGGCGATCTTCTTCCATTTCGTTTCAATATCACGCTGGACCTTTGCGACCAGTGCCGGGTCATTGGGCGTGTCAAGGATCAAGCTGAAGCCCGTGACCTGCTTTTCCTTGGCGGATTCCTTCTGCAACACCTTGAGAGGAACAACCATGCCGGCGTTCTCGAAGCGGTTGTGGGCCTCGTAAATGCCCTTGATGGTGTAGTCCTTGCCCATGATGTCCAGCTTGTCGCCCACCTTCTTGTTGATGTTGCTGGCCAGGATCGGGCCAATGATGACGACGTATCCGTCATTGGGCTCCAGGTTTTCACCCTTGATCATTTCCATGTGATTGAAGACGGCCGACCCGGGCGTGAAGCCATTGATCAGCACCGTGTCCACGCCGTACTTGCTGAAATCAATCATGTCCATCAGCGCGGGCAGCACGTGCTTGACACCCGGGATGGCACGCAAATCCTTGGTCATCTCCTCCGGCAACACCATCTTGCCACGTTCATTGGCGCCGGACCGGAGCACGAGAATATCCACTTCAACGTTCTCGTAGAGCGAGAGAAAGGTGTGCTCGAAGCCGTTGGCGATGCCGACAAAGGCCACCACCGACCCAATGGCGATGGCGATGGCGAAGACCGTCAGCAGCGAGCGCAACGGCCGCCGCGAGATATTGCGAAAGATGAATGTGCTGAACCACATGATCTTTTTCCTCACGTGAGTGTTCAGTGTTCAGCTTTCAGTGTTCAGTTTTCAGTTAGGATCTTGCTGAACACTGAACACAGAAAACTGAAAACTTTTATTCGTGCCAGAGCGCCTCCGTGGGCAGCATCCGGGCGGCGCGGGCGGCGGGGGCCAGGCCGCCCAGCAGGCCGACCCCGACCGCGACCAGAAACCCGAACAGAATAAAGACTGGCTGAAGCGTGCCGTCGATCCTGCCATTCACCTCCGGCACCCTTGTGAGAATCCCCATCAGGATCAAGGCGCCGATGGTGCCGATGGCCGCGCCGACAAGGGCCAGCATCACGGCCTCGAGCAGGATCATGCGCATGACCCGGCCGACGCGCCAGCCGACGGCCCGCAGGATGCCGATCTCGCGCGTGCGCTCGTTCACGGACATGACCATCGTGTTCATCATGCCGAAGAAGCCGACGATGAGGGCGATCACCGACGTCAGCCAGGCCATGCCCTTGGCCATCGTGATCTGGAAGCTTGCCTTGACGTACTCGCTGGCCGGCGATGCCGTGATGTTCCGCTCCAGCGTTTCGATGCGCCGGCGCACGTCCTCGATGAGCGCCTTGTCGTTGGACTTTTCCAGGACGATGTTGAACCCGGAAACCTGTTTTTCCTTGCCGAAGAACTCCTGCACCTCGTTGATGGGCATGATGACGGCGCCGCTTTCCATCGGCGTCTTGCTCTCGAAGATGCCGACCACCTCGCAAGGTGTGTCGAGCACGTCAAGCGTGTCGCCCACCTTCTGATTCAGGTTCCTGGCCGCCACCGTGCCGAGGATGACCGCTCTCTTGTCGCCGGGTTTCAGGTTTCTGCCTGAGCCGGGAGGGAACTCGAGATGGTTGAAGATGGTCGTGCCCGGCACCCAGCCGAACAGTGCGACGCCGCGAATCTCCTGCTTGGGAAAATTCGCTCTCTCTTCCAGGATGGGTACCACCTCCTTGACACCGGAAACCTTGCGGATGTCGGTGGCCAGGTCCTCGTCAAGCAGGTTGCCCAGCACGTTTCCGCGGGCCCCCTTGCGAACCACGACCAGATCGACCTGCGCGTCCTGGAAGTGAGCCAGGAAGGAACGCTCGAAGCTGGAGGCAATGCCGACGAACGCCTCCACCGAGCCGATGGCGATGGCAATGGCGATCACGGTGAGCAGGGCCCGCAATGGCCGGCGCGCGATGTTCTTGATGACGAACGTGCTGAACCACATGGCGGAGCGCTCCGTTTCCAGGGAATTCGCTTCGGCTAGTCTATCATTTTGCGCAGTCTGGGAACAACATTGGCTTTGTGTTGCCGGGGCGCGGAACATTTGCTACCATCTAACGCGCCTTCACATGGAGAGGAATCGTGCCACAGACCCCTTTGACAATCGAAGTCGAGCAAGAAGATGACGGCCGCTGGCTGGCCGAGGTCCTGGAACTGCCCGGTGTCCTGGCTTATGGGCAAACACGGCAAGAAGCCATCGAGCGGGCGCAGTCATTGTCGTTGCGCGTTCTGGCGGACCGGCTTGACCATGGTGAATCGGTCCCGCAAATGGGCAATGTGTTCGCGGTGTCGCCATGAGCCACTGGCCGGCGACCAAGGCCAGGCGCGTATTTGCAGCGCTCTTACGGATCGGCTGGGCCGTCAAACGCCGCGCGGGAGGCTCACATATCATCCTTGAACGCGTCGGCTGGCCGGACTACGTATTCGCATTTCACGACGATGACGAGATTGGCCCGCGCATGCTTGCTCGAATCGCCAAGCATACCGGACTGACGCGCAATGACCTTTGAACTCGTTTGTCGCCGCTTTCTCCGTCACATCCGTCACCACCGCTGCCAGCCGTCCTGCGGCATTGCCGGAATCCGCTTGCGACCCCTTTTCCACCCTGGCACAATGGCATACACCAGTCAGCGCACCATCCATCCTCAGAGAAGCATCCGGGAGCACGGTCATGGCGGCACGTTCGAGCTGGAAGGGCTTTCTGCGCCTGAGCCTGGTGTCCATTCCGGTCAAGGCCTACACGGCCACCTCGAGCGGCGCCGAGATCCACCTCAATCAGATTCACGTGGACTGCCATAGCCGCATCAAGTACCAGAAGGTCTGCCCCATTCACGGCGAGCTGTCCAGCGACGCCATCGTCTCCGGCTACGAGTTTGCCAAGGGTCAGTTCGTCGTCATCGACCCCGACGAACTCGACAAGCTCCGCACCGAGAGCGACAAGGCCATCCAGATCGACTCGTTCATCGCACCCAGTTCGCTCGATCCAGCCTATTTCAATGGCCGGACCTACTACCTGCTGCCCGACGGCCCCATCGGACAGAAGCCCTACGCGTTGCTGCACCAAGGCATGAAGGAGCTGGAGCGCGTGGCCATTGCCCAGGTGGTCATGCACGGCAAGGAGCAGGTGGTGATGGTCCGTCCGCTCGACAAGCTGCTGGCCATGAGCATGCTCAGCTTCGACAGCCAGGTCGTGAAACCGACCAGCTTCGAGGAAGACGCGCCGACGCAGGAGGTTTCCGATGCCGAGCTGGACCTCGTCAAGATGCTCATCAAGGGCCAGACACCCAAGACCTTCGATTTCGCGAAGTATCAAGATGTGTACACGCAGAAGCTGACGCAGCTCATCGAGGCCAAGGTGGAGGGCAAGGAGATCGTGTCGCCGCCGGCGCACGAAGAGGCCCAGGTCATCAACCTCATGGACGCGCTCAAGCAAAGCGTGGCCAGGGTGAAGCAAGAAAGCGGCGCCGAGGAAGAAGCCGCACCGCCCAAGAAGATGGCCAAGAGCCAGCCAAGGAAGCCGGCCGAGCGGAAGCGGAAGTCGTCTTAAGCCATTGCCTGCCCAGAAAATCGGCTATCACCCAATCGCGCATGAAGAAGGGACGGACCAGCAATGTCCGTCCCTTCTTCCTTGCTGCACAAGTCTTACTGCGGATGGAAGTTCTTGATCAGCTTGTCGATGTTGTCCAGGGTGGCCTGTCCCTGGAACATGACCGAGTTGTTCCGGGCGTTGACACGCAGCGTCTTGACAATGTCCACGAGCGGCACAAGCTTGGCATCCTCCATGGCCTTCTGGTCGAGCATGCCCTTGACGAGGGTCAAGCCGAAGGTCGCGCCCTTTGCGAGGTTGGCGGCCGTCTCCGCGTCCTTGGTGCCCACGCCGATCTGAAACTGCACGTCCTTGGTGATGGTGATGGCGGCGCTGAGGCCTTCGATGCTCTTGAGTACCGGGCCCACCATCTGCGCTTGCTGCGGCGGGATCTGTGCGTTCTCCAGCAGCTTGGCAATGGCCCGGCCGGTGGCGACGGCGCTGATGCTCTGCTTGCCGTTCGTGGCTTCCAGGAGCGAACGGACTTCCTTCTTGAGCTTGGACTGCTTCTCGCCAGCCGCGCGAGCCAGGGCCGCAGTCAGCATGGTCTTGTTCGTGGTGGCAAACAGGATGTCCTTGCCGGCCAGCGTGACGAACAGCGCCTCGCCCTGTGGCGGCTGGACCTCGATGATCTGCTGCTGGCCCTGCCGGGTGATCTTGAGGACTTCACCGTATTCCTTGACCGCCTCCGCGGCGGTGGCAAAGATCTTTTCAGGCTGAAACGATCCCTCAATGATCGCGAAAACGGCGTCCTTGGGGTCTTTCTTGGCGGGCAGGGCAACGGTAACGCTGCCCAGGTCGGTGAACAGGTCGATGCCGGCCTTCTTGAGCCACTTCTGTGCCTCGGGGGGCATCTTATCTTCCACCATGGCCTTGACCTTGCCGGCGGCATCCTTTTGCGCCTTGACCAGCTCGGAGTCCATGATCTGCTTGAAGTTGACGGTGAGAATGACCTCGGCATTGTCCGGCAGGTACTTGGAATCCGCGGCCGGGGCCGCCGCAACCGCGCCGAGGAACAGCAACGACACTGCCAACAACCCGCAACGACGATGCAACATGCGTATCTCCTTGCTACACGTTTCCCGAGCCAGAACCAGTCCTGGTACTACCAGATGAGGGGCCGGAAAGTTTCGTTTCCTGTTCACGTTTCGCGCTCGCAGGCTGCCGGCAAGGCAGTTTTCCCGCGAGCGATCGTTAGAGCGCGAAACGTAAACAAGAGTTTACGGATTCTACAGGACGCGGCAAATCAGGCATTTGAGGTAACTGGACTCGGGGCAGGTGGCCGCCACCGGATGGTCCGGCGACTGGCCGCGAACTTCCAGAATCTGGATGCGACGTCTCGTTTCGGCGGCGAGCTGCGACAGCAACTCCTCCAGCATCTCACGAGTGATCAGCCCCGAACAGCAGCATACGACCAGGATGCCGTCGGCATCCAGCAGCCGCAGCGCCTGCGTCTGCAGTTGCCGGTAGCCGCGCATCGCCTCCGGCACGGCATGCTGCGCGCGAGCGAACTTGGGCGGATCGAGGATGACCATGCCGAAGCGCTCGCCGGCATCAACGAGCGCATCGAGTTGCTCGAACACGTCACCGGCACGGAAGGAAACGCTGTCAAGTCCATTGAGATCGGCGTTGGCGCGGGCCAGGTCCAGGGCTGGCGCGGACGAGTCCAGACCGACCACATCCATGGCG
Organism: Planctomycetota bacterium; assembly: GCA_016873095.1. GTDB lineage: Bacteria > Planctomycetota > Planctomycetia > Gemmatales > Gemmataceae > VGYC01. The sequence continues at coordinate 24,985 of VGYC01000070.1, read as the reverse complement.
CCCGCTCGGGCGCAGTGCAGGCCAAAGCCGCCGGTGTAGCAAAAGCCATCCAGCACGCGCCGGCCGGACGCATAGCGGGCAACGGCTTGCCGGTTGTCACGCTGATCGAGATAGAAGCCGGTCTTCTGCCCTTCGGCAATGTTGACATGAAAGCGGACGCCGGCTTCTTCGATGACGACCGGCTCATCCGGCAGCTTGCCGCGCAACGGGCCGTCGTGCAACTCCAGCCCCTCGAGCCGGCCGATGCCGCGCTCGGTGCGCAGGAAGATCCCTTCCGGCTGCGCGATCTCCATGAGCAGGTCTGCCAGGATGTCGCGGCGCACGCCGATGCCCAGTCCAGTGATCTGCACGACCAGCCAGCGATCATAACGGTCCACGGTCAATCCGCTCAGGCCATCGCCTTCGCTGAAGATGAGCCGGCACGCCTGGCGAGAACCGGGAGGGTGAGGCTCCTGCCGAGCCGTTTCGGCGTCGAGGTTGTCGATGGTTCGCGGCTCGGCGGGAGCCTCGCCCTCCCTACGCGCGCCCATCCTCAAGATGCCATCGCGCAGGCGGATGGCTTCTTCGATGCGAGCGCGAAACAGGTGCTCGTCGATCGGGACCTCCTGTTGCCAGGAGTAGAGGCGGACGCGAAGCTTGCTCTTGGAGTTGTAAAGGCCGTGGGCGATGAAGTTGCCGGCGTGGGAGTGGACTTCCACGGCGTCGCCGTCGGCGGGGTCGTTGGTGACCGCCTCGATGGCGCCGGGGTAGACCCACGGGTGCCGGCCGTAAAATGGTCGGGCCCGACCGGCGCGCAATACCACCCGCGCGCTCATGGTTGCTCGCGCTCGACCCCTTCCATGTAGGCCAACGTCTGGCTCAACGCCCCCTTCTGGGAGCGGCTCGCCAGAGCGGAACGCACTCGCAATAGTAGCTCGGTCTTGTTGATCGGCTTGGTGAGGAAATCGTTGGCCCCGGCCTCGACGGCACGCTCGCTGTCGATCGGCTGATCCAGCGCGGTCACCATGAGGACGACGATGTCGGCGGTTGCTGGATCGGCCCGCAGCCGCTTGCAAACCTCGAAGCCGCTGATCTTGGGCATCATGATATCGAGCAGGATGAGATCGGGATGCCAGTCCGCGACCTTGCGCAGCGTATCCTCGCCATCCGTCGCGGTGCGGATCTCGTAATCCGTCTCGCTCAGGTATGCTTCCAGAAGCTCGAGCCCCTGCGGATTGTCATCCGCGATGAGAACGCGATCAGACTGGGTGACAGCAGCCATGTACTTTCCTCAGATTTCAGATTGCAAATTTGTGATCTGCAATCTCAGATCTGCAATCTTAAACATCTCGCCCTGCGGTTACGAGAACTGCGTCACGCCCGGCCTGGCCACTTCCGGGACGCGGAGCTGGCCCCATTCGTAGCGTTGCGGGGTCAGGTCCTCGCGGGAGTTCATGGCCTGTTCCCAGGTGATGGTCTGGCCGGTGTAGGTGGCCATGCGGCCCATGATGGCCATCATGCTGCTCTTGGTCATGTACTCGCCGTTGTTGATCGGGTTGCCGGAGCGGATGCTGGCAAAAAGCTCGTTGTGCTCGGTCTGGTACATGTCGTCGCCGCGAGCGCGGGCGGCTGGATACTGCCAGATGACGCGGCGGCCGTCGCGGGCCGTCATGCGATGCCGCATAACGTCGCAGGTCCCCTGCGTGCCCCAGACATGGTCGGTCACGTCGTTGGTGCAGTTGGCCATCTGCCGGCACTGGCTAAAGCACTTGACGCCGTTGGCGTATTCGTAGACGACGGCGTGGTGGTCGAAGATGTTGCCGAACTCCGGCGCGGTGCGGACCTGCCGGCCGCCCAGCCCGCTGGCCCGGACCGGATACTGGTCGCGCATCGCCCAGGCCATCTTGTCAAGACTATGGATGTGCTGTTCGACATTGAAATCGCCGGACAGCCAGGTGAAGTACAGCCAGTTGCGCATCTGCCATTCCATGTCGCTCCAACTGGCCTGGCGCGCGTGACTCCAGAGCAAGCCGGTGTTGTACGAGCACTGCATGGAGACGATGTCGCCGATGGATCCCTGATGGATGCGGCTGAAAGTCTCGCGCATGCCGCCGTGGTAGCGCCAGCACAGGCCGGAGACGATGGATAGCCGCCGTTCCTGGGCCATGCGGCACGCAGCCAGGCAGCGGCGCACGCCGGGAGCATCGACGGCGACGGGCTTCTCGGCAAAGACGTGCTTGCGGGCGTTCACCGCCGCCTCGAGATGCGCCGGCCGGAAATGCGGCGGCGAGCACAGGAGCACGACGTCGACGCCACTGTTGAGGACATCGCGATAAGCATCGAAGCCGACAAATTGCCGTTCGCGGGGCACATCGATCTTGTTGGCGATGGCGGCATCGGCTCGCAACTGGGTCAGGCTCCCCTCCAGCTTATCGCGAAAGGCGTCGCCGAGGGCGGTGAGGCGGACGTTGCGGTCGGCGCGAAGCGCCTGCGCCGCCGCGCCGGTGCCGCGACCGCCGCAGCCGATCAGGCCGATGCGCAGCGTGTCGTTGCCGTCGGCATGCACGTTGGGGGCCGAGGCGAGAATCGCCGCCCCGGCGGCAGACGCCTGCATGAACCGGCGGCGATTGACCTGCACCTTCTTGTCGCGTGAATTGGCTTGGGTCACGATGAACTCCCCAGGAGAGTGGTTTTTCCCGTTGGCTCCAGTTTACCGAATGGGCGCGTGCAAGCCAACGGGTTGTTTACGTTTCGCGCTCGGTGGGCGCGGTCGACGACCGAATCCTCCGAACGCGAAACGTAAACATAGAATGACTCCATGCCTGTCGACTACAAGCTCATCGTGCCGCAAGACTTCTACCGGCAAATGCTGGAACAGGCCCGCGCCGAACTGCCCAACGAATGCTGCGGCCTGCTGGCGGGCAAGATCGTCGAAGAACCGGGGAAGCCGCCGCTGGGCTGGGTGTCGGCGTGGTATCCGCTGGTGAATGACAAGGCCAGTCCGGTGGAGTACCTCTCGGAGCCGCGCAGCATGGCCAAGGCGTGGCTCGACATGAAGCGGCGTGGCCTGGAGATTATTGCGATCTATCATTCGCATCCCACTTCAGACCCGACTCCCAGCCGCAAGGACCGTGACCTCAATTACGACCCGCAGGTGATGAACCTGATCATCTCGCTGAAGGATGGCGAGCCGCGCATGGCCGGCTGGTGGCTGACGGCGGACACGCATCGCGAGGCTGAGTGGCAGCTATCGGAATGATGATAGCCCCAGTTGTGCCGGTACTCTCTCGAGTCGTGCGACGCCGATTCAACGATGTTTCTGATCTATACTAACGTCCACATCAATGTAACATCCGCGTAATAGCGAATCCGCAGGCCTTGCACCATCGTCTTCTATTCGAGATGATTCACTCAACGATTTCGAACGGGCAAGACCCGATGACGAAAGGAGGGCGGGCGTGAAACGGTTGCTAACTCTACTGGCCGCGGGATTGGTAACGATCCTGTGGGCCGGCCAGGCGACGGCCGACAGCACGGGCAAGAAGAAGCCGTCGATCCTGAAGCCGTCGCAGGCCGAGACTTGCGGCGATCACGGCACGAGTGTCCACTTCGAGCCGAATCCTTCGGCAGCTGCCAGGAAGGCCCAGAAGGAAGAGAAGCTTGTCCTGGTCCTGCACATTTCCGGGCTGTTCGAGAACAGCGACTTCACCTGAAACAACGCCGAAGCGCTCCGTGTGAACGCACTGGCCAATCCGGAAGTCGGCAAGTATCTCGAAGAGCATTTCGTCTGCGCGTTCCAGAAGGTGGGCACCTTCCGGATCGTGGGCAAAAACAAACAAGGCGGCAACGTGGCGACGCACTTCTGCGCTCCCGACGGCCGGGTGCTGCACACGATCGCCGGTCCGGTGGACGCGGCCACAATGCTGCGTGAGGCACGCTGGATCGTGGAAACCGCCACCAAAGCTATGAAGGACTGCAAGGGTGACGGGGCCGAATTCAAAGCCATCCTCCGCAAGGCGCATGCCGAAAAGCTGCGCACGGACTACGGCCTGGTGGTGCAGCCGACGCTGTACGATGCCCCCGAGGCTCAGGACCCCAAGGGCGCGCTCACGTATCGCGACCCGACGGGCCGGCCGCTTGCTCCGGTGCTGCCGCCGCCGCCCATCGACGGCCCGGACGTGAAGTTCCGCTTCCGCCAGGCAGAGATGGCCAAGGCCGCGGGCGGCGTGGCGTTGATGGATCGCCGCGGCGGTCGCTGGGTCCTGAACAATCAGGGCCGCGTGCACATGCTCCTGGCCGCCCATTCCATGACCAAGATCGAGAAGGTCTACGCCTCCGTGTTCGAGGGCATTCTCGGCGAACGGGTCTCGACTCGCCCCGTCGAGATCGTCAACCCGTTCCCCTGGCACCGGGCGGCGAAATAGTACTGCGCAGCTCGTTCTGAATCGAGCAGCGTCTGACGACCCCGTTGCTTGGCAGCGGGGTCTTTCTTTGGATTGGCGAAAATGAAACACCCCGTCGTCGCTAGCAAGCGGGACGGGGTGCTTTATTCGTCGATGGACGGAGCTCGCAAGAACTGGACGGCTCGGGCAGGAAACCGTGTCAAGACTCGACTGGCCATCTAGTTTTCCGCGAGCACCTGGGCCACGCGGTTAATGCGGTTGCAAGATGGCGCATCGTCGCTACGGTCGGCGCGGGCCTGGCGATGTTCCTTGAGCACGGCAAGCAGATCGGCACGAATCTCGAAGTCGGCGCCGGCACATCGGTCCCACTCACGGATGACGCTGGAAGTGGCGGGGTTCAGGCCGGCCACGCGATTCAGCCAGGTCACGCCTGCATCCAGAGTCAAGTGAGTCGTCTGGGGATGGTTCCAGGCGATGTGAGTCGCCAGACACCCCATCGGCGTGGCACGGGTGAAGCTTCCGTGGATCAGCATCGGACTCCCCTTCGCCAGCAAGTCGATGACCCGGTCGAGACCGGAGTCGGTGACATGCGGTAGCCACGATTGCTGTAGCTCACGGATCGATTCCTTGGAAAGCATGGCGGCTCCTTTGCGTATGAAAAAGCCGATCATGGTCGGCTCGAAAGTCGGTGGTCGGCTCGGGACAGGTCAAAAAACCCCGCCGTTCGCAAGTTGCGAAGCGGCGGGGCCGGAACAGAGAAGAGGCCAATCGTACTAACCCAGGACATTAACCCACCCCTCACACCCTGTCAATAGGTGTTTTGCGAAATAGCGAATCGCACTTGGGTATTATACGCATGTCCAGTGAATCGTCGCCACGCTCGAGAGAATCTGGGGTTTTTTGGGGACGTTGAGTGTCAAAGAGAAAGGGAATGGGCGAGCCTGCCGTGCAGGTAGGTTGTCTGGTCTGGGGCCAGAAGTGCGCAGATTCGACCGTATCGGAAACGACAACTATGCCGCGCGGCGATACGGCTGGGACGGTTGCAGCACCTCGGCAACGAACGCCGACATTTCGTGTGCGAACCGGGAATGATGAAAGCGCAGCGCTTGTCGTCGCAATACCCTGGGATCAAAAGCAGCTTGATGTTTCTCGAAAACTACCAGCGCCTCGGCCAGACAATCGCACGATTGCTCTGCGAACCACAGTCCGGTCGGGCCCAGATCGGTCGTCCGCAGCGGCTGCTGAGCGATACTCAGGCGTTCGCCAACGTTGACCAGCGGGACGACCGTTTCCGTGGCGCCTCCCTCGGCGAAAGCAATGACCGGAGTGCCACATGCCTGAGCCTCGACCGGGACGATGCCGAAGTCCTCCTCGCCGGGAAACAACAGCGCCCGGCACAGGCGCAGATGGTCGCGGATCACGTTGTCCGGTTGCCAGCCGAGAAACTGCACCGTCGGGCCGGCCAGCGAGCGCAGGCGTTTCTCATCCTGCCCGGCACCGATGATGACCAGCCGGCGCTTGAGCCGGTTACAAGCGAGGATGGCGAGATCGAGCCGCTTGTACGGGGCGAACGCCGACATCGCCAGGTAATAGTCCTCGCGGGCATCGTCAGCCGGCGTGAAGTAGTCGGTGTCCACGGGCGGATGGATGACCACGCTGTCCCGACCATAGCACTCGCGGATGCGCTGCTGCACGGCCCGGCTGTTGGCGATGAAGCTCGTCACGCGCCCGGCAGTGCGGCGGTCCCACTCGCGCAGCATACCCAGCAGGCGGTCGCGCGCCAGTGCCTTCAGCGACAAAGGCGCGATCGCGCTCAGCAATCCACCCCGATGGGTCTTGCCGAAATAAGCGTCACGCATGTGCCAGGCGTAGCGCATGGGCGTGTGGCAATAGCAGATGTGCGGCACGCCGGCTGGAGCGATGGCGGCCTTGGCGACGCAATGACTGGAACTGACAACCACGTCGCAGTCCGGCAGCTTCCAGCGTGCCGCCCAGGGCATGAGCGGCAACAGATAGCGATAGTAGCGATGCACGCGCGGGAAGTACTGCAAGAAGCTGGTCGCCGGTCGATGACTCTCGAGCGTGTCGCTCAGCGAGCCGCGGCGGTGCAGCAGCGTATACAGGGGTGATCCCGGCCACAGCCGGCACATGGCTTCCAGCACCTTCTCGCCGCCGCGCATGCCCGTCAGCCAGTCATGCACCAGCACCACGCGCGGCTCACCCTTGCTCATCGCTTCGCCTCGTCCTTGGCTAACAAGAAATCAAGCGGGCCAGTCTAGCGATCATGGTTTCCCGCACAAGTCATGGAAGGCTCGACAAGCAGGCGAATTTCTTGCGACCGGGAGATTCCGGCAAGGCGGGCAAAAAAAATGTTGAGTTCGGGCAATTCAGACCGTAAGCTGCGGCTTGTGGCTGCTCGCGATCTCGCCTCTTCCAAGGAACCCACCCATGCGACGTATCTTGACGCTAGGTCTCATTGCCTCACTCGTGCCGACGCTCAACCTGGTGCACGGCGACCAGGATGCCAAGGCTGTCACGCCGTTCAACGGCAAGAACCGGATCGGTTGGCAGGTAAAGAGCAAGAAGATCAAATGGGTCGTGGGCAAGGCCGAGATGGATCCGAAGGACAACGCCAGACTCAAGGTCATCCCCGGCAGCGGCCAACTCGTCAATCAACCGCCCAGCGAGGACATCTTCACCGAGGAAAAGTTCGGTGACGGCGTATTCGAGGTCGAGTTCATGATCCCCAAGGGATCCAATTCCGGCATCTATCTCATGGGTGAATACGAAGTGCAGATTCTCGATAGCTACGGGAGGGACAAGGTAGGTCCGGGCGATCTTGGCGGCCTGTATAACGCCGCAGCTCCCAGGGTGAACGCCTCCAAGAAGCCGGGCGAGTGGCAGACTTTCATCATCGATTTTCGGGCGCCGCGTTTCAAGGACGGCAAGAAGACCGCCAACGCCAGGTTCGAAAAGGTAACGCTCAACGGCAAGGTCATCCACCAGAACGTCGAGATGAAGGGCCCGACCCCCGGTGGACTCACAGGAAAAGAAGCCGCCACCGGTCCGCTCATGTTCCAGGGCAATCACGGTCCAGTCGTTTTCCGCACCATCAAGTTCACGCGTCACGCGACGGATTGATCTTGATGTCACGAAGGAAGGGCGAGCGAGCCGGCAGCGCCGGCGCTGGCAGGTCCCGCGCGCAGAACGAAGACGGCTACTTCGGGGCGCACGCGGTACCGCAGGCGCAAGCCGAAGCCGACCCCCTTGTTGACGTACAGGATGGATTTGTCGCGCTGAAAGAAACCGGCGGCGTAGCGACGTGCCTTGGGACCAAGCCCAACGGGTCCAACCACCGGCAAGTTCACCTGGCCGCCATGGGTGTGCCCACTCAACATGAGATCACAGCGCCGGCCGGCGAGCATCTCGATGGTGGTGGGATTGTGGGCCAGCACGACGCGGGGCACCGTGGCGCACAGGCCGTGAAAGGCGCGATCCAGATCGCAAACCCGGCTCCAGAGATCCTCAACGCCGGTCAAGTGCAAGCGTCCGCCTGACTGGGCCAGCGTCACGGTTTCGTTGCGGAGGACGCGGATGCCGCGGCCGGCCAAGGCCGCCGCCACTGCCTGATGGAGGTGGCGATAACGGCGAATGCCCAGCGCATTACGCACCGAGAAATCGTGATTGCCAAGCACGGCGAACACGCCGTGCGGCGCGGTCAGCCGGCCCAGCACCCGGGCCACGGCCTCGACATGCTCGAAACCTTTGTGGATGAAGTCCCCGGTCAGGACCACAACATCCGGATTCTGCGCCTGCGCCAGGTCCACTGCCTCACCAAGATAGGCCGGTGAGACGCGATGCCCGCAATGAAAATCCGACATCTGCACGATCCGCAAGCCGGAGAATGTCGGATGCAGGTCGGCGATCGGCACTTCGTGGAGATTGAGTTCAAGCCAGGTCGGCTCGACGCGAACAGCGTAGGTCCAGTGGGCCCAATTTCGGCCAATCCAGCCGGCCCACGAACCTCGCAGCTTCAGCTGACGAACGTCCGTGCTCAGCCAGGTCACCAGGCGCTTCAACATCAGTAAGTGCTATCCGCCCTCACGCTTCGTCGTCCTCTTCATCGTCGTCCTCTTCGTCGTCGTCCTCGTCCTCATCCTCGTCCTCTTCATCCTCATCGAAGTCCTCGTCCTCGAAGTCCTCGTCGAGGTCCTCCAACTCGTCATCCTCGAGTTCGTCCTCATCGAGGTCTTCGTCGTCGAAATCCTCGTCCTCGAAATCATCCTCGAGATCATCGTCTTCGAGATCGTCGTCCTCCTCTTCGTCGTCGTCCTCGTCTTCTTCTTCGTCGTCCAGATCCTCGTCGTCTTCGTCCTTGGCGACGAGCAACAGCTGCAGTTCATCATCGCGGAGCCACCAAGGGCATTCAAGGTCCAGTTCGGTCCACGATCCGCCCAACAAGCTACCAAACATCACAGTGTCCTCGGACTCGGAAATAAGAAAAAGTTGCCTGAGATTCGCTTTTCACATGGTTCACGAACGTCCGGGAACTGCCCGGAAAAGCCGCAACGTGGATATTACTTATGCCTTGAGAAAAATCCAGAACTTCATCGCAGTCTTAGCTAGGAACTTGCCAAGCGGCCGGCAATGCTGTTTTGTTTTCGCTCGGGCCTGCCTGCGCGGTCTGGATTGGCCTTGGTGCCGGCAAGGCTTGGGACAACCGCCGATCGCAGAAGCGAGTGGATTCTGATGGTCCGGCAGGCAACTCTTGAGAGTCCAGTGACGAACTTGACAAGTCACGATCCGTTTCGGTGATCAAGAACGTCAGACCAATGCCGCGACCGGCGCCGCGCTGCCGATGAATGGCCGAACGCGGACGTCCAGATTGGTATCGATGCCGAGCAAGCGGTAGAGAGTTGCGGCGAGTTCGGCGGGCTGCACCGGTGACGTGGCGGGATAGGCCGCGTGAGCGTCGCTGCTACCAACGACGGCGCCGGCAGGCACGCCGCCGCCGGCCAGAAGGGCAAACAGCACGGGCCCCCAGTGATCGCGGCCACCCCAGTGATTCAGCCGCGGCGTTCGCCCCATCTCGCCCATGGCCACCACCAGCGTCGAGTCCAGCATGCCGCGCTGCTGCAAATCGTCCAGCAGCGCGGTCATGCCCTGATCGAAACGCGGGCACAGCTCCTCTTCCATGCGCTCAACACCGGTCGAATTGAAACCGTGGATGTCCCAGGCGCCGTCCCAGTCGTACCACTTGACCTGAACAAAGCGCGTGCCGGCCTCGACGAGGCGGCGGGCCATCAACAACGACTGCCCGAAGATGTTGGCGCCATAGCGGCTGCGCAGCGGCGGCCGCTCCCGCGCCAGATCGAAGGCCTCGCGCACACGGCTCGATGTGAGCACGTTGACTGCCCGCCGGTGAAACGTGTCCATGCGCTCCAGGGCCGGACTATCCGCCTGAGCGCGCATGCGGTCGATTGCGCCCAGCAACTCGCGGCGGTCATGGAAGCGATTGGCGGAAATGTCGGCGGCCAGCTCGAACTGGGAAAGTTGCAGCTGACTCGCCAGTGGATTGACGACCATGACCGGGTCGCAGGCCGGGCCGAAAGCACCGCCGCCCACGCCGGCGCTGTTGAAGAGCCGGCCGCCAATGTGGACGTACGGCGGCATGACCCCGCGATCGCCCAAGAGACGCGTGACCACGGCGCCGTAAGTGGTGAGCCCCTGCACGGAACCGGTGAGCGCCGGCCTGGCCGTGTGCTGCCCGGTAAATCCGGTCAGCGAGCGGATCAGGGCACAGCGATGCATGCGCTGGGCCATCATCGGCAATAGCTCGCCGATCTGCGTTCCTGGCACGCTGGTGGCGACGGGGCCGTAGGGCCCGCGCACGTCATTGGGAGCCATCGGCTTGGGATCGAAGGTCTCGAGCTGGCTGGGGCCGCCCTCCAGAAAAACAAAGATGCAGGATTTGTTCCCACTGCTGGCTTCGCGTCGCGCGGGCCGGCGCTCCTCGGCGCACATCCAGTCTGCGAGCGACAGCCCCAAAACACCGAGTCCGCCGACTTGCAGCAGCGCACGCCGGCTGATTCCCTGGCAGTTCCTGGTAAGCGTTCGGCCGATATTGAACATTGCGACTCCGCTGCCGTGCCTGGGCGACTCTGTCATGCACTTCATGCAAGCTAACGCTCATTGTTGCGTGGCGGCGGCGCGAACGCAAGATTCATACATCTTTTTCCAGCAGTCCCACGTCGATCTTCGGCGTAATCGGTTAACCAGCTCCTGGAGTTGCTTCCTGCGGCGGGAGCGTCACCGAGACCTGGAAATTGCCGGGAACGGCCTTGGTTGCCATCACCCCCATGGAGAAGTACATCTGCATCAACGCTTCAATGGTCATGTCCACGCGGTCCACGGCCCTGGCCGGTACGAAGATGAGTCCGCCTGTCATCGGCAGCGGCGAGGTCGGGATGTAGACGAGGTGGCAGTCCTGCTCCCCGAATCGGAACAGACCTGCAGACGCCAGAAGGGCCAGGAATCCGCCTCCTGCCTGCTCACCGAACTTGCAGTAGACGACGCTCATGGCATTCAGTTCCTCGCGATCCTGCCGTCTGAGCATGCCCACGACCTGCGCGACCGGGCCGTACACCGTGCGCACCACGGGCACGTGGCTCATCGCCCAGTTGAATTTCTCGATAACCCGAAAACGCGTAGTCGATTTCACAAACAGTCCCAGCAACCAGACGGCCACGATCACAAGGACCCAGCCGACGATGGTGGCCACTGTGTCGTTGGCGACGAAACGCAGGCCAAGAGAGCGCAGGCCTTCCCCGATGTAAGGCTCCGGGCCAACCACCTCGCGCAGCATGCCAGCTACCCAGCCCATGATCCAGATGGTGATCGCCAACGGCAGGACAACCAGGAGCCCGGCCAGGAAGGTCGAGACGATGCCGCGGTCCCAGATCCAGGTAAGTGCACGTTTCATCCGTACGTCCTCGGTGAGCACGGCATCAAGGCTCACGGCCTGCCGCGCCGATCAGCGTCTCGAAGCCGGTGACGATGTCGAGCAATTCCTCGGTGATCGATTGCTGCCGTTCCTGGTGGTAGCGCATGGTCAGTCCGGCCAGGTGCTCCTGAATATTCTTCTCGGCGGCTTGCATGGAAGCCAGCCGGCTGGCGTTCTCGCTGGCCAGCGACTCGGCGACAGCCCGGTACAAGACCACGAACAGGTGCTGACGGATCAGGGCTGAGAACAAGCGACGCCAATCCATCGTGAACGCCGGCAGCGAGCGCGAGGGCCAGAGTCTTTGACTGATGTCGCGGAGCCAGCTGGGATTGACGGGCAATAGAGGGATCTCATGCGGGCGCGAAGCGGCGTCCGAGATCGGACGGTGGTGAAACAGGATGAAACGACTCAGGCCGCGTTCGACCCGCAACTCTTCAACCTTGAGCAAGAGATCGTGGACGACTGGAGCGATGCCGGCCACCGATCCGGGGACAGGGAAGCATTGGCCGATCTGGCAACCCGCATCCTCCAGGCGCCCCACGACGCGTAGACCGACAGCCAGAACCGTACGCTCGTTCGGCCGGCCGGGCAGCTGGCTCATCTTCCGCAGCGCGAGGCTGGTGACCTGATCGTTGAACGAACCGCACATGCCCTGGTCCGAGCCGAACACGATGCCTGCCCAGCGTTCATTGAACTGGGGCTCGCTCGTGGCAATATCCTCCGGCCGGTTCCTCAGGAGAACTTGCAGGCCGAGCTCGATGGTGCGATTGTACTCGCTCAACGACACGACCGACTTCTCATACTGGCGAATGCTCACGGCGGCGAGCGCCTTCATCACACGGACGACGGCATGAAGATCTTGTGCGCTCTCGATACGTCGGCGCATGGTCTCAAGTGTTTGCATGGTCGTCCCTTTTCTGGCTGGCAGCAACGACCCGCCGGACCAGACGGCGCAACGCTTCGTTGTCCTCCTCGGTCAACCTGTCGCCCACGTTCAGGCGTTGTGCTATCACGGGCAGTTCTCCGGCCAGGGCCTGGCGAATTGCCCGCTCCACGTCGGCGATCTCGTCAAGAGAAACCGTATCGAGCAAGCCCTCGCTGGCGGCAAAGAGTATCGCCACCTGATCGGCGACCGGCAAGGGCTCGTATTGCGGCTGCTTGAGAACTTCGCGGACGCGCCGGCCACGCTCCAGCGTGCTGCGCGTTTCGTCATCCAGCCGCGTGCCGAAGCGGGCGAATACTTCAAGCTCTTCGAACTGCGCATAAGAGAGGCGTAATTCGCCGGCCACCGCACGAAAGCAGTGCCGCTGCGCCTTGCCGCCGACTCGTGAAACCGACCGGCCGACATCCACCGCGGGGAGAATGCCCTTGCGGAACAAGTCAGGTGACAGGTAGATCTGCCCGTCGGTAATGGAGATCAAGTTCGTTGGGATGTACGCGGAGATGTTCTGGCCTTGTGTCTCGACGATCGGCAGAGCGGTCAGTGAACCGCCGCCATGTTCCTCGCGCAAGTGTGTTGCTCGCTCCAGCAGTCGGGAGTGAATGTAAAAGACATCTCCCGGGTATGCTTCCCGGCCAGGGGGCCGGCGCAACAGCAGCGACAGTTCTCGATACGCCCGCGCGTGGCGCGTCAAGTCGTCGTAGACAATGAGCACATCCCGGCCTTGATGCATGAAGAATTCGGCCAGCGTCGTGGCCGCGTAGGGAGCCAGGAATTGAACCCCCGGGGGATCGTCCCCCGTGGCAACCACCAGGACGCAATAGCCCAGGGCGCCATGCCCTCGTAGCGCGGAGATGAGCTTGGCCACTGCCGAACTACGCTGCCCGATGGCGCAGTAGATGCAGATGACGTCCTGGCCATGCTGGTTCAGGATCGCGTCAAGAGCGATGGCCGTCTTGCCGGTCTGGCGGTCGCCGAGGATCAATTCGCGCTGCCCTCGGCCAATGGGCAGCAAGGCGTCAATCACCTTGATGCCGGTCTGCAATGGCTGTGTTACCGGGGCGCGGTGCATGATGGGGGGCGCCGGTTGCTCGATCGGCCGACGTGTCGCCAGCCGCAGCGGGCCACGTTCGTCAACAGGTTGACCCAGAGCATTGACGACACGGCCGAGCAATTCCTCTCCGACCGGAAAGTCGAGGATGCGGCCGGTGCGATGGACCTGGGCGCCCGCTTTCAGGTCGTGGGCGGGGCTCAGCAGGACGACGCCGACTTCATTGGGTTCGAGATTGAACGCCAGTCCGAGTGAGCCACCGGAAAAGCGTACCAGTTCCTCGGCGCTGACGTTTGGCAAGCCACGCACTCGCGCGGTACCCTGGACAAGTGCGATCACCCGGCCGACTTCATGGGGCGTCAAGTCAGCCCGGTGGTTGACCAATGCACGGTCAAGCAGAGTCGACATGTCCTCAAGGGCGGACCGGAGCGGTCCACTGCTGCTGCCCGGAGTTTGACTGTTGCTGTGCGCCATGTTCCATTGCCTTGTTTTGCAGCTCTTGAACGAATGCGTCTTCCAGGCCTTCGAGGTAGGAATTCAGGTTCCACGCCAGTCGTTGGGCATGGGCGTGCAACTCGATTCCGCACCCGAGCGCGGGCTCGACTTCGAAGCGCACGGCCACGCCATCGTCCAGATGATCGCGAAGCGCCTGGATGATGCGCTCGCGCATGCGAGAATTCATCGGGAAAGCACTGCGGATTTCCACTTCTCGCTCCGAGGCACGGATGGCATCTACCATGACCTGGCGCCCGGATGGCTCCAGCTTCTCGAGTCGATCCAGAAAGGAATTCGTCATCGGTTCCTGCAGTTCCACACTGGCCAGATCGTGAAGCGCTCGTCGGACAATCATGACAACCTGCTGCCCGATTTTCTCACGGAAGTCCTGGAAGAACTGTTTCTTCTCTTGCTGCAATGCATCGAGCCATTGCTCCCGCATGTTCTCGATCTCCCGCCTGGCCTCATCGATCAGTTGCTGCCGCTGGGCCTCGGCTTGTTCGCGGCTGCGAAGCAACACTTGCTCACGCTGCTCCTCCAGTGCCAGTTTTTGCGATCGGTATTCTGTCGCTTCGCGCTCCGTTTCGGCCCGCAACCGTGAAGCTTCCTCGAGCCGGGAAGCAATGTGCGCTTCTCGTTCGTCCATGGCTCGAACGATGCGTCCATACAGGAATCGCTGGAGCAACCAGACCAGCACCAGGAAGTTGACGACCTGGGCAATCAACGTGAACCAGTCGATCTGCACAGCTCATCTCCCCGACAGTGCAACCATGTGATTCCAGAATGGGTTGGCAAAGATCAGGATCATGGACACGACGAAGCAATAGATGGCCGTCGATTCGATCATGGCCACGCCGACAAACAGCGTCCGCGTGATGGTCGGAGCTGCATCAGGTTGCTGAGCCAGGGATGTCATGGCCCGTGCCACGGCCCAGCCTTCTCCCAGGGCGACGCCGATCGAACCGATGGCGATGGTCAAGCCGGCGACGATGATCGAGACCATTCCGATCAAGCCTTCGTTATCCATTGGCTCAGTCTCCTTTGGTACCAGGTTGAGCGGCCGTTTCCGGTCCCTGGGGCTCATGAGCCCTGGTGGCAGCCGCGATGTAGACCAGGGCGAGGATGGCGAAAATGTATGCCTGAATGAGGCCGGTCAACAAGCCCAGGGCCTGCATGAGAACCGGGAAGAAGAACGGCGCGATGGCCAGCAGCATGGCGGCAATCATCGTGCCGCTCATGACGTTGCCGAAGAGTCGAATCGCCAGCGCCAAGGTTCGTGATAATTCGCCGATGACGTTGAAAGGAAGCATGAACACGCTCGGCCGGATATAGTTTCTCAGGTGTCCGACCAGACCGTGCTCCGCGATGCCGTAGACCGGAACCGCGACAAAAACGCAAAGCGCGAGAGCCGCGGTGGTCGAGAGCGAGCCGGTCGGTGGGTGAAAGCCGGGCACGACCGCAAGGACGTTGGAGACGACGATGAACAGAAAGAGCGTACCGATGAAGGGAAGATAGCGGCGCGACTCCTGTCCGGTTACCGACTGGATCTGGTCCTGGATCGCGCCCACGACGACTTCCAGGAGATTCTGCCCCCTCGACAGCTTGTGTCCCGTGGAAAGGCGACGCGTCACCAGCCAGGATCCCAGGAACATGAGCAGCATCACCAGCCAGGTGAACACGAGGGTCGCGCTAAGACGCATCGGTCCGGCTTGCCAGTAGACAATCGTATCAGGAGTTATGTCCACGGTCATTCCTGCCCCTGTTGAGGCGGTAGAGGTGGAGCGTCTTCGGGACGCAAGCACGCCAGAACCACAAAGCGCATCAAGACGAAGCCGGCAAGGCACGCCAGCAATCGTTCCCAGCGGCCGGCCATGATCGCGTAAAAGCCTGCCAGGGTCACAGCCATGCGGCCGACAAGACTCCCCAGTGTGAGCAGCGCTGGGCAGCGTGTCGCTGGCAGCCAGCGGATCGTCAGCCAGAGGCCGCCGAAATAGAACAATCCCAGCAGCAGTCCAGCAACGCCGGCCAGGATCAATGGGAGCCCTTCACTCATGCTGTTGCTGCTCCCTCTCCCGGTCCATCGCCTGCTGCTCCTGGCTCACCCAGTACCACGCATTCATGGCGCCCAGTGCGGCACCTGCCAGGAGCAGGGCCAGCGTCCAGGAAAAACGGCCTGGCAAGGTCAGATCGAGCCAGATGCCAAGACCCACGCCGATCAGGGTCGGAATGGCCACGGACCAGCCGACCAGCCCAAACATTCCCAGCCCGAACCAGATCGTCCGATCCATGTCGCGGCGTGCTCGGATCTTGCGTGCTTCCTTGGCCCCAACTTCCTCGCTGAGCTCGCGTGGCTTGACGACTTCTTGCTCGCTGTCCGGAGTCTCAGGCATGGCCTCGGTCCTCCCATTCAAGGATCTGCCGTACCATGCTGGCTTCGAGCTTGCCCAGCGCCGAGCGGGCTTTCTGTTCCCGTTCTCCCAGTTCGCGAAACTGCTCGCGCACGGCATGCCTTAGCTCGCCCAGCGGCCCGCGCACGGCATTCCACGTCGAAACCAGAACCTCGGGACCACACTTGACGAGCACGCCCTCGTCCACGGCTAGAAACGACTCCTCATCGTCTTGAGAAGTCAAGGCAAGGATGCCAGGGATGAGGGATGCGACGAAATCGATGTGACGAGGCAACAGGCAGAACGCTCCATTCTGCGCCTCCGCCACCACCTTGACGACCTCCTGCTCCAGAAAAACTCCGGAAGGCAGGACGACCTTCAATTTCATGGCTTTTTGGCCTCGTGAATCGCGCCGATCATGTACAGGGACTTTTCGGGAAAGTCGGCAAATTCATCGTTCAGGATACGCTCGCAGCCGGTCAGCGTCTCTTGCAAGTCCACCATCCGTCCCGCGCGGCCGGTGAACGGCTCGGTGGTGAAGAATGGCTGCGTCAGGAAGCGTTCCAGTCGGCGAGCCCGGTGGACGGTTCGCTGGTCTTCTCGCGACAGTTCCTCCAGCCCGAGCATGGCGATCACGTCTTTGAGTTCGTCATAACCGGCGAGACTCTCGCGCACCTTTCTCGCCACCTGGTAGTGGCGTTGACCTACGATCGGCGGCGTCAACATCTTGGACTCCGAGCGGAGCGGGTCGATGGCCGGGTAAAATCCCTGGCTGGCCCGGTCGCGCGAGAGCACGATCAGAGCAGACAGATGCCCGAACGTGTGCGTGACGGCCGGATCGGTGAAGTCATCGGCCGGGACGTAAACAGCCTGCACCGAGGTGATGGCTGCGGCGGCAGTGGTGCAGATGCGTTCTTCGAGTTGCGCCAGTTCCGTCCCCAGCGTGGGCTGATAGCCCAGCCGCGACGGCAGCCGTCCGAGCAATCCGGAAACCTCGCTGCCTGCCTGGATGAAGCGGAAGATATTGTCGATGAGCAGGAGCACGTCCCGCTTGGCGTCGTCGCGAAAGTACTCAGCCATGGTGAGGGCCGCATGGCCGATCCGGAAACGTGCTCCCGGCGGCTCATTCATTTGACCGAAGACAAGGACGGTGTTGTCCAGAACTCCTGCTGCGCGTACGTCGCGGTACAATTCTTCGGCCTCACGCGAACGTTCGCCGATGCCGCAAAAAAGAGTGACGCCGTGGTGCTTGCCCACGACATTGTGAATCAACTCCGTGATGCGGACCGTCTTGCCAACGCCCGCGCCCCCGAACAGTCCGGCCTTGCCGCCGCGCTCCAGGGGGGCGAGAAGGTCAATGGCCTTGATCCCGGTCTCCAGGATCTGCGTGATCGCTCCCTGCTGGGTCAGACGCACCGGAGGACGGTGCAGGGAGCGCCACTCTCCTCCGGCAACTTTCTCCTGACCGTCGATGGTTTCGCCGAAGACATTCAACATCCGACCCAGGAGTCGCTCGCCGACGGGGACGCGAAGCGGATGTCCCGTATCGATGACCGGCGCGCCACGAGCCAGACCAGCCGTCGGCGTCAGGGCGATCCCTCGAACTGTTTCAGAATCCAGGTGCGAGACCACCTCAATGATCACTTCAAGACCGTCCCCGGCATGGAGTTCACTATAGAATCCCGGTAACCGGCGCGGGAATGCTGCGTCCACGATGCTCCCGCGGACAGACAGGACTTTCCCACGATCGATTTCCTGAGTTTCCATGATGACCTTTCCGGTGAGAACCGGCGCCCGCGAAGTTGCTGGCGTTTCATGGACGGGACTCTTCCTCAGGCTTGCCGAGTTCGGGCCTCGAAACTTCCTCCGAGGCATGAAATCGCGCACGTTCCTGCGTTATCTTCTTGGCGTCGGCGCCTGGCACGTCATTCCGCTCCGGACCAGCGTCGGACGTTCTTGAAGAACTTGCTCTGTGCACCCGATCCGCTCTTTTTTTTGGCATTCGCAGCGGCGCCATTCTGCAGTGTCCGCAGGGTCCCCTGGGCGCTTGCCGAGGTACTTTTGCACTCGTGATAGACCGTCGTTCCGTGTGCGAACAGCACTTGCCGGTCTTTCTGCAGGTTTTCCAGCAGTTCCATCACCTTGTCCATCCGAGGAAACGGGAGACGGGGCTTGATCTGGTTCTTGTAAACTTCTTCAAGGTGCTTCCTTTCGTGTGTGCCCATGGCCCAGATGGAGCGATGGATGGCCTCTCTCACTCGGGGCAAGGCATGATGAACTCGAGTTTTTGCCTTGCTCCATTCCGCCAGGTCGGCACGCCGGGCATGGAGTTTTTCTTCGGTGGTCAATGCGCGCTTCAAGGAGGCTTCCATTTCTGCCATGAGGCCTTCCATGCTGATGCGCAGGGTGTCCAGACTCGCTTCCAGGGTCTGGATCGCCTTCCAGCGGACTTCGAGTGCTTGCCACATTGCTTCCGGAACGTCGCTTTCCGCGCCGCCAGCGCCGCCGACAGACTGGGCCGGCTTCAGGCGGACGTGGATTTCCAGATAGGGAATAGCCGATGAAGGCGGCATGAGCGGATTCCTGAACTCAGGATGGGCGCTGTCCAGACCGGAATGACTGACGTCTCCGTGGATCCATGAGTCCACCTCCGCAGGCTCTATGGCGACCGCCTTGAGAAGGTTTTCGATCGTCAACTGCCGGCCCATGTCGGGAAGCTGAAAACCATCCTGCGGAATGCGAATCGTCAGGGCGAGACAATCGCCCCCTGGTTTGAGCCAGACCTCGGCAAATCTTGCCCCCCGATACTTCAAGGCCGTCCACTGTGTCGAGGGCGGCTGCTCGGCAAAGTTCATTCCGCACCTCCCCGGATCGTCAACCAGAGGTTTTCTATTTGCGCCCGGAGCTTTTGGCCGAAACTCTGCAGCGAATGCGGCCCAATGATGGATTCGTTGCCGGGGTGCGGAGAGGGGGGTGGCAACGCAATGCATTTCTGAGTCGAGTGAATCATCACTTCGGCCAGAAGACCGCGAAGCCCTCCACGCCCAGCGTGATCCGATAGAGCGACCTTCCTGCGGTCACGTACAGGGTCTTGCGTTCCTTGCCGCCGAAGACGCAGTTGCTGGGCGCCTCGGGAACCGGGATGAAAGCGAGTTTCTTGCCGTCCGGGTCAAATACGTAGACGCCGCCGGTCTTGCCCTGGCCGGCGGCGCCGTAGATGTTGCCCTTCACGTCGATGCACATGCCGTCGATGCCGCGGTCCTTGCCGAAGTCGTGGAGGATCCTCTTATCGGCGACGGTTCCATCCGACTTCAATGCATAAGCCAGCAGGCGGCGCTTGCCTTTCGGGTCGCTCTCAGCCAGGTAGATCTTCTTCATGTCGGGAGACAGGATGATGCCGTTGGGCTTGGGAACGTCGCTGATGATCCGTGTCAGCGTGCCGTCGGTGTCGATGCGATAGACGCCCTCGACGTCAATCTCGCGCGGCTCGTTGCCGACGTAGCGCGGGTCGGTGAAGTACACG
This sequence comes from Planctomycetota bacterium, assembly GCA_016873095.1. GTDB lineage: Bacteria > Planctomycetota > Planctomycetia > Gemmatales > Gemmataceae > VGYC01. Next base: position 5,204 of record VGYC01000070.1, on the reverse strand, counting down.
CGGCCCTTGGTGTCGATGGTCAGGTCGTTGGGACTGTTGAAGCGCTTGCCTTGCCAGCGATCGGCCAGGACTTTGATGGCGCCGTCCCTCTCGGTGACGGTGACGCGGCGGTTGCCGCCGGTGTTGGCGCCCTCGGCAGCGACGAGCCGGCCCTGAGGATCGAAGTCGAGCCCGTTGGCCCGGCCGCTGGGTTTGCGAAAGTCCGTGGTCTTGCCGGTGGCCGGGTCGTACTTCATGACGCGGTTGCCGATGTCGCTGAAATAGATGCAGCCGTCGGGCCCGTGGGCCGGCCCTTCGGTGAATTCGCCCTCGCCCCACAGCTTTTCGAGCGCGGCGCCTCTGGATACGATGTCGTCGCCGAGGCTGAGCCCGGCGGTGACAATGGCCGTGACAAGCGAAATGCAAGGCAGCAGGAGGAACATGAGACGTTGCACGGCAAGCTCCCTTGTGATGGATGGCGTGAAGTTCTGTATTACCGCCAGGCCATCAAGGTAAAGCTGCCTCGCGCCCGGCGTACTGGTTATGTTAGCCATGCCTCGGGGACCGGCGATGGACTGGCAGCGGTTCCGCGTAATGACCCATGCCGACCGGAGTTTTCGTGATTGACAGCGCCTCGACAGAATGCATACCATACACTTGAATTGTTGGCCCGCCAAACCTGCCGGCGCTTTCACGAGTGCCGTCTCATACCAACGCTTGCTTGCCAGAAGGGGGGATTGCCATGTTGAATCTGTGGGGAAACCGTAGCGGACGCAACTGCGACGGCGCCAGCCGCCGCGAGTTTCTCAAGGTCGGGACACTCGGCCTGGGCGGGTTCGGGTTGTCGAACCTGCTGCAGATGCGCAGCGCGGCGGCGTCCACCGGACGCTCGTTGCCGGATACCTCGGTCGTCTGGCTCTGGCTGGGCGGCGGTGCGACTCACATCGAGACCTTCGACCCCAAGATGAGCGCTCCCGCCGAGTATCGCAGCATGGTCGGCGCGGCGCAGACCAGCATCCCGGGCGTGCAGATCGGCGGCCTGTTCCCGCGCATGGCCCGCCGCGCCCGCCAGATGGCTTTCGTCCGGTCGTTCACGCACGGTAACTCGGGGCACACCGGCGGCACGCACTTCGTCATGACCGGCGTCGATCACCCGCCCGCCGATGCCGGCGCCCAGCCGATCAAGCCATCGCTTGGCTCGATCACCGCACGCGTGCGCGGCAGCAATCATCCGGATAGCGGTATTCCCACCTACGTCCGCCTGGCCGGGCTTTACGCCGACGGCCCGAACTGGCTCGGCTCGGCGTACGCGCCGTTCGACGTCGGCGGACAGGCACGGAGCAACCTCAACCTGAGCATGCGCCGCGACCAGCTTGCCGATCGCCGCGGCCTGCTGCGGCAGTTCGACACCATGAACCGCCGCGTCGATCGCTCCGGCCTGATGGCCGGCCTGGATGCTTTCGATCAGCAAGCGGTGCAGCTGCTGCTGGGCCGGGCGACCGAGGCGTTCGACGTAACCCGCGAAGACCCGCGCGTTCGCGACATGTACCACAACGGCACGGCCGGCCTGGGCGACAACCTGCTGCTCGCGCGCCGTCTGTGCGAGGCGGGCTGCGGCTTCGTCACGCTGCACTACGCCAACTCCAACCAAGGCTGGGACATGCACAACCGCATGGAACCGCAACTGCGGCAAGCCTGCCCGCCCATGGACCAGGCCATCTCCGTGTTCCTCGACGACCTGGAGCAGCGCGGCCTGTCCGAGAAGATCCTGCTGGTGATCACGGGCGAGTTCGGGCGCACGCCGCGCATCAACGGCGACGCCGGCCGCGATCACTGGGGCCCGCTGTGCACCCTCGCCCTCGCGGGCGGCGGCCTGCGCATGGGCCAGGTCGTCGGCGACTCGAACTCGAAGGCCGAGGTGCCGCGCACCACGCCCATCTACCCGCGCGACCTGATGGCCACCATCTTCCACGTCCTGGGCATCGACCGCCAGCAGCAATACATCGACCAGTCCGGCCGGCCGCAATTCCTGCTGCCCGACGGCGCGAGGCCGATCGCGGAATTGGTGTGACCATCCACCAACGCGAGCAACAACTGGCCGCAGCGGAACCCGCAAGCTCCGCTGCGGCTATTTCTTTTTCCGAGCCAGTGAGACCTGCGAGTTATCCACCCCACTGAGTTGCCGGCGGTCTTTCGCTTGGAAAGGCTTCGCCGACAACGTCCTCCCATTCCTTGCGCAGTCCGAGCCTGTCAATCCAGTCCTTCAAGTAGGCAAAATCAAGGTCCTTGCTGTTGATCCGCAGCAGAGCGGCAGCATCCGCTTGATCGAGGATGCGCCCCGCGATCAGTTTGTGGATCACCAGATCCTCGCACGTTAGCACGTCGATTGGTTCCGCGACACCGGGCAACACGGCAGGCTGCGCGCGTGTCAGGGCATTGCGGGCATAGTCGTCCGGAGCCACTAACAGATCCACCTGGATGTCCAGGAACGAGCCAGGGGGCTGATAGAGAACTTGAATGATCTTCTGCGGCCCGAAGTGCAGCACGGGAGAGCTTCTCTTGCCGCGCATGTCTGCTGCTTGCAACCTGGCGACCAGATCAGCGAGCGCACTGTCATCCACGGCGATGAGAATGTCCACATCCTGGGTCAAGCGCAGATGTTTCCAGAATGCTACCGCCAACCCGCCCATGAGTGCCTTGCGCACGGGCAGCTGCGACAGCACGTTCCAGACATGCTCAAGCGTCTTGAGGACGACTTCCGCCGCCATTTTGCACTCGCAGCTCGTTCATCTTGTTGGCCCAGCGGATGAGCACGACGTCGTGGTCATCGTAATAGCGGCGGAGCCAGTCGCGGTACGCCGCCTGCAGATCGCCATCGGGGCCGATCTCGCGGCGCAGGCCCGCCAGTAGCAGCTTCTCGCCGGCGTTGTACAGCTCGCACCAGAGCGCCACGAGTTGTTCCCGGCTGAGGCCGTCCGGCGGCGGCGGCGCGTGTTCCGGAAGCGGGATTAGCTGACCAGCCATGCGCCTATCGGGTTGAAGTCGATTTCCATTGCCATTACCCTGTCAAGCTAACACACCTCGCGCCGTGACGCAACCTGCGCCATCCGCGCCGTCGATGCCGCGCCGCATCACTCCTTCCTTGCCCGCAAGATCGGTACATGCTCGTTGTCGAGCTGCAGCATGATCAGGTTGATCGCAGTCCCGAACACGACTTCGCGTGGCTTCCAGTCGCGCGGCGTCCAGTTCCCGGCGGCCGACTGCGTGGCCACGATGTGATCGAAGATCAGCGGGCGCTGCTTGCTCCAGGTTGGCTGCTCGCTCTTCTTGCCCATCAGCTTGGCTTGGCCGTGCTCGCCGAGGGCATGCATCGCCAGAGCATGATGGAACAGCGCGAAGGTTTCCCGGCCCACGAGGATCGTGTGCTCGCTGTACCCCAGCCACTTCTTCGCCAGGTCCAGCTTGAGTCGCTCGTCGCCGAAGGTGGCGGCGAAGGCGGCGATGGTGAAGCTGGGACGCTCGCCGCTTCTGCCGCGCAGCGACAGCGGGATGCCGCCGCGCTTCGTCGTCATCTTCTCCAGGTAGGCAAACGCCTTTGGCAGTGTCTCCTTCGGTAGTTCGATGCCCGCCAGCCGGGCAGCCCGCAAGGCCAGCACCTGCGCAATGGAGGACGACGCCGCTTCCTGGTCCTGCGCTTCCTTGGACGATACGTAGAACCAGCCGCCGGTGGTCGATTGCGCCCTGGCGATGAACTGCACGGCGCGCTTGAGCACATCGTCGAGTTCGCGCTGGCGCGCCTTGGCCAGGCGTGCCTCCAGGCCCGTGCCGTCGATCTTGTCCTCGCGGGCCCGGGCGCTGGCGAGGAACAGCACCGCATAGGCCTGGCCGAACATGTACTCCGCCGGGCGATTGCGAGCGATCAGCCCGTCGTCGCCGTTGGTCTGGCAGTTGTTGCTCATCCAGGCGATGGCCTTGCGAATCGGTTCCGCATACTGCCCCCTGGTCGCGGTGCTTCCCTCCATGAGCAGCGCCAGCCCGGCCATGGCCGTGCCGCCGACGTCGGCTGGCTGGGTGGGGCTGGACCAGCTGCCGTCCTTGTTCTGCTGCTTCACCAGCCAGGCCAGCGCCTTCCGGACGGCGGGCCGGTACTTCTCCGGTACATCGGCGCGGCCGGGATGGCCAGCGCCCAGAGTGATAACGATTGCTAACAGATACGCGACTCGGCGCATGATAGGCCTCCAGCGAGAGGAGATGATCTCGTAGCGACCTCGCTCGGGCAGATTAACAAGCCGGCCTGCTCTTGACAATGAATAGGCGTTTCCCGAGTGGATCTTGTTCGCGCGCGAGCTGGAAATCATGCTGGAAAAGCGCGGAGCGCTGCCAGCCGGCATGCGCCGGTGTCTCGTGGTAGCCGTCGGACTCGTGCCGCAGGATGTCGAAGCGCGGCACTTCACCGCGGGCATCCACCAGCCAGTACTCGGCAACGCCGGCTTTCCAGTAGAGATCGCGCAGGAGTACCGTATCCTTGCGCACGGAGTTCTTGCTCACAACCTCCAGCGTCATATCCGGCGTGCCCTCCAGCTCCAGGAAGCCGTCGTCGATCTTCTCGACCAGCCGGATGCGTCCCGTTTGCATCGTCTCCCAGAAAAAGAACAGCGCGTCGGGCTCGGTGGAGAGGTTCACTTGCGGATGCGTCAGCAGCATGCGGTCCGGGACAAAGCGGCCGGTCGGCTTGGCGTGCAGCAAGCTCTGGAGCGTGAAGGCATAGGCCGATTTCACCTGGTTGTGCGTGAAGAACTCCTCCATGGCGAGGTCCACCCAGAGTTCGCTGTTGAGGAAGGAGAAGCGGCCCCGCGCGGGGAAATCGGCCGATTGCGCCCAGCGGCGAAAGCTCGCAAGATCCTCCACCCAGCCGGGAATCGTCGCCTGATCCTGAATGACAATCGGCGCCCGCGGCACGGGAGCGGAAACCGGCTCGAATAGTGTCGGTGTAGCCATGATCTTGATTATAGCGGCAACAACCGCGATCGCCGGGACGCGACGTTTTCAGAGATGCGCGATCGATCGATTTCGATAAAGACAATCCGTAACCGTTCACAGGTCAGTCTAGCGTTTTCTACTCGGAATGGGGTATCCTTGCAGCTGGCATGGATGCTTCTCCGGTTGTTTCTGAAGCTGATCTCGCCGCGACACCCGCAGCGGTGCTGGCGCTGATTCGGCACTTG
>VGYC01000069.1 GCA_016873095.1 Planctomycetota bacterium | reverse complement strand
CCGCCCGCGCGTCCTCCTTGAGTCGCTCGATGTCCTCCATGCTGCCAGACTATCAAACCGATCACCGCGCAGCTGCGCCAGTTTCGAAGTCTCTGCAGACGCTCGCTGTCGCAGAATGGGCAACTACCCGCGCAATGACTTGAGTGCATAGCGCTCATAATCGATCTCCGACGCCGTCCGGAACCCCAGACGCCGGAAGACCGGCAGCGGCGGACACCAGCCCTGGATGGCGTGCTGAAGCAGGAATCCGGCGATGACGGCGGGGAAGATAAACCATTTTCGATCCACCGTCGCGCCCAGTGTCAAGCCAATCAGCGAGAAGGTGGCGGCATTTGCCTCGAGCGTTCGCTCGATGTCCCACTCCCGGTCCAGCTCGGCCAGACGGCGATCGATGGCCTGTCGGCCCGCGCCGGCATATCGTGCCACCCGCTCCTCGGTGTTGCGGCGAATTTGCTCCGTGACATGCGCGGCGGTGTGCTCTGGTACTCGTTCGACAGTCGAGGGAATCATCGTCAACCTCCTGAGGCCAATCTCTGCAAGCGGGCACCCACAAGCGAACTAGGTGCAAGTGCCGTGCCAGTTGCCGGTCAGCCGTAATTCCGTGACCGAACGAGGCTCCTGCCGAGCCAGGAGCCGAGCCAGGAGCAACAAGCGTTAATCAGTCTCGGCTCGGCAGGAGCCTCGCCCTCGCGAAACCAGGCGTCGAGTCAGCAAGCAATTGCGCAGGATCTGCGCACGCTCATACCTGCACATCGCGGGAAAATGAGATCATGACCGGGTTACTTGCGAGGTTGGGGGTTCCTTCTATGCGAACGGAACCTGGAGTTCGCGGCAAGAAGCGCAAGCAGTGCAGCCCTGGCAATCTGGCCCGCACAGCTGTTGTGAAATTCCTCTCGGCGCGCGAACCATGCCCCGCTAGAATCCGCCGGCTCGACAGTGGGCCGTGGCAAGAGGAGAACGGTCATGGACAGGAACATTCGCTGGCTAATCCCCTTCGGCATCGCCATGCTGACGATCCGTCCGGCATGGGCGCAGACCGGCACGCCCCCGCCGGCGCCAGCCAAGGGAGAAAAGGTGTTCATCCCGCCGCCGCCGCCGGCCAATGCCGTCGCCGTGACGGTCAACGGCCAGGCCATTCCCGAAATGGCCGTCTACCGAGTCCTCATCCGCGAGCGCGAGGAAGCTCGCGCCCAGGCACGCAAGGAAGTCATTGAATTCCTCATCGGCAATGTGCTCATCGATCAGTATCTCATGCGGATGAAAGTCAATGTCGAGCGTCAGGAGGTCGAAGCGCGCATGGCACAGATGCGTGCCGAGGCCAAGAAAGAGGGGCAAGACTTCGACAAGATGCTGAAGGCCCTGCACCTGAGCGAGGACGAACTGCGTTATCAACTTGCCGGCGCCATGCGCATGGAGAAGTACGTCGCCCAGCAGGCCACCGACAAGGCATTGCGCGATCTCTTCGAGAGCAGCAAGGCGATGTTTGACGGCAGCCGCATGCAGGCGCGGCACATCCTGCTCACCATCAACCCCGAGCGCAATGCGGAGCAGGCGCGGGCGCGTTTGCTGGCCGCCAAGGCGCGGATCGAGGCCGAAGTCGCCAAGGAACTGGCCAAGCTGTCCGATCGCGCCGACAAGCTGGAGCGCGAGAAGACGCGCATGCAGGCCATGGAGAAAGCCTTCGCCGAGATCGCGGCCAAGGAGAGCGACTGCCCTTCCAAGGCCGAGGGGGGCAGTCTCGGCTGGTTTCCGCGCGCCGGCGCCATGGTCGAGCCCTTCGCACGCGCCGCCTTCGCCCTCAAGCCCTATCAGCTCAGCGAGCCGGTTGCGACCGAGTTCGGCCAGCATCTCATATTGGCCATCGACCACAAGCCCGGCAAGGATATCAAGTTCGAAGACGTGCGCCCCGTGGTCCGCGAGGTCTACTATGACCGGCTGCGCGAGTCGCTCATCAGTCAGCTCCGCCCACGCGCCCGAATCGACATCCAGCAAGCCGCCAAGCAGTGATCGATGTGAACGCTGCGCGGCCCGGGCTGCCGTTTCAAAACGCCACGACTTCGCCGCGATCCGGAATCGTCACCTGCCGGAAGCCAGCGGTGCGAAGAGCGCCGGCCAGAGCTTCCGCGGCCGGTACCTCGCCGTGCACCAGGCAGACTTGCCGCGCACGCTCGCGTAGCGGCGTCAAGGCGCTCAGCAGATCGTCATGGTCGGCGTGGCTGGAGAAGCCGTTCATCGTCACAACCTCGGCGCGAAGCTTCAGCGTCTTGCCAAGGATGCGAACCTCAGGGCTCTTCTCGACGATGCGGCGGCCCAGTGTGTTGGGCGCCTGGAAGCCGATGATGAGCACGGTGTTGCGAGCATCCTCGATGTTGTGCTTCAGATGATGCAAGATGCGCCCGGATTCGCACATGCCGCTGGCCGCGATGATGATGCACGGCCCCGGCGCCGAGTTGAGCTGCTTGCTCTCCTCGACGGTGTGCAAATAGCGCACCCGCTCCTGCCCGAACAGGTCGGGGTGCAGCAACCAGAGCACGCCCGTCTCCTCGTCGAAGCACTCCGGATGCAGGCGAAAAACCTCTGTGGCGTTGGCGGCCAGAGGACTGTCCACAAAAATACCCAGATCCTTGATCCGGCCCGCCTGCATGAGCTGATGCAGATCGTAGACGATGGACTGCGTGCGCCCGAGGCTGAAGGCTGGAATCAGCAGCTTGCCGCCGCGCTCGATGGTTCGGCGCACCACGTCGGCGAGAGCGTCGAGGAGTTGCTCCAGCGGCGCGTGTCGCCGACCGCCGTACGTGCTCTCGGAGATCACCAGATCGGCCGGCGGAAGCGCCGCGGGATCGCGCAAGATCGGCAGCCCCTTGCGTCCGAGGTCGCCTGTGAAGGACAGCGAGCGCTGCCAGCCGCCGGTGTCCATGCGCAGGTGCAGCATCGCCGAGCCGAGAAGGTGGCCGGCTTCGACGAAGAGCCCCTCCATGCCGTCGCAAACATTGAAGGGCCGATCGAACGGCACGGTCTCGGCCAGCGCGACCGTCCTGTGCACTTCGCGCAGCTGGTACAGCGGCTGGATTGGCGGGTCGCTCGGCGGCTTCTTGCGGTTGAGGTAGGCAGCGTCCTCTTCTTGAATCTTGGCGGAATCGGCCAGCATCACGGCGAGCAGGTCGCGCGTCGCCGCCGTGCAGAAGATCGGCCCTGAAAAGCCTTGCCGCACCAGGTTGGGAAGGTTGCCGCAATGATCGATGTGGGCGTGGCTCAGGATCACGGCCGTCAGCTCGCGCGGCGCGAATGGGAAGTCACGATTGCGCTCGCGTGCCTCGGATCGCTTGCCTTGAAAGAGGCCGCAATCAAGCAGCACCTGCCTGCCATTCGCCCGCACCAGGTGCATGGAACCCGTGACGGTCCGGGCCGCGCCCCAGAAGGTCACGGATGATTGCTCATCGGCCATGAGATCTGTTGTAGAAAATCCGTGGGGCAAGTTGCCAGCTGCCCGTCCCGACGAGCGGCTGGCAACTTGCCCCACGCGCACGTTGCGCTCCAATGACCGCGAGTTGACCGCTTATTTTTTCTTCGGATCGGTTCCGTACTGGATGTTGACGCGCTGGGCCTGGCGTTGCAGCACGCGAAGGACCTGGCCATCGAAGCTGTCGCGGGCGCGGCCCTTTTCATCCTCGGCGAGCTTTCTGGCAATGTAGGCGCCGCGCTGCTTGTCGAGCTGGGCCGCCTTCTTCAACAATTCTTGCCGGCGCGCATCGACTTTCTTGAGGTACTCCTTCTGCTCCTCCAGGGTGAGCTTGCGCAGCTCCTCCGGGAGTTCCTCCCTCTTGAGCGATTCCAGCTTGACCTTGCCGTCCTTAACGCGATCGACCAGATCGTCGGCAGGAGTGATGCCGCCCGCCTTGCCGGCGAAGCCGGCGCGATCGGCGGCGGCGGGCGCATCGAGCCTGGCAGCCTTTTCAGCAACGGCCTTGCTCTCGGCGCGGCGTGCCCGGCCGCCATATACGAGCGTCGAACGGGCCAGCTCGGCGTTGATGGCCGCCAGGTCCTTGTCATACGGGGTGGCAACCGCGACGATGGGTCCGCCCTTGGCATCGATCTGCACGTAGGAGCCCTCCGCCAGCCGGCAGATCTTCTCCCAGTGCAACCGGGCGTCGGCGTTGTTGCCGCACTGGATGGTGTTGATAATGATGTCGCTCTTGGCGGCCAGCTTGCACGTTTCCGGATACTTCACGTCATCGGCATAGTCCATGTGCGGCGGCGCATCGCCTACCAGGAAAATGATCTTGAGCGTCTTCTTGCCGGCGGACCATTTGATCTTGGTGACGGATTCGTGCAGGGCCTGGTTAACGCTTTCAGGGAAATCGCCGCCCCCCTGGGCTTGCATGGCCATCAGCTGGCCGTGGATGCTGTCGAGATCGTCGGTCAGGTCGAAGACCTTGGTGACATAGGCGTCGCCGCGATCGCGATAGGCGACCAGGCCGATCTTGAGCTTCGGCGTCGGCGTCCCCTGCGCGATCTGGTTGCAGATCGTCCAGATCTTCTGCTTGGCGGCGTCGATGAGCCCGCCCATGCTTCCCGTCGTGTCAAGACAGAAGACGACCTCGACCGTCGGCCGAACGGTTTTGGCCGGCTCCTTCGCCGCCGGTTGATCGGCCGACGACAAATAGCTCAGCGCCCCGAACAGAAACAGGCTGCCGGCTGCCACCAGATAACGCTTGCTCATGTTTGACTCCACAACCCGCGATCTGTCACGTCACCATGATAATAGACGAAAGCAGCTGCCGAATGGATTGCGCGCGGACCAGCGAGCCAGGTATTCCGACGCAGCAGCTTTTCAACGGGTCGAAATCGCGTCGGGAAGGCTTCGACTAGCGATGGAGTGTCACGGATGGCACGAGCCGCTATTGGAACGAAATCGCTGCACCAGCCGCGGCCGGGGCGTGTTCAGGGCTGGCCGGCGCTTGGAGCAACGTCGGCTGAGTGGATTGAATCGGCTGATTCTGAAGTGCAGGCGCGGCTTGCTGGCGCTGTCGCGGCTTTGGCGATGCCTCGGCATCGTCCGGTAGCTCGATCTTGTCCAGGCCCGGACCGCGCTCCCACAGCGCCGGCAACGGCGGCGCCACGCCTTCGGGCCAGCGCTCCACGGCTCCCGCCGGTGCGCCGCCCGTGCCGCCGGCCGGCGCGTTGGTCCGTAGCGGGAAGCCGAGGCGGCGCTTGATGACCACCGACCGGCTGCGTTCACGCTCGTGCTCGACGGCGCGAATCTGTGCGGCCATCGGCACCGGGCCCTCGGCAATATGCACATTATCGCGTTGCTGGATCGTCCCCTTGGTGAACTCGAACTGCGCGAGATTGTTGTTGTAATCGACGATGGCCTGGTACTCCTCGCTGAGCGAAAGCGCCCACAGGCGTTGGGCGTCGAGCAGCGAGTCGCCGAACTTGCGCGAGGTCGGGTCAATGGTGCCGACGGCGACCTTGTCTGCCAGCAATTTCAATTCCTGGGCCAGTGTCTGACGGCGGATGCGACGAATCTCGATGGTCTTGTAGGACTCGATCAACAGCCGATATTGCCGCGCCAGGATGTTGTGCGCCTTCTTCTCCTGATCCTTCAGGACGGCGTAGGATTTCGCCAGTTCCAGCCGCGCCTGCCGCATGCGTGCATATTCCGTGCGGAAGCCGATGGGCACGTTCATGGTCAGGCCGACTGTCCAGTTGGCGAAGTCGCCCGAGAAGAGTGTCCGCAGGCTATTGCTGGGAATGGCACCGGCGGGCGTGATGATGGTGCCGTTGCCGTCAAGCCGGTTGCCCAGACCGACCATCGCATAAGTGGCCTGAGCGCGCAAATCAGGCCGGAGCAGGTTCTGGGCCACGACCACGCCGAACTGCTTGGCCTTGAGGTCTTCGCGAGCCATGACCAGTTCCGGCCTCAGCGACAGGGCATCCTCGTAGGCAGCGTCCCAGTTTGGCACGATCGGCGCGAGCGTCGGCGTGTCGGCAGGCACCAGCCGCGTGCCGTCCTCGATCGGCATGCCGAGCAAGATGCGCAAGGTCCGCTCCTCCTCGAGCACCTGGCCGATGGCCTTGAGACGCTCGACGCGGAACAGTTCATACTGGGCGCGTGTCTGTGCCAGCAACACCGGATCGTAGTCACCGACCTGGTAATGCGTGTTGGCAAAGCGCCAGGTCTCGATGGATTGCCGCAGGCCTTGCTCGGCCGCGAACAGCGTGACATACGCGCCGTAAAGCCGCCAGTACGACACCTCGACGTTGAGGAGCATGTAGTTCAGGCGACGCTCGAATTCCGCGCGTTGCTCGTCGAAGCGCAGCCGGGCAATGAGAATGCCGCCCGGAACTATGGCTGAGGTACGTGCATTCAGGCCGGGAAACAGCACGCTGCCCGGAAAGTTGTCGAGGAGCTGATTGATGGCCACGCCGTTGTTGCGCCACAAGGGTTGCTCCATGCCGAACTGCAGGTTGGTCGTGTACGACGGATTGACGACCGGAAACAAGCCGCCGGGCGGATTGATCAGGTTCTGATAAACGGTGCTGAAGGTGATGCCCGCCACACCGCCGGTGGGCAACGGCTTGGCCAGCGCCGTGTTGAAATTGGCGCCCGAGCCGTTGGTGAACGACGCCAGGCCCTGCGTCGGATTGTCCTGGGCGCTCCAGCTCATGCCGGTGATCCACTGTGCGTCGAAGCGGCCGAGGGCGGCGTCGATGTTGGCGCCGTCGATGGCCGGCTGCAAGGCGAACACCCGTATGGCGTCCGAGCCGACGACGCCGACTCCCGTGAAGTTCACCAGGTCGTCGGTCGGCAGACCGGGACTGCGAATACTCTGGGCGCCAACCGTACCGCTTTCCAGGGCGATGGCGATGGCTTCCATCAGCGTCATGAAGCGCGGTGTCCGCTCGGGATCGATGACGGTGGCCGGCTCGCCGACCCGGCCGAGGAACGGCACCACCCCCGACGTCGGATCGTATTCCGGGTTCAGGGTCAGGTCGAGCCGCTGGCTGGCCTCGAACAGATCCGGCTCACGGATGAAGACTGTCTTCTGGCAGGCCGAGAGAAGGAACAAGGAAACAGCGAACAGGAACAGGGACGGCAGGCGCACGCTGCGCAACAGCTTGCGCAGGCAACGGCACAGCGCCGCGATTCGTGATTCCAGGCTGTTTCCGTTTTTCCGCATGAAGCCCGTGTTCCTTTTCCCTCTTGCCAGTTCCCGGCTCCCGCTATTTCGCGCGCGGCGGATAGAGCAGGAACGGCACCGGGTCTCCGGGCAGGAAGTAACCGGTGTTGTACTCAAAGCAGCGGCATGGATCGCTCAGGATCTGGAGCGGCATGCTGGCGAAATCAACGACGAACGTTCCCGCGGAAATCAGCGGCGCCAGCACGCCCATGTCCCAGCCGTAACGCGACAGATTGATCTGGTTGAAGTACAGCTTGCGATAGGCGACATAGTAGGGCTCGACGACTTCGACCTGCTGCTGCCAGTAGCGTGTCGGGAACGGCTCTTTGGAGAGAGTGATGCGGTCGTCGGGGAACTCCAGGTTACCACGGGCGACGCCGCCTGGCCGCTGCTTGGCCTCCTGTCGAAGGCGTTCGCGCAACTGGTCCTCGGATTCCAGCCGGAACAGGCCCTGGGGGCCCGGCAAATCCAGCCGCAGAAGCGGATGAAAGAGCTGCGTCTCATCGCGCTCCAGCTCGCTGGTGGAGGGACGCTGCAGGGCAACCGAAAGGGCAGGCGGCTTCGGCTGGGATGGCGCTGACGGGGGAGCTTCGAGCACATGGTCCAGGTTCGGCGTGCCGGGCGGCGCAATCCTCTGCAGGCCTTCCGGCGACTGCGCCGACAGCCTGAGCCCGCTCAGGGCTAGCCCGAGCAAGTACAGCACCAGACCGACCTTGCGGCCGATACCGTTCATGTTGCACCCTCGCATGACCGCCTGCCGGCTTCGCGCTTGCCCTTTGCGGGATAGCGCCCCCCCCCGCCGGGGAACGGTCAAACCAATCCGAAATGGGGACAATGAGCCGGTGCGGATACGCTGTGCGGGGTGTCGTGTCAATGGCAAGGCCGCGATTCGACCGCTGCTCGACAAATGCACCACGGGCTAATAGTCAACGCATTTTATCCAGATTTTCTATCTTGGTGGTTTTTCTCTCATCTTGCGGAACTGGCGGCTCTAAGATGGGAGACTTGCGCAATATGGAAAAAATAATTTGACTTTTTACTTGACCACCACAATGATCCTTCCTACTCTTCAACCTACCATCGTGAGGATGCACCATGAGGAATTTCGCAACAGACACGGCGGCACCTTCCAAACGGCCATACAAGGCCGGGTTTACCCGAGGGCTGTCATTTTCATGACCGCCTGACCTCTACCCTCGCGGGTAAGCCAGCGCCGATCATTCATTCCTGATTCCGCATGTAATACGAAGGAGGCATGACGCGAAGTGCGTCTCCTTCGCCCAGGTGAGTTGTTTTTTTTCGGCCGTGAACCAGCGGATGAACCGCGTGAGAAAGCAAGACGGTTCGGCCGGCCGGCTGACAAAACAATTGCCCATAGCAATTGCCGTGGAACGAGGCATTCCGGGAACTTCTGAGCGAAGCGTAGATGTGTGTGCTGCTTGTCGCCCAGGTAATCGCCCACAAGGAGGTTTCTTGATGAGGTTGATTCTCCCTGTCGCCCTGTTGATCGCCTTTGCCCGGCCAGCGCCCGGCTCCTGATGTCCGCCCACCATGGCCGGTCCGGCCATAAGTTACGCTACCGTTCAGCAACCGCAGGCCCGCTGGGTCAAGGATGGCGATAGCCACATCCTCTACGACGGCGCTATCATTGTTGCCAAGCTTAACAAGCGCGGCTGGGCGGTCCCGAAAGATAATGACTGGCACGCTCTTGACCTGCAGGCGTCGCTTCGCGAGGCCAGCACCTCGTCCGGCTGGCGCCAGGTTCGCGAGGGAGTCGAGCAGTCCAGCGACGGCAAGGGGATTCGCTTCCAGTCCCGCGGCCGCTGGATCGAAGTCTACTAGCCCTCTGTTCGGGTCCGACGCCTCGGCTGACCCGAGTTTCTGGCTCTCGGTTTAAAATGAAACGAGGAGGGACATCGCTCTCCCTCCTCGTTCTTTCGTTTGCGGGTAGAGGCTCACTCACTTTTGCGCCAGGAGTTTCTGAATCTCTTCGCGCAGGGCCTCGGCGTTCTCCTCGCTCGAGCCGACGCGCACCATGCGAATATTACCGGCGCGGTCCACCAGCACGACATGCGGAATGCCGGTGATGCGATAGTCCTTGGACGCCTTGGCCCAGTTGGCCTGCGTCATGGTCATCAGCTCGTAGGTCAGCTTGTGGTGGGCCGCGAAGTCCTTGATAACCTCATGTTCCTGGGCCGGCTTCAGCAAGCCTTCGATCTTGACCTTGCCGGTGTCCTCGTCCTTGGTCTGCTTGGCCACCTGCTTGAGCTGCCCCTTCTCCTTGTCGAAGCCGAAACGCTGGAAATAAGTGGTGACGCCGAGGATCTCCAGGCCGTCCTTCTTGAACTTCTTGTCCCAGTCGCGCAGGTGGGGGAACGTGCGGATGCACGGTCCGCACCAGACCGCCCAGAAATCGAGCAACACAACCTTGCCCTTGAGTTCCGAGAGCTTGCGGGCCTCGCCGTTGATGCTGAACTCGCCGACGATCTCCGGGGCCGGCTTGCCGATCATGGCGTGGAACGGATCGGCCTTGCGGATGTCTTCCTCGGTCCCGGCGCGCACGGTCAGCAAGTAGCTGCCTTCCTTGCCGTCCAGGTTGGTGGCGATGATGCGATAGGTGTCGTCCTTGGGCGCCTTGAAGATCAGGCGTGAATCGAGGTTGGGCGGATTGAAATCGTCGTTGGCCGCCAGGTGCTTTTCCTTCGAATCTTCGATCCGCAGCACCGAGTCGAAATCCTTGCTGGACAGATCGATCACATAGACCGACTTGGCCTTCATCTTGTACTGGTGGACCTTGTGCGGGCTCTTCTTGAGGAACTTGTCCTTCGGATCGTCCTCCGTGAGCTTGCCCTCGACTTTCAGGCTGGGCTTCTGGGCGGCCTGCTTCTTGGGCTTTGGATCGTCGGCCGGATCGTCGCCGGCCGGAACGCGCGACGTCAGCAGCACGGCGACCCCAACGGCCACCATCAAGAGACGAAACATGAGGGTTCCTCCAAAAAAGGTGAGGTGTCTTTAGCCTTCAACGTACTCCCGCGCGCGAGCGAAAGCAATCAACGATGCCGATATTTCCGGTAGACCGCTGGCAATCCAGAGGGGACGTCTTACGATACCCCCATGATGGACGAATCCGATGTGACTCGCCAACTGCTCGACCAGGCCCGGCAGGGCGATGCCGCCGCGGTGGAACGACTGCTCGATAACCACCGCGAGCCGGTCCGCCGCATGATCCATCTGCGCCTGGATGCCGGCATCGCCCGCCGCGTGGACGCCAGCGACGTGGTGCAGGAAGTGCTGATCGAGGCCAGCCGCCGGCTCAAGGATTATCTTGCCAGGCCGGTCATGCCCTTCCACCTGTGGCTGCGGCACATCGCCCGCGATCATGTCATCGACGCCCATCGCCGGCATCGTCTGGCCCAGAAGCGCGGCGTGGACCGGGAGCAACCTCTGGCCGGCGCCGACTGGGCGCAGCATTCCTCGCTGGAGCTGGCCGCCCAGTTCCTCGATCCGGAGCTGACGCCGGCCTCGGCCGCCGTCCGCCAGGAGTTGCAGCGCCGCTTGCACGAAGCCATCGCCCGCCTCGACGAGGATGATCGCGAGGTCATCTGGATGCGGCATTTCGAGCAGCTATCGAACCAGGAAGTCGCGGCCGAGCACGGCATCACCGAAGCGGCCGCCTCGATGCGCTATCTGCGCGCCTTGCGACGGCTGCGCGACTTGCTGAAGTGATTCAGGCACTGCAGGAGTCTCTGATGTCATGGCGACGCGCTGCCGCGGTTCTGAACGTCTGTTTTCTCATCCCGTGCGTTCTGTTTGCGCAGCAGCGCTTTCCCGCGCCGAAGCTGCCTGAGCCGATTCGGGGCAGCCTGGTCATCTGCGGCGGGGCGAAATTGCCGGACGTGATCTGGAAGCGCTTCCATGAACTGGCGGGCGGCGACCAAGCACGATTGATCGTCATTCCAACGGCCAGCGCCGCCGCCGACAAGACGCCGGCCGAAAAGACGCTGGAACCCTGGCGGCGCTTCGAGCATGCGTCGCTGCATGTGCTGCACACACGCTCCAGGGAGACCGCCAACAATCCGGACTTTGTCAAGCCGTTGACGCAGGCGACCGGTGTGTGGATCAGCGGCGGCGATCAATCTCTTTTAGCAGCGGCGTATCGCGGCACGGCCGTCGAGGCCGAGCTGAAAAAGCTGCTGGACCGCGGCGGCGTCATCGGCGGCACTTCCGCCGGCGCCGCCATCATGAGCCGGCTCATGATCGCCAAGGGCAATCCAGTCGCCGCGATTCATGAAGGGCTCGGCTTGCTGCCCGGCATCGTCATCGATCAGCATTTCCTCAAGCGCGATCGCGTCAATCGCCTCGTCAAGGTGCTTGCAAACCATCCGGGCTGGGCGGGAATGGGGATCGACGAGGAAACGGCCGTCGTGGTCCGGGGACGTTCCATGAGCGTGATCGGCAACTCGTACGCCGTGACCATGCTGGCCGCGTCCAGTCGAAGGCCTGCGAGCTTCCAGGTGCTGCGGCCGGGCGACAAGGCGGATCTGCTGGCGCTGGGCCGGGCTGCGCTGGCACGGTCGCAAACGCCGTTTCCGCGGGAGAAACCGGCGGCGCCCGTCGTGCCGCACGGTGCGCTGATCATCGGAGGCGGCGGCGGCATGCCGGCGCAGATCTGGCAGCGTTTCATCGCCGCCGCCGGCGGCGCGGATGCGCCCATCGTCGTGATCCCGACGGCTCTGGGCGAACCACTGCCGAAGACGATCGGCGAGGCAAAGGCACTGCAAAAGTTCGGCGCCCGCAACGTGAGAGTGTTGCACGCCAGCGACCGTGCTCAGGCGGAGACGCCCGAGTTCCTGGCCGGCCTCAAGGACGCACGCGGCGTCTGGTTCAGCGGCGGCCGGCAGTGGCGCTTCGTCGATTCCTATCTCGACACCAAGGCGCACCAGGCGTTTCGCGACGTGCTGGCGCGCGGCGGCGTCATCGGCGGTTCGTCAGCCGGCGCCTCGATCCAGTCCGAATACATGCCGCGCGGCGACCCGCTCGGCAACCTCAAGATCATGGCCGAGGGCTACGAGCGCGGCCTCGGCTTCCTCCCCGGCACCGCCATCGACCAGCATTTCTTCAAGCGCAAGCGCACCCAGGACATGACCGAGTTGATGGCCGTCTTCCCACAGCTCCTCGGCATAGGCATTGACGAATCCACGGCCCTAGTTGTCCGTGGCGAGGTGATGGAAGTGATCGGCAAGAGCACAGTCGCCGTCTACAATCGCCGCCTGCCGGTGGCCCCCGGCAAGACGGACTACGAGGTGTTGCAGCCCGGAGACCGGTACAACATGAAGAATCGCGAGCGGGTAGAAGTGAAAAGGTGATGCTCGCGTGTTGCCGACGACGCTGTCACATCTGACGGAGTTATCCGCGTCGAACCGGCGCGGGGCATCACCCAACACTACGAGTAAGCGGCGCGGCCGCGCAACAATTCCACAAAACAGGCGTGTCTTGAGGGATCACGCCGCCGAGTGCTTGGAGTGCTTGCCGATCGAGCCGTCCACGGGCACGTCACAGTCGTGACGATGGTACACGGTACGGTGCGGGAACGGAATCTCGATGCCCAGTTCGTCGAAGCGGTGCTTGATACGGCGGAGCAACTCGCGCTTGACCGGCCACTGTTGCAGAGGGCGTGTCTTGAGAAAGAACTTGATGACGACTGCCGAGTCGCCGAAGCCGTCCACGCCGAGCATCTCCGGATCTTCGAGAATGAGGTGACCGAAGGCGGGATCGTCACGCAACTCCTTGCCCAGTTCCATGAGAACCGCCATGACGCGGTCCGGATCCTCCTTGTAGGCAACGCCGATCTCGAAGAAGGCTCGCGACCAGCCGTGTGTCAGGTTGCTGACGCCCGTGATGGTACCGTGCGGAATGAAGTGCACGATCCCTTCGATATCGCGGAGCACGGTCATGCGCAAGGAGATCTTCTCGACTTTTCCGGAGATTGTGCCGATGCGGACCACATCGTCGATGCCGTACTGATCCTCCATCAGGACCATGAATCCCGAGAAGTAGTCGCGTATCAGATGCTGTGCTCCGAAGGCGACGGCCAGGCCGAGCACGGCGGCGCCGCCCATCAACGGCAAGATCGGAATTCCGACCTCGTCGAGGGCCATCAGGATGCCGCCCGAGACCAGGGCCAGAGAGGCGGAATTGCGAACGACGCCGACCAGTGTCAGGGCCCGATTTTGACGATCCTGCTCACTGCCGCGCTCGCCATTGCGGGCGATAACACGAGCGATCTGCCGGCTGGACAGCCGGACCAGCAGGTAGAGCAGCAACGTGCCGACCAGGATCGCAAGCAGGTTGGGGCCGTGATCGATCAGCCACTTGAGGATGTTGCGCGGCGTGAAGGGGTTGCGCAGGTGGCTCACCTTCTGCTCGGCCACATCGACCTCGGCCTGCTTTTGCTTGGCTTCGCGCAAGCTGGCGAGTTGCTCTTGTTGCAGTTGATTGAGGCTGGTTTGCAGTTCGTTGAGCCGGGTATGCGTCGAGCGAACATCGGCTTGCGCCTTGGCGAGCCGCGGCTCGATCTCACCGATCTCCTGAAACAGCTCGTCAAGCTTGGTGGGATCCTCGCGGAGACGCCGTTGCAGCTCCTTGTTCAAGAGCGTGCGGGCTTGCCGGGCCTGGTCGGCCTTCTTCTGAGCGGTCTCGAGCAGCTTCTGCTCGAGGGCTATATTCTGCCGCAGCGCATCGATGCGCGCCGAGATGGACTCGACCTTGACCTTGGCTTCGCGAGCGGCCTCCTGCTTGACAGCGACTTCCTTCTGTGCCTGGATCAGTTCCGTGGATGGCTTGTCTTTCGCGTCCGTCGTCGCGTGCGGCGCCGGCGCTGCTTCGGGGTGCTTCGGGTCCGGCTGGGGTGCGCCCGGCGGCACGGAGACTTTGGGGACCGGCACGGGCGTAACGACGGGCGCGTTTCCGGGCGGTGTGCCGACGGGTGTCGCGGGTTGGGCCACGGGAGGCGTTGGCGGTTGCGGTGCTTGTTCCGTCTTGGGCGTAGTCTTTTCCACTGTCTGTGGCATCGTCCCGATCAGCTGCTGTAGTGCTTTTTGGTCTTGCTCGATTTTCTTGCTGAGGACGGCCGCCTTCTCCTGCAATACTTTTCGTTCCTGGATGAGCAGGTTGAAGCGATCCTTGGCAGTCTTGAACTGGGCCGACAGGCTCTGCATCTCGGCATCCAGGCTCTTGGCCTCGTTCACCTTGCCTCCTTCCTGAAGGGCCTGGATCTGCTTCTTTTTGTCGGCCAGCTCGTTGTCCAGCGTGCGGAAGTCGGCTTCGGCCTTGCGGAACTCGTTGTTCGGATTCTTCTCCTCCTCAATCAACGATTCGAGTTGCTTCTGGTCGACTTCGATGGACTTCTTGAGTCGGCCGATGCGGTCAGCGTCCGAGGGAGCCTCGTTCTTGGCGGCCGGCGCCGGCGCGCTGGGCCCGGCCGGCTCGCTGCCCGGCCTGAGATCGCCGACCCGTGCAAGCTGAATTACATGGTCGTCATCCCGTGGGGGAAAGTCCATCGCACAGCAAGCGCCCAGGGCAGCGGTGGCAAGCAATGTCGAGAGCATGATTTGGTTCCGCAAAACAAAGAAGATGGTGGAATGACGATGCCTGGCAAACTCAGGGAAATCGGCACGTCGTACGGGCCAGCGCGGCGGGATGATAGCCGGTCGCTTCGATTTTCCAAGGAAACCCGGCGGGACTCTGGCGTGGATCAGGCAGGTGGCATGGGTCATGTAAGGATCCTGGGTGGTATGGATTCGAGCACCCTGTACGTGTGAGTTGGACTCGTTCGGGTCGCCGACATTGGCTATCATCCCGCAGCTGTTCGCCAGACCGTCATCGCTCTCAGGTCTGCCATGGTGTGGTTCTCTGCCAATCCAGCTGCGGATTCGCCAATCACGACGCGCCGGCCCTGGCCATCGCTTCTCACATGGTTTCGTGTGGCAGGTCTCGTTGTCGGCGTGGCGACGGTTCTGGTCGTCTTCGGGGCTGAAAGCCTGTCGTGGCAAACACGGCTATGGCTCGAGTGCCTGGCGGTGACATCGGCCATCGTGCTCACCGCGCTTGCCGTCCTGGATTGGCGTCTAGGGGTGTCGTGGGGCCTGCCGGTTCGTCATCGACAAGCCATCGCAGCCGTGGCGCTGGCCATCGCGTTCCTCATCGCCCTCATCCTGACGATTCTGCCGGACGGTTACCTCACAACACTGGTAAGCTTCGATACACGAATGGGGGGAATGGGGGCGTTGGTGCCGTGGTCACGTCTGGCCATCATCGCCTGGGCCGGCCTGGGACTCCTGGATCTCTTTCGCCACGTGAGCATTGCCGGCTGGAGTCCCGCCGGCGTGCTGGTGGGATCCTTCTTCGCGGCCGATTGCATGGGCACGGTGTTGCTCATGCTGCCGTTCGCCCAGCGTGGACCGGGCAGCGCGGATTTCTTCACCGCTCTGTTTACTTCGACCAGCGCCTTGTGCGTCACGGGCCTGACCGTGGAGAATACCGGAACCTATTGGTCGGGCGGCGGACAGATGGTGATCCTCGGACTGATCCAGGTCGGCGGCCTGGGCATCATGACCTGCGGCGCGTTCTTCAGTATCTTTGCCGGCCGGCGCCTGTTGATGCGCGAAACGGTCCTGCTCGGTAGCTTGCTGGAGCGAAAGTTCCTGGCCGATATCCGCCGGCTGGTGCTGGCCATCCTGATCTTCACGGTGGCGACCGAGGCGGTCGGGGCCGTGCTTCTCAGCGGCTTGTGGTCCGACCGCGCGCCGGGAGAGCGGATCTTCTTCAGCCTGTTCCACTCGGTCAGCGCCTTCTGCAATGCCGGCTTCGCGCTCGCGCCGAACAGCTTCGAAGGCAACGGCGAGCGCTGGCAAGTGTGGGGAGTGACGGCAGGGCTGATCATCGTGGGCGGACTGGGATTCGCCGTGCTTCACGATGTTTTCCATCGCCTGTCGCGGCGGACCGGTGAAGTAGTCCGGCGGCGAAGCTTCGCAAGAACAGCCGCCCCCGGCCGACTCAGCCTCACGACGCGCCTCGTGCTGGTCGCCACGCTCATGCTGCTTGTCCTGGGCACCCTGGGCATTTTGCTGCTGGAATGGAATGGCGTTCTGGCTGATCTGCCACCCGAAAACCGGCTGGCCAACGCCTGGTTTCAATCGGCGACTAGCCGCACCGCCGGCTTTCAATCAGTGGCGGTGAGAGAGATGGGCGAAGCCAGCAAGTTTCTGCTGGTCCTGTTGATGTTCATCGGCGCCTCGCCGGGCTCGACAGGCGGCGGCGTGAAAACGATCCCCGTGGCCGTCGCCTTGCTGACCTTGCTGGCTGTCTTGCGCGGGCGGGAGCGCACCGAGGTGTTTCGCCGAACCCTCGGCACCAGCCAGGTGTATCGCGCCTTCCTGATCGTCGTGCTGGGCATGGTCATGGTGGTGGCCATGACGCTGGTACTGCTGGTGATGGAGAACCGCGCTGGCTCGTTTCTGGACTACCTGTTCGAGGTGAGCAGCGCGCTGGCGACGGCCGGCCTGTCCACGGGCGTGACGCCGAGCCTGAGCACTGGGGGGCGCTGTCTGATCATCGTGGCCATGTTTATCGGCCGCGTCGGTCCGCTCACGCTATTGATGGCCCTGGCCCGACGCACTACTTCGGAACATTACCGCTATCCCGATGAGCAGGTCATGCTGGGATAGGAACGCGGCACGGAAAGGAAACTTTCATGCGCAAGGTTGCCGTTTTGGGCCTGGGTCGGTTCGGCTCGCGGCTGGCACGCGAGCTGTGCAAGTGCGGTGTGGAGATCATCGCCGTCGATCGTAACGGGCGCCTGGTGGACGAGATCAAGGAGCACGTCACGGTGGCCGTGCAGATGGACATGACCGACGAGGAGGCCATGCGCGCCCAGAACATCGGCCGCGTCGACGTCTGTGTGGTGGCCATCGGCGAAGGGTTCGAGCCGTCGCTGCTGACCACCCTCATCGCCAAGAAGCTGGGTGTGAAGAAAGTGATCGCCCGGGCGCAAACGCAGATGCAGGCGGACATCCTGACTCGCATCGGCGCTGATCAGATCATTCAGCCGGAAAAAGAGGCAGCCTTCGAGCTGGCGCGGCGGCTGGCCAATCCTCAACTCGAGGATTTCATCGAGCTTGACGAGGAGCACGGCATCGTGCAACTCCGCGCTCCCCGAAGCTTTCAGGGGAAAACGCTGGCGCAATTGAAACTGCGCACGCACTACCGCGTCAACCTGATAGGCATCAAGCGGCAGGTCACCACCAACGGTAACGGGAACGGCACGAAGAAACGAGAACGCAACATCGCAGTTCCCGGCAGCGATGAGACGATCCAGGGCAACGACATCCTGGTGCTCGTCGGTGATCACCAGGCGATCGCCGAACTGCCGCAGGAGTGACGATCAGCGAACGGCGCGCACTGGCTCGTTCACTTGTGGGAGCCGGGCGCCTGTTTCACTGCAGAACCTGCGCTCAGCAATCCGCCCAGACTCAGGCGCACCTCTCGGGTGTCGGCCGCCTTGACAATGGCAGCGTTGGCCTTGGCGAGCATGTCGCGCTCCAGGTCCGGCCGGAGGCGAGTGACGGCCTTGTGCATGGCTTCGCCCAGGAGCTTCGCCGCAGTGCCGCCGATGCCGCCCACGTGTTCCACTACCAGGTCGTCGTACTTCATGTCCGATTTGACCACGCGGAGCCGAAACACGAAGTCAGGCAGGATGCTGTTCTTCTTGGTCTCGACACGAGTCAATAGCTCACAATTGAGATTCAGCTTGACGCGAAAACGGGCGCGCGTGAAGCCGGCGTAAAGGCGGACGCCGGATTCCCAGATCTGCTGATCGAAGCGGACGCCGGCGTCAAAGGCCAGGATGGCATTGAAGGTGATGCGTTCGGCGCTGGCGTTTTGCCAGTTGCGAATGTCGAAGGCAAGCGTGCGCTCCAGATCGCGTGGCGTGACTCGCACCTTCCGCCAGGTACCGTCGTTCTTGGGCTTGCGGCGGATTTCGGCGCGGATGCCGCCCCCTTTGCCGCGCCAGGTGATGCCATCGAGCGTGTTGGAGTGGCGGCCCCAGTTTTCCTGCCCCTCGTAAAGCACCGGCGGCATGGCCTGGATGATCATCTTGCGCAACACGCCGGCCATGTCCTTGACAGCACTCTCGGATAAGGGCGCCGACTTCGGTGCGGCTGGCGCGCCTGGCAGCGACGACGACAGAACCAGGACGAGGACAGGGGAACAGCACTTTGTCATTTCTCGTGAACCTGCTTGCCGTTGCACATTCGCCCGAGATTACGTCCGGACGCCGACCTCTACCCCTCGGCGCAATCTTGAGGTCAATCTGTACCCATTGTTCGCGTACGGAAAAAGACCGGGCAATGGTCAGGTCAAGAAACCGAGCGAGAAATGGCTGATGCGCCTGCTTTTTCGGTCAATTCGGTCCATTCGTCCCATTCCAGCTGGCCCCTCCAGTTCGTCCAGGTGCGATTGTCATTTGCGTTTTGACTTTGTAGATTAAGAAATCCGAACAGCGCCGGGATACCCGGCCGGGCCAGGAGGTAGCGAACATGGCCAAGAAGAACAAGGAAAAACGGTCCTACGTGAAGATGCAGAGCACGGCCAGCCCCCACTGCTACTTCACGGAGAAAAACCGCCAGAACACCAATCAGCGGCTGGAGTTGAAGAAGTACGACCCCGTCGTCCGCAAGCACGTGGTCTACAAAGAAGGCAAGTAGTTGCGAGTGTCGAGATTCAAGTTGCGAACCTGAATCGTGAACCTCGGAACGTGATGGAGAGTGTGGCGATGAACATTCGCAAAGACGACATCGTGGAAGTGATCTCCGGCGACGATCGCGGCAAGCGCGGCCGGGTGCTGCAGGTATTGCACAAGGAAGGCAAGATCCTGGTCGAGAACATCAACCGCGTCTACAAGCATCTGCGCCCCAACCGGCAGAACGCGCAGGGCGGCCGGCTCTCCAAGGAAATGCCCGTGGATATCTCCAACGTCCAGCTCATCTGCCCGCAGACCAACAAACCGACGCGTGTCGGCGTCCGCTATCTGCCGGACGGCAGCAAGGAGCGCTACTCGAAGAAGTCCGGCGCGTCCATGGGCCGTGTCGCGCCGCCGCGCAAGGCGCACGCCACCGCCGAATAGGGATCATCGAGGAGGTTTCACGTCATGCCGAGGAAACGACCGCGCACCCGCGCCGCCAAGAAACGTGCCCTGCGCCAGAAGGAGGATGCGCGCGCCAAGAAGTATGGCGTCATCGGGCGCATGATCAAGGGTAAGTGACGCCAATTCCTGCGGAACCTGGCGCCAGCGAACTTCTAGATATCAGAATTTCAGGCCGGGACTGCCCGGACGGATGCCGTTATGGGAGATTGTGCAGGTCGCCGCGCCGGTCCCATGATTTGTCACGCGAAAAGGAATTCTGCCGAATCCTGGCGCCACGAAACTCATGGAACAAGTCTTGCCACGCGACCGGGTCTGGCCCAGCCTTTGTTCTCGGCGCCTGCCGCGGTTATCCTCAATTTCCGCTTCCACGACGATTTCGATTTCCGTCTCCGGGTCGCATTCCACCGTGATCTTGTAAGTCTTGCCGGCCGCTTCGGAATTCAGGTCTCCGACAAACGACTGCGTCGGCCCCAGCTTTTTCACCTTGGTGTTGGCGGGATCGGCACCGCCGGGTCGACTGACCAGGACGATGACGACAACGATCAGTCCGACAATCAGCACACCGCCGCCCACGCTAGCCCAGATGAGCAGTCCCCGAGATGAGGACGGTTCTTCCTCGTCATCCCTCTGCCGGCTCTTTTTCTTACTCTTCCTCGGTGTCTCGTCGTCTTCATCGGACCTTCTGGCCTTGCGGCGCCGTGGGGCCTCGTCCTCGTCATCAAAGTCACGTCTTGCCATGGACTGTCCTTTTCGGGAATTGAGCCAGAACATCGAACCAATATAGAGCGTCGGTCTTCGCGATTCCCGGCTACTTGTGCTTGAGCCAGTGCCGGATGATCGCCGCGTAGTAGGTCGCAGGGATGCTCGACGCCTCACCCGGTTTTAGACAGTAGCCGCCGTCGGCGTTGCGGCACTTCAGAACGAAAGACGCCACGCCTTCCACATCGGGCGGCCTGTGCTTGAGCATGACGAACGCACGCATCACGCGATAGGTGCTGTCCATGTCGGAGGCCAGTTCGGAATCCTCCTTGCCGTAGCCGCCGTTGAGGCGCTGGCCGTCCTTGAGCGCGTTTACAATCGCGTCCGAGTTGTGCAGCTTGCCACCGAGTCGCAGCATGGCCACGGCGGCGCCGCCGGTGACGCGCGCCCGGCCCAGGTCCTTGCCGAAGGTGCCGTCGGCATTCTGCATCATGCGAATCCGCGTTAGCCATTCCTTGGCCATGGGCGACGGCTTGCCCAGCGCCTCCAACCCCGCGACGGCAATGCGCATGTCCTCGAACGTCTTGCTCTCATCCGTCAAGAACTTGATGACGCCGGCCTCGTACTTGTCCGCCGGCATCTTCAGGGCAACGACAGCCATGATGCCAACCGAGGTAAGAAACACGTCCGGCTTCCCACCTGGAACATCGGCAAAGCCGCCGCTGGCAGGGTCGAAGCAGCTCACGACAAACTTCGCGCAGTCCGCTTTCCTCGGCACCTCAGCGCCGAGGTAGAGAAGTGCGCGCACGGCGGCAGATGTCGTACGCAGCGAAGGCGATTTTTCCTTGTTCGGCTCGGCGGCGAAGAACGCGCCGTTGGCTGCCTGATGCTTCACCAGCCAGCTTACCGTGGCCTTCAGGTCCTTCGCCTCGTCGTCCGCACGGACGGCAATCAGGAAAGCTGCGCATGTCACGAAGATGGCGGAAAAACGCATGGCCAGTCGCATGGATCGTTCCTTAAGGACGCGGCGAAGAATAACTTCCCGATTTCAACATGGAGCCGGCAGGGCCCGGTAGTTGAGTCGGGGAAGGAGTTTGTCTTTGACAATACGCATGGTTTGTTTGAAGCCAGCGGCGACCTCTCGCCCGGCTTGGTAGATCTTGTCCAGGATGTTGACGACTACCGAGAGCCCGCCTTTGGTGGCAGCCTTGGCCATGTAATGCTGGACCTGTTGCACGTTGCGAAAGATCACGCCTTGGCAGGCACGGCTCAGATGCGGAAACAGCCGATGCTCGAGTGGGTTGTACCTGGAGGTATACGGCGGATAATGAGCCACGCGGATCTCCAGGCCCATCCGGTTGGCCAAGGCCTGCAGGTCCTGCTTGAACAGATACTGCGTGGCGCTGTTGCTGCCGCCGCCGTCACACAAGAGCAGCAAGGCCTTGGCGTGGGCATAGGCGGCTTGTCCTTCGGCAGTCCACCACTGGTAGATGCTGTCGCAGGCGAATTCGCTGGTGTCGCGGCTGATGCCGAGGTTGACGTAGCCGCGATTGCGTTTGAGGTCATACAAGCCATGTGGGATGACCACGCCTTCAGCAAACGACGGGAAATCGTGATCCCAGACACGCATCGTCGTCGTGCTGTAGAGTTGGCCGTCGCGATAGAACAGGCCGCTCTGGGCACGCCGGTCGATAGCGCCGTCGTCCAGCAACTCCTGGACAGGTTCGACCTGGGTCGGCGGCAAGCCTTCAAGACCCTGGCCATGGGAGAGCATCGCACTCCGCCAACATTTCTGCTTTCCCTCCTCAAGTCGGTTTGCCACACGTTTCACGTAGACCAACACCAGAGGGAAGTCTGCCGGCTTTCGCCGTGGGATGATGTCGCCGGGAAGCTCAATGCCTATCCGATCCATTACAGACCGGCCTTCGCTTGCTCCCTCCTCCTCTACCCGCCGCCCCATAGCCTCTCTTGCGAGACAGCCTTCCCTCGCGAGGGAAGACGACGGGCTTACCACGTTCCGGCGCTGTCACAGTGTGGGTTAGGTCGCGCCTCTCCGCCGGTGGTACAACAACTGCGCCAGAGGAGTTCGGAGCCCCTGGACCTGACCACGTACCTTTTGGTCCCAGGGCGTAGAGCATCTTGCCCTGGTTCTGTGTGACGACGTTTAGCAGCGCTTCACCTGGGTTGACCCTACCACACGATCCTGGTTCCCGACCACCTTGGATGCTGGCAGTCGCAACTTGGCCTCACGGTTAGATTGCCATCCTGACGGATGAGGTTACGTTGTGCCGCGAGCTTCGCACCTCCGGTGACGCAAGTCGCGGTAGGATACTGCGGGCAGTACCGCAGGTCATATCACTTTGGGGAGTAACGCCCTCCTTAATAGAGCATGACAGTAACAGCGACAGCCTCGTGTCGCACCCGAACGATAAGGATAAGCTGCCGGGGCCGCCTCGGAAAACATTGTACTGCGCAAAACCGAAAGGGCGGCCCCGGTCAAGTTGAGCGGATTGTTCGGCCCCCCCCCATTCAGTCAGTGACATCCTACTGACACTCCTATCGGAAACTCATTCATTAATGAGCTGCGTCCCTTTTTGCCCCCGTGAATGTCCCCATTGCCCGGGGCGTTTGCGACACTACCGCGATTGTACCGCATGCCGGCCCGTTCAACCGCACCCGGTAGTTTGGCTCACGCCGATGGAATGCCGGCCTGTTCCCTTCGATTCGTGCTGGGGTGGCAGGCACTACTTTTTCGCGGGCAGTGGCGTCACCTGAGTTGAAATACATTTCCAGGCTCCGTCCTGTAGGATGAACACATCGACATAGCGATACCGCTCGGTCACCTTTTCTCCCTTCCGCTTGCGCTGATTGGTCTGGAGTCCCGTGACCGTTGCCGTAGGACCATAGACGCGAACCTGCATCTGCTCCAATGTGGATGACTCGAGTTCCTGGTCTTTCACACGGGCTTCAAGGTATTGTTCCTTATTGAGCAGGCTGCCATCGGGTTCGACGGAAATGAAGTCGTTCGCAAGCAGCGCCGCGATCGCCTTGCCGTCTCTCTTCTCGAGGGCGGTCGCCCAGTCGCGTTCCACCTTGAGGAGCAGTTTTTTGATGGACTCGGCATCCTGTCGGGCAGGGGTCACTGGATCAACGCGCTGATAGGTATTCTGGAACTCATCCTGGATCACATGCGCTTTGCCTTCCGTGGAACGTACAACCCAGTCGGCATCCAGTTTTCGAAGGCGATACTTCCAATTCCGCGGAAGCTTCAGCCGATTCCCCAGGCTCGATAGGGACTCTTCCGTCAAGGTATCATCCACCTCGTGAGAATAGGACTGCATAACGTACGCAGTGCCGTCCGGTGAAACCAGCTCATAGACCTTGTTTCCGGCGGCATAAGTGTACTCCGTATTTCGCATGACCACCTGCTCCGAATAAGGCGTTCGCCGAGGTCTGCCGCCGAGCAGATCGCCCGCAGGCACTTTCAGGGTAGCGATCTGACGCATCTCGAGCCCGCCGAATGAAACCACCGGTCCTGGCTTATCCTGCAGGCCGGCCTTGTCCATGATCCAATAACGCGGTCCATTCAGGATGACGGCGAGAGCTTTGAGCTCCTTCTTGATTCCCTCCGGATCGAGCGCCTTCCATTTGCCCGCGGGGCAGTCGTTGAGGCCAGTTGTGTTGTAGACTCTGGCTTCCAGCTGATTCGAGCTGCCATCGACCACGAAGATCTCACCGTAGCGCACGCGCCGGAAACGGCCCCCCTTTTGCGCGTTCTCCACCGGCGATTCCTGGTAGAACGCCTCCAGCCATTTCGTGTTTCGCCTCACCCAGACCGCGCCTACGTAGTACTTTCCGGAAACCGTTTCCCCTTTGTAGGTCCCTTTCAGGGTCAGGGGGTAACTGACGAGGGCCACGTCCTTGGCCAGCAGGGTAACCTTGACCTTCCCCATCGCGTACTCCGTTAGTCGGTGGTCCGCCAGGTGCTCCAACTGCTCCGTAATGTTCTGAGGACCACCGTAGTACGGTGTAATTGCCAGGTGTTCCGCGGTCATGAGCCGTCGGATGCCGTCTGCGTCCCGCTTCACAAACAGTTCATTGAGGGTTCGGACCGCATTCTCGACTTCCTCAACGGTAGCATTGTCCCCGGCGGCATTTCCACCAATCAGGAGGGCGCCTGCCAGGGCCACCAACACCTTCAGGTTCATGTCGGACCTCCTCGAGTAGAGTTAGGGATCCTGTCGCGTCCCCAAGAAAAGAGGTTGTCACCGAAATCAAACTATTGTTTTCCGCTGATCTCCTCGACAAAGGCCCGGGCCTCGCGGATGACATCGTCCGTGATGGAAACATGGCCTTTGTCCTTGTGATGAACAAAGCGATGGCGGACCTTGGCCTTTTCCAGTACTTGGACCATGTCCAGGGCCTGCCGGATCGGCACCGAATGGTCGTCGTCAGAGTGAATAACCAAAATCGGCTTTGTTTTCGCGCTGACGTGATGGATCGGTGACGCCAACTGTCGGGCGGCAACCGGCTCCTCGCCGAGCGGTGTCCAGCCATTGCCCCAGTCCAGCTTGTTGAGATCGTAGGGTGCGGACACGGCGATGACGCCTCGGAAATCGTGGGGTTGATCTTCCCAGCCGCCGGTGCGCTTGAAGGGGCCTTCGCCGAGGGTCGCGGCCAGCGATACCAGGTGGCCGCCCGCTGACTGGCCGATCAAGAAGACGCGCTGGCGGTCGATGGGGTATTCGCCCGCATGGGCGTGGACCCAGCGGATGGCGCAGAGAACATCCTGATAACAAGCCGGCGCCGGAGTGCAGCCGATCAGCCGGTATTCGATGGACACGGCGAAGAAGCCAAAGCGGGCCCACTGGCGGACCTTGATGGCGCTATGGGTCGATTTCGACTCGCGGAACCAGCGCCCGCCGTGGACCGAGAGGATGACCGGGAACGGTCCGGCACCCTCGGGATAGGCGATGTCTGCGAGCAAGCCCGCTCCCTGGATCCGGCCGTAAACCACATCCTCTTTGACCACCATTTTCTCTTCCTGATCCGGACCCTTGTCCTTGGGCTGGTCAGCAACAGCTTTGCTTGCCGGCTGGGCGAAGGACGTAAGGAGCAGGCCTCCAAGTGTCAACAGCATTGCCGCCAGCGTCGCTGAGAGCTTGGTCATAAACAGAAACTCCCTTCAGGTAGAGTAGTGGTCGAGTAGCTCGTAGCGGCCTGGCGATCCGCCAGGCCGTCTATGAGGTTTCGCGTCAAGCCCCATGCAGGCATCTTATCGATTTTTCTCGCACCGCGCGGACCATTCACGCTCGCGATCCGGCGGCTTGCCTTCGCTTCCTTGCTTCTTTCGTCTTAGCATTTTTTCTCCCCCGCCGCTCTCCCCTCACCGGGCCTGACTATTACGCACAAATGTTTTCGAGAGTGAGCGTTACTGGGATGCAAGGTTTGTGTGCGTCAGCTGAGCCTACCATACCGACCTCGAAATCGGGAAGTTGTTATTCAGCGGTTCCTAAATCGCCGACGGGATCGCTCTTCACCCACTTTTGTATGAAAGATCGAAGATGAGAGGCGAATCCGGACCGCTGAGCTGAAGCTGATTTCACACAGAAACTGCACTGGACAGGCGCGAGGACTTTTGGCATACGCTCGCCATTCATTTTTCGGTCCAAGGTGAGAGACGTGGCGGCATGCCTCGCACGAGGTGTTGCGCCTGCACGGGGGAGCAAGCCCATGGGACGATGGTGTCTCTTGAGCGGCGCGGTTGTCATGGCACTGTCGGCGGCGGCATCGGCCGAACCGCCGAAGCGCAGCTGGTATTCCCGGCTGATCCCATTCAGAAAAGCGGACAAGCCCGCCGCGGACCAGGCGCGCGATAAACCCGCCGAAGCGGCGAAACTGTCGGAATCGCCTGCCGCGCGGCTGGCCCGCGAGAAAGCCGACTGGCTGCGCCGCAGTGCGGTGTGCGCTCAGCTTCACGACATCGCCCTCGAGACCAACGATGAGCAATTGCGCCGCTGGGCCGAGGATCTTGACACACGCGCCTATCAGATCTACGTGAAGCGATCAAATGGCATGACGGCCACCGGCCGCTTCGCGCCGTCAAGCGACACCGCCGCGCAGCGCCGCCCGTCGAACCATTCACGGGCCGAAGAGGACCGCTTGTCGACCGGCCCACGGGCACGCGGTGCTGGCCAGGACTAAGAAGAGGGAGGCACGATCATGTCACGTTGCGCCTGGACTGCGACGCTGCTGGCTTTCGTTGCTGCCGGCTGCTTACCCACGCGACCGGAAGAAAGCAAAGTGTCTCACATTTCGGCATCGCGACCGATACCCAGGACGTTCTCCGCCGTGACGCCCCAGCAAGTCACCAAGGACAACGCCCGCGACCTGTCCACGGCGCTGTGGGACGAGATGGATCGCGCCGAGGCCAGCGACCTGTTGCCTGAAGACCATTCCCCCAAGTCCGCCACGCCCAAGAAGAAGTAACTCTCCAGCGGACCTCGCGTCCGCTTTTCCAGGCTGGTGATTGCCGGGGGACAGCGCCCGCCTGGAACTTTTTCCATAGTCTCACCGGTGGCACTTGACGAGACGGGCCGCCTGTTCCGCGTAAGGGAGGCGGCCACGCTCTTGTGACACTCGGTGGACCTCCTCCATGATTCGCATCCTAGCATTGAGCCTCTGGACGATTCTGATTCCTTGCATGGCTGGATTCGGCGGCGACAAGAAAGCAGCCGTCCCCATGCCGCAACGGCTCTGGAGCGGCGACGCTCCCGGCTCCGCTGGCCAGACGCCGGTGGATGTGCCGAAGGTCACTGTTTATCTGCCGGAAAAGGACAAGGCGAACGGCGCCGCGGTGATCATCTGTCCGGGCGGCGGGTACGGTTTTCTGGCGATGGACCACGAAGGGCACCAGATCGCCCGCTGGCTGAATTCCTTAGGCGTGGCCGGCATCATCCTGCAGTATCGCATCGCGCCGCGCTACCGGCATCCAGCGCCGCTGCAAGATGCACAGCGCGCCGTCCGCTACGCGCGTGCCCATGCAGCCAGGTGGGGCATCGATCCGAAGCGCATCGGCATCCTGGGATTTTCGGCGGGCGGGCATCTCGCCTCCACGGCCGGGACTCATTTCGACGCCGGCAACCCCGACGCCACCGATGACATCGACAAACAGAGCAGTCGACCCGACTTCATGGTGCTCGTCTATCCCGTGATCACTTTCAAGGGGCCGCACGCTCACATGGGCTCGCGTTTCAACCTGCTCGGCAAGGATGCTGCCGACGACCTTGTCGATAGCCTGTGCAACGACAAGCAGGTCAACAAAACGACGCCGCCCGCCTTCCTGGCGCACACCAGCGAGGACACCGGCGTGCCACCGGAAAACAGCGTGGCCTTTTACCTGGCGCTGCGCAAGTTCAACATTCCCGCCGAGCTGCACGTTTATGAGAAGGGCCGCCACGGCCTGGGCCTGGGGCCGAAGAATCTGCCCTTCTCCACCTGGCCGGCGCGCTGCCAGGCCTGGCTTGACGGTCGCGGCTTTCTGACGGGGAAGAATTGACGAAACTGCGATCCGCATTTGGCGATGGCTCGGCAATGCAATTCATCCGGGCTCGCCAGGAGGGTCATGGCCCAGGGCGTCGAATCGCAGCCGGAGGCGCGGCCGGGTCTTGATGGAGGCCGGCCTGCTCCAGGATGCCCGTTTGGCTGAGATGGCGGCTGAGCGCCTCGTGCGTCTGCTTATGGCTGGGATCGCAGTTCAGGGCATGTCGGTAGGAAGACAGGGCACG
The DNA here is from genome assembly GCA_016873095.1 of Planctomycetota bacterium. Taxonomy (GTDB): domain Bacteria; phylum Planctomycetota; class Planctomycetia; order Gemmatales; family Gemmataceae; genus VGYC01. The sequence goes on along the minus strand of VGYC01000069.1, from coordinate 5,520 downwards.
TTCGGCCTTGCCATGGCGAGCCAGTATGGAACCCATCTCGTAATCAAGATCGGCACTGCGCGGATTTTCGGGGATATCCTGGCGTACGATCTTCTCCAGGCGCGTGAGGTCGCTTTCCAGGGCCTGCCAGCGCGCTTGCTGCTGACGGGCAGCCTTCTGGTTGCCGAGCCGCTCCAGACATTGAAACAGGAGATAATGACAGGCCCGATCCGACGGATCGGCCTCGAGCGCCCGGCCAAGAGCCGCCTGGGCGTGCGCCAGCTTGCCTTCGTCCAGATCCAGCCTGGCACTCTCGACCAGGGCTTGAGCGTGTGCCGGCTGGATCGCCAGGACCTTTTCAACAAGCTCGCGGCCACGGTCGCGCTCGCCGGCATGGCTCGCGACGCGCGCCAGACCCAGCAGGGCCTCGGAGCTGGCGGGCTGGCGCAGGCAAAGCTCCTCCAGGTGCGGCCGCGCTTCCTCGAATCGTTGAAGTTGAATCAGGAAGTTGGCGAGTCGCAAGCGATAGGAATCGTTGCTGGGCCGCAACTCCAGTGCGCGCCGGTAGAAGGCCACCGCGTCCGCTGCCGGGCCGGTCATCTCGCAAATGCCTGTCCGCAAGAACCAGCCTTCGGCATGTTGAGGGCGCTGCTCCAGGAGCAGTTTCAATGATTTTTCGGCCAGCGGCAGGGAGTAAACATGGAGGTAGCCGCGTGCCAGGGCTTCGAGGATCAAGACGGTTTCCGGATGGCCTTGCTCGACAAGGGCCCACAGTGGTCGTTCCACCTTGAGCACGGCGCCTTGCTGAGCGGCGAGCAGGGTCCGTTCGAGAGAGCTGACATCGACACCGGCGCCGGCGAGTTGCTGGCAGCGGTCCAGATGGTGCAGTGCACTCTGGAAGGCGCCCATGCGGCGTTGCAGCTGGGCGGCGGCGAAATGAAACTGAAAGCGATTCGGCCGAAGCGCGAGACAGCACTGCAAATGCCCGCGGGCCGCAGCAAAATCCGCATCCTGCAGAGCCGACTGCGCCTGTCGAAACTGGGCCTCGGCGTATGCCTCCGAACCCAGCCACGCCCCCGCCGAGATGATGACGATGAGCAGAACCGCCGCCACGAGGGCGCGACGCATCGCTCACGGACAGCCATGGCAAAGGGCTTCATCGGCAGCCGTTCTCCGATAGACATCTCACTTAAGATCGAAATCGCGCACCTGTCGTCCGCGCATGACGACATGCTCGAGACCGGACTTCTCGTGGTGGCGGAAACGCTCGGGAATCTCGACATAGCTCATCTTGGCCGCGATATTGGCCGGAGACTCCGGTCTGCGTTGCTTGGGGTCCACGTCGAAACCGCTCTCCTTCATCACTTTCAAGATGGCATCGCGGTCCTGATACTTGACCGACACGTTCTCGACAGCGACCGTGACCGGGCCGAGCGGGACCTCGGCCGCGTAGGTGCCGTCGCCGCGGATCATGAATGATCCGACTTTTTCCTGTCCTTGAAAGAAGTGAATGGTGCCGCCGGGGAGCGGCATGCTCTGAAAGAGCACCCTGCCCTCCACGACGCCCATGTCATCGCGGCCGCCTGAACCGGCGCAACCTTGAACGGCCAGCAGCACGCTCATGCAAACGAGAAGTCGGTGAAGTCGATGACACCAGCGCATGTCAGGCATCTCTCCGGAGTTGTCGGTCAGTTCGATGTCCAGTCAGAATCCAGCACGTTGCCGTCAGCGGGCAGCTGAACGTTGATCCACGTCGTTTTCGAGACCAGGCTGGACACCCCACGAACACTGCCATCGCCCATGGCCACGGTCATCGCCGATTTGTGGCCGGTCTGCGTGCCGTAGGGGTCGCACTGCACCTCGGTCGGGTTGATCTGGAAAAGTTGCTCCAGCCGGTTGATGGGCTCGATCTTCCAATCGTAACGCAAGTTGTAGGCGAACATCGGCGGGCCGAGCCAGATGGCTTCATGGCCAGAGGACCAGTACATCGGATAGCCCTGGCACATGCCGTAGCGCTCGGCAAAGATGACGACGTTGGAGGTGCCATCCTTGAACGTTTGCGGCAATCGGGCGAACGGATTGCCCTTGCTCAAGTCCCCGAACACTTGCGCATTGGACGCGTAACTGCAAAGTCCCTGTGTCGCGCCCGGGGTGATGGTGAAATCGCTCGGGCAATGGAAGATGGCCGGCCCCGGCTTGCCGAAGAACATGTCTCCCCAGCCGTCGGGCGGTAGCTGCTTGTACAGCGGATCCAGTTCGAGAAACGGCAGTGTCTGGAAAAACAGCGATGATTTCTGACCGGTCCAGGACGACTGTCCCTGAAACCCAGCCGCCAAGGGCAAATAGCCCTTGGCGTTGCTGAAGTTGTGTAGCGCCAGCGCCAGCTGCTTGACATTGTTCATGCACGCTGTCTTGGCGCTGGCCTCCCGGACCGCCTGCACGGCCGGGACAAGCAAGGCAATCAATATGGCGATGATGGCGATCACCACCAGCAATTCGATCAGCGAGAAGCCTCGGCGGCGCAATGGGACTGTCACGAGAGCCTCCCTCAGAATGACCGGCCTAACTTGGGGACTGTGCTTTCGGATCGGGTGAAAATGACAAGTGAAAATTAAGAAACTGTGAAGGAGTTGTCAAGGAAAAACCTCAGGGGACACTACTTTCTCACGACGAGACATTTTCCTGTCCCCGCGATCAGGAATCTGTCGCTGGATCTTCCGAGGGAAGGAGTCGCTGATCCCCCGGCGAACTTCGTCTTGTTTCGGTCCGTAAGAAAACCTGACCTTTCGGGTTGCCAGCCTCAGAACCTGGCTACTCCCCAAACCTGTGCGCATGGGCATGTGCCCTGCCGACTCGCCGCCAGGCGAGCGATCGGTCGAATTCCACACAGAGGAGGCCAAGCCGTGGTCAACCGCAAATCCTGGCTCAAGCGCATGCTCGAGAAAATGTCCCGGCCCCAGTGCAAGCTCACCCCCAGGACCCGACTGGAGATTGAAAACCTCGAATCCAGGGTGGTCCCCGCCGGCGTGGTCGCAAGCTATGCCGTCACGCAGGACTGGGGTTCCGGCTTCCAGGCGCAGGTCCAGCTCAAGAACCAGCAAACGTCCGCCGTCAGCAACTGGCGGCTCGAGTTCGACTATGCCGCGTCGATCAGTTCCATCTGGGACGCTCGCATCGTCAGCCATGTCGGTGATCACTACGTGATCGAAAGCGCCGGCTGGAACAGCACGCTGGCTGCCAATGGTGCGGTATCGTTCGGCTTTGTCGCCAGTCCCGGCAAGTCGCCGCCGGCGCCGAGCAACTACGTTCTCAATGGCGCCGCGCTTGGCGGGACCACGCCGCCGCCGGTGCTGGTCGCCCTGTCCATCGCCGACGCCGAAGTCACCGACGGCAACAGCGGCAGCAAGAATCTCGCCTTCAGCGTCACGCTCTCCGGACCGGCCACCAGCGCGGTGACCGTGTCGTTCTCCACCGCCAGCGGCACGGCCATGGCCGGCAGCGATTTCACCGCGCTTTCCGGGTCGCTCACCTTCAACCCGGGAGAGACGCAAAAGACGATCAACGTCCAGGTGCTGGGCGACACGCTGTTCGAGGCGGACGAGACGTTCGCCGTCAACCTGGTCAATCCCGTGGGGGCCTCGCTGAGCCGGGCCCAGGCCATCGGCACGATCCGCAACGACGACGCCGCGCCGTCTACCGGCAGCGTTCAGTTCCGCGTGCTCGACTCGTGGAATAGCGGCTTCACCGGCGAGATCACGCTTCGCAATACCGGCACGACAGCGCTCAACGGCTGGACGCTGGCCTTCGACTTTGCCGGGACCATTTCCTCCATCTGGAACGCCAGCATCGTCAGCCACGTCGGCACCCGCTACGTGGTCAAGAACGCAAGCTGGAACGGCACGCTCGCGGCCAACGCGACGGCGACGTTCGGCTTCGTTGCCAGCCCCGGCAGCCCGACAGCACCGCCGAGCAACTTCGCCATCAACGGGGCGTCCGGCGGCGGCGGCACGACGACCAACCGGCCGCCGACGGCGGTCAACGATTCCGCGGTCGCCTACCTGGGTCAGGCGACGCGCATCAGCGTCCTCGCCAATGACTCCGACCCGGACCAGAATCCGCTCAGCGTGACCGCGGTCACACAGGGGCAGCACGGCGCCGTCGTCGGCAACTCTGATGGCACGATCACCTACACGCCGCGCGCCGGCTTCACCGGGAGCGACACGTTCACATACACGATTGCCGACGGCAAGGGCGGCACCGCCACGGCGACCGTGACCGTGACCGTGCTCGATCCGGCAGCCTCGACCTGGCCGGCACAGTACTATGCTCCGTACGTCGATATGGCCCTGTGGCCGATGTATGACCTGAGCGCTGCCGCCCGCGACCAGGGCATCAAGTACTTCACGCTGGCATTCATCGTCGCCGATGCGGGCAATCAGCCGGCCTGGGGCGGCTACCAGGAATACCGCGTCAACGGCGGCGGCGACTGGGATACCGCCATCAAGAACCACATCGCCGGCGTGCGGGCTGTCGGCGGTGACGTCATGATCTCCTTCGGCGGCGCCAACGGCCGCGAGCTGGCCGAGGCCATCACCGATGTCAACGCCCTCAAGACTGCCTATCAAAAAGTCATCGACACCTACCAGGCCACGCAGCTAGACTTCGACATCGAGGGGGCGGCGCAGGCGGACCGCGTGTCGGTGGATCGCCGCTCGCAGGCTCTGGCCGCGCTGCAGCGCGACGCCGCCGCGGCCGGTCGGCCGCTCAGCATCTGGCTGACGTTGCCCGTGCTGCCCACCGGCCTGACGGCCGACGGCCTCTACGTCGTGCAATCGGCGCTGCATCATGGCGTCAGCCTCGCCGGTGTCAACATCATGGCAATGGATTACGGCGACTCGGCCGCGCCCAACCCACAGGGCAAGATGGGCGACTACGCCATCCAGGCCGCCACCAGCACCTTCAACCAGCTCAAGGGTCTTTACAACGCCGCGAAGTCCGACGCCCAGCTCTGGCAGATGATCGGCGTCACGCCCATGATCGGCCTCAACGATGTGACCACGGAAGTATTCGATCAGCAGGAAGCACGCGAGCTGGTCGCCTTCGCCGAGCAGATGGGCCTGGGCCGCATCTCGATGTGGTCCCTGAACCGGGACAAGCAGAACCCGAGCGGCACGCTGAACCACGTTGATCTGATGTCCAGCAGCATCCTGCAGCAGCCATTCGAGTTCTCGCGCATCTTCGGCGAATTATGACCGGGGCCAGTACCCGAATCGGTCCACGCGAACAGCCGAGCGCCGATAGCGCTGCTGAGATTGCGAAACGATGAGCCGCGTCCCGAATGCCATTAACTTTGCGCCATCCCCTACTCTGAGCCCAGCTTCCTAGCAAACCTTTGAATGATTCGTGTCGAGCCAGCTTTCGTCAAGAGGCCTGCCTCTAGACCTCAACCAAGCGAACCCGGAGGCGTTTAGCAGCGGAGATTTCTGAAAAAACTCGAAACCCCTGGCATTTTCGGGAGTCTGATAAGTATCTCAAATATCG
>VGYC01000068.1 GCA_016873095.1 Planctomycetota bacterium | reverse complement strand
CCAACAATGCCGCCGAGCAAGCGCTGCGGCACGCGGTCATCTGGCGGAAGCTCTCGTTCGGCACGCAATCAGCGTCCGGCAGTCAGTTCGTCGAGCGACTGCTGACTGTCATCGAAACCTGCCGCCGCCAATCCTGCAACGTCTTCGACTGGCTTGTCGAGGCAGTCCAAGCCCACCACAATCAACAAAGGGCAATATCTCTATTGCCCGCGCCGTGAACCAATACGTCTTTTTGGGGTGCCATGCTCACCGCTTTGGGTGAGCATGGCCACGCAAGGCCGTGGCCATGGCACCCAACCCGAAATTCTAGCTTTGAGGAGGCACTAGAAGTAATAAATCGCGCAGCCCACCTGGTTGCCCGCGCCCGCCGCGATGAGCAAGCCAATATCACCCGGCTGCACCCTCTTCTCTTCCTGAGCCTTGCGCAGCGCGAACGGCAACGCTGACGTGAACAGGTCCTCGCCCGCGAGCGAGACATCGATCATGCGCTCGCACGGTACATCGAGCGCCTTCGCCAGGTCGCCGACGAAGTCCGGCGACACCTGCGGCGGGAAGATCGCCTTGATGCGGTCCAGGCCGATGCCCTCTTGCTTCAAGAGGGCGTGCACGCCCTGGACGATGGTCGCGATGAGATGGCGGTCGCGGTCCGGCTTCAACTCCACGCCAAGGGTGGTCTTGCCGTCGGCAAAGATGGTGTGGGCTTGCACGTCGGCCAGGTGTTGCGTGTCGTAGTGGAAATGAAACCTGCCGAAGCCGGTCTTCCCGTCCCCTTCGGCATCGAGGATCATGGCGCTGCCAGTCTCGCGGACTCCGCGCCGCACCGGGGCGCCGCGCGGCGCGTTGTTCTCGATCTCGCTGGCGACGACCATGGCGCGTCCCGTCAACCCCGCCTGGATACGCTTGGTAGCCGCGTGGCACGCGTTCAGGAAGCCGATGCCGCCGTTGAAGACGTCGAGTGCGAACGTCTTGCGCTTCTTGACGGCCTCGACGTCGTCGTTGATCTTCAGTTCGCCGGCCAGCATGGCGGCGATGGCCGGCTCGCAGATGAAATCGTCGCGATACACGCCGGCAAAGAGTAGCAAGTCGATATCGCCACGCTCATGGCCGGAGCGCGACAGGCAATCCTCGGCGGCCGACTTCGCCAGCGGGATGCTGGTGCGCGGCACATCGTCGCCGGCCGTGCCCACGCTCTCGATGCGCACCCGCACTGCGGTTGCTTGCTCCGTGACGCGGACTTCCGATCCTGTCCGGCTCTTTGTCTTCGCGCGGATACGGTCCGGCAGATCGTCGAAGACATAGAGCGCGGTCCCGGTGATCTGTCCGGAGCCGCTCACGCCGAAGATGACGCGGTCGCCCTGGTTGATCTTGTTGGTGAGAATCTGGTCCATGACGGCGACCCAGTGGGTCGTGGTCGCGGTGTTGGCGCGCTCGGCAATGTTGTTGACGACCTTTTCGGGGGCGAGGGCGTTCTTGCCAAAGCGCTGGTTGATCTCACGGGCCGCACCGTTGAGCGCCGTGGACGAAGTCTGATGCATGATCAGATGACTGGCCGTCTCGATGGGCCAGTTTGCTTTCCGAAGCACTTCGGTGGAATGCTCGACGGCCTGGTTGATGGCGATCGCCGAGCTTTTGATCGGATCCGTGACCATGATGGCGCCGCCATGCTCCTGGTCGGTCGGCTTGGCGACGCAGTAAGTGTGATACTTGCCGAGTGTGTACAGGCTCAGCGCCTGGAAACCGACCTTCGGGTCCGTTGTCGGTTCCAATAGGAGAGCCACGCCGGAATCGCCGACGGTCAGGCAGGCAATGCGTGGGTCCATGAAGTTGTCGATTTCTTGCTGAGCGGTTTTCGTGAGATGAGTGATATACTCGCCGCTGACGACCAGGGCCCGGCGTGCCGCCCCGGTGCGGAGATAGCCCTCGGCCATCACCATGCCCGTGAACACGCCGGCACAGGCGTTGGACACGTCGAAGACGATGGCGTTCTTCAGCTTGAAGTGATCGCGCAGCCGGATGGCTGTGCTCGGCTCGAACGTGGTCTTGTGATCCGGGCCATCGACGCGCGAGATGTTGCAGCAAATCAACAGATCGATGTCGTCCGCCGTGTGCCGCGACAGCGCCAGGCACTCGTCGATTGCTCTGCGGGCGAGATCGATAGAGAACTCGGTGTCGCCGGCCATGCGCCGCGTGTGGATGCCGGTCATCTTTTCCAGCGGGAAGCTGAGCGGTTTCTTGCAGCCGCGTGTGATCTCTTCGGTGGTGACCGAGCGTGGCGGCAGATAAACTCCCATGCTTTCGACTATCATGTCCGGTCTCCTGTTACGGGTGGTGATTATTGTAGGCCAGGGCTTGGTGACAAGCTGCCATCTTGTCCGCCCTTGCAAGCTCACAAGCTGGCATCTGTGGCTACGGAGCGCGGAGTCGGGCGGCGGGAACCGATCCCGCCGCCCTTCCGCCCGTCCACCGGTCGGACAACCGGTGGTCTCCTGAATATCTGCGTGTAATCGTTGCCGCGCGCGGAGCGTACGATGATCGTGGGAAATCGATCGTGCTCCGCTTCAGAGATTTCGCGTGGTGGCTACCCCTGAAAAAGGACGGCTTCGAGCTCGGCGATTGTCTGGAACTGGAACATGTGCTCGGGCGCCAGGGGAAGGCCGGCCTCCTGCGCACGCTCGGCGACCTGCAGCACCTGGATCGAGGCGCCGCCCAGCTCGAAGAAATTGTCGTGGATGCCGACCTTGTCGATGCCCAGGATGCCGGCCCAGATGCCGGCCAGGGCACGCTGCGTCTCCGTTTCCGGCGCGATGAACTTTTGCTCGAGCTCTGGGCGGTCGGCGCTTGGCGCCGGCAGCTTCTTGCGATCCACCTTGCCGTTGGGCGACAGTGGCAAGGCGTCCATGCGCACGAACACAGCCGGAATCATGTGCTCTGGCAAGCTCTCCTTCAGGAAGCGACGCAGCTCGGTGATGGACGGAGCCGCCATCTCGCCGGCCACATAGTAGGCAACCAGCCGCTTGTCGACGCCGTCTTCGGCGCGTGCCATGACGACGGCCTCGCTGATCTCCGGATGCTGCAAGAGCGTGGCCTCGATCTCCTCGAGCTCGATGCGGAAGCCACGAATCTTGACCTGGTGGTCGATTCGTCCGAGGAAGTCGATCGAGCCGTCAGCCTGCCAGCGGGCCAGGTCGCCGGTGCGATAGAGGCGAGCGCCCGGCTCGGCGCTGAACGGGTGCGGGATGAACTTCTCGGCCGTCAACTCGGGTCGATTGAGATAGCCGCGCGCCAGGCCGATGCCGCCGATGTGCAACTCCCCGGGCACACCGACCGGCACCGGCTGGCGGCGTGAATCCAGAATGAAAATCTGGACATTGTCCATCGGCTTGCCGATGGTCGGACGCCGGCCGTTGGGCTGGCAAACGGCCATGCTGGCACACACGGTATTCTCGGTCGGCCCATAGGCGTTGAGGAACTTGCGGCCGGGGGCCCAGCGGGCCACGATCTCGGCCGGGCAAGCCTCGCCTGCCGCCACCACCGTGCGTAGGTTCGGGAACGCATCCGCCGGCATGTTGGCCAGCACCGATGGCGGCAGCGTCACGATCGAGATGGACTCCTCTTGAATGAGCCGCGTCAGGCCGGGGCCAGGCAGCAGGCTCTCGGGAGTGCCCAGGACGAGAGTCGCCCCGGCGCACAAGGACATCACGATCTCCGACACCGAGGCGTCGAAATTCAGTGATGCGAATTGCAGCACCCGGCTCTCGGCGGTTACCTCGAAGGCGCGGATCTGCGCCTGGGCAAGATTGCCGATGCCGCGGTGCGTCACCAGCACGCCCTTCGGCTTGCCGGTTGAGCCGGAGGTGAAGATGACGTAGGCGAGGTTATCGGCTGTCATTTGCGTGCCGAGGTTGTCCCTGTCGTGATGGACGATTGCCGGCCAATCCGTGTCCAGCGATACGATGCGCGCCTGATTCGGCGGCAGCTCGGTTTCAAGCTTGCTGTGCGTCACGATCACCGCCATGGCCGCATCTTCCACCATGAAGGCCAGCCGGTCCTTTGGATAGACGGGGTCGAGCGGGACATAAGCGCCGCCGGCCTTCAGAATGCCGAGAATGGCCACGACCGTCTCGGGCGACCGCTCCATGAAAACGCCGACGCATGTCTCCGGACCGACACCGAGAGTCTGCAAGTGGCGGGCGAGCTGGTTGGCCCGCTCGTTGAGCGCCCGGTACGAAAGCAAGCCGCCGTCGAAGGCAACCGCAGTCGCGTCAGGGGTCCTGTCAACCTGCTCCTCGACGAGGCGCTGGATGCACACGCCTGCGCGAAACTCGCGAGCAGTGTCGTTCCATTCAATCAGTTGCTGCTTTTCCGGAGCGGTGAGCATCTCCCATTCGCCGACGGGGCGCTCCGGATGGGCAACGATGCCGCGGAGCAACATGCGGAAGTGGCCGGCCATGCGAGAGATGGAATCGGCATGCCAAAGGTCGCGATTGTAATGGAACGTGCCGGACAACGACCGGCCCGTCTCCATCACCATCAGCGTGAGGTCAAACTTCGTCGCTTCCAGTTTCAGCGGGTACGACTCAAGTTGCAGGTCGCCGAGACGGAAGCCGGTGATGAGCGAGCCGTTGCGATCCCGACGGCCGTCGATGCCGCCAATCGGTCTCTCCCAGGCAAAATTAGCCTGGAACAGCGGCGATCGGCTGGGATCGCGAACAGGCTGCAGCTTCTCCACCAGCAACGGGAACGGATACTCTTGATGCCCAAGCGCGCCGAGTACCGTACGGCGGATGCGCGACAGGAATTCTTTGAAGGTTGGGTTGCCGCTCACGTCTCCGCGGAGCACTACCGGATTGACGAAGTAGCCGATCGTGCGGCGGAACTCCGGACGGACGCGGCCCGCCGTCGGGGAACCGACCAGGATGTCATCTTGCCCTGTGTAGCGATGCAGCAAGACCTGGTAAACAGCCAGAACGACCATGTATGGCGTCACGCCCTCGCCCTTGGCGAACTCGCGGACGGATTCGGCGAGGTCGTCGTCGATGTCGAAGTTGAAGCTGGCCCCCCTCTGTGACTGCACCGACGGCCGAGGATTGTCGGTCGGCAGGTTCAGCACGGGCAGTTCACCGGCAAGCTGGTGTTCCCAGTAGTCGGCCAGCTTCTTGCCTTCCGGCCCGGCCAGCATGTCTGCCTGCTTGCTGATGAATTCGGCATAGGCACTTTGCTTGCGTTGGGCCGGCGGAGAGAAGCCCTTGCGCGCCGCATCGTACAGCACACGCAGGTCCTCCAGCATCACACCCAGCGACCACAGGTCCATGGCGATGTGGTGCATCACCAGCAACATGACATGCTCATTGGGGGAGATGCTGGCAATCAGGAGGCGGATGGGAGCATCGCGCTCCAGGTCGAACGTGCGATGCGCCTCAGTCGTAATAACAGAATCGAGCTTGGCGGCATCCCAGCCGGAAGCATCCACATGGGCAAACGGCAGGATGACGCGACCATGGATGCACTGCAGCGGTTGTCCCCCGCGCGAGGGAAAAGTTGTTTTCAGGACCGGATGCCGATCGACGATCCACTGAAACGCCTGTCGAAGAGCGTCCACATTCAAGGGTGAGTGAATTCGCCACGCGAAGGACTCGTTGTAAGCCGCGCTGCCTGGGTTCAGTTGCTGCATGAACCAAAGCGCTCTCTGGCCGTGCGACAAGCATTGCATGAGACGTGACTGGCTGACTCGAAGTACAGATCCCTCATTCGCCCGTGCAATTCGTTGCCCAAAACTGCGCTCGGCGTTGCGTCTAATTGTACTGGTCACGGCACTCTCCCGTCGTTTAAAGTCCAGGTTCTGTATCGAAAGTGATTTGCAATCCAGATGCCGGACCCAGGAAATGCCAGGGATCGATCGTGCAATGTCCTGCAAATGAATGCTTTACGTCTATCTGCCTATCATTGCGGCGGTAGGGAACGCCAACGAAAGCAGCGCGGTTCGTAATCTGTCAGACACAGTATTTATCAAAATGATGACATGTCAAGGATTGCCGGTTGGGATAACTGGGACAGGGCCACAATTTGCAAAATGTTGTCCCCTGGGTCGGTTTCCGTAAAATTTGCGTTTAAAATAGGACATTGGGCAAGGGTTTTGCCTGATTACGGAGTCCAAGGCCAGATTTAGTAAAGGAGGACTTGCTCGGCCCGGTCGGCGAAGGAGCCAACACCGTGAACTCCATTCCCCATTGGCCGGAGGGAGCGCCCCTCGCCGGCTCACGCGAGCCCATCGCCATCATTGGCATCGGCTGCCGTTTTCCTGGCGGCGCTGATAGCCCTGACAAGTTCTGGAGACTCCTCAATTCCGGCGTGGACGCCATCACCGAGGTCCCGGCGGAACGCTGGAATGCGCGCACTTTCTTTGACGATGAAAGCGGCAAACCCGGCAAGAGTTCCACGCGCTGGGGGGGCTTTCTCGCCAGCATTGATCAGTTCGATCCACATTTCTTTGGCATCTCGCCGCGCGAAGCTGCCTGGATGGATCCGCAACAGCGGTTGCTGCTTGAAACGGCCTGGGAGGCGCTCGAAGACGCGGGCCAGGTACAGGACAAGCTGGCTCGTAGCCGCACCGCGGTTTACGTTGGCATATCGAGCTGGGACTACTCGGTGGCCCAGACATCGTTTCGCGATCGCGGTGTCATCGATGTGCACACCAATACGGGTAGTTCGCTGAGTATCGCCGCCAATCGCATTGCTTACTGCCTTGATTTCCGGGGCCCGAGCGCATCCGTTGACACCGCCTGTTCCTCCGCGCTGGTCGCGGTCCATCTCGCCTGCCAGAGTATCTGGGTGGAAAAGTGCCCGCTGGCCCTTGCTGGCGGCGTCAATCTTCTGCTCATGCCGGATTGGTACGTCGGCTTCAGCCGCCTGGGCATGCTGTCGCCACACGGACGGTGCAAGGCATTCGACGCAGCCGGTGCCGGCTTCGTCCGCAGCGAGGGCGCGGGCATGGTCGTCCTCAAGCCGCTTTCCAGGGCCCTGGCCGATGGCGATCGCGTCTATGCCGTGATCCGCGGCACGGCTGTCAATCAGGACGGCCGGACAAATGGCATGACTGTCCCCAGCCAGGAAGCTCAGGAGGCGCTGGTCCGCCAGGCGTGTGACAGCGCTGGCATTCAGCCCGCGGGCTTGGACTTTGTCGAAGCGCACGGCACCGGCACGCCGGTCGGCGACCCCATCGAGGCGCGGGCGCTCGGCAACGTCATTGCCCCCGGCCGACCGGCAGATCGTCCGTGCCTGCTGGGTTCCGTCAAGACAAACATCGGCCATCTCGAAGCGGGCGCCGGCATTGCCGGCCTCATCAAGACGGCACTGGCTCTGCATCATCGCGTCCTGCCTGGCAACTTGCACTTTGAGCGGCCCAATCCGGACATCGATTTTGCCGGCTTGAAGCTGCGGGTTCCTACAACCAACCAGTCGCTCAGCGCGACTGGCGATCTCCTTGCCGGCGTCAACTCGTTTGGCTTCGGCGGGACCAATGCGCACACGATCCTGCAATCGCCCCCCGCCCCGGCGGTCGTGAAATCCGCGGTCACGCCTTCGCTGAGCCAACCGGTCGTGCTTTCCGCTCGCAATGCCGATGCGCTCAGGGCCGCCGCCAGCGAGTTGCGCGACTTCGTTGCCGGCAGCCCGCAGGAAATCTCACTTTACGATATCGCCTCCCATGCTGCCTTGCGGCGAACGCATCAAGACCATCGGCTCACGGTCATCGCTGGTTCCAAGGACGACCTGAGCCAGCGGCTGGACGAGTTCTTGGCCGGCAGCGCCTCCCCCAACCTTGTGAGCGATCGGCTCACGGTCGCAAAGAAGCCGAAGTTGGCGTTCATCTGTTGCGGCCAGGGACCGCAATGGTGGGCGATGGGCCGGCAACTGCTCGATCAGGAAGCGGTCTTTCGTGCTGTGATTGAGCGGTGCGACTGCATCGTTCGCGGCCTTGGCGACTGGTCCCTGCTCGAGGAACTGACGCGTGCCGAGGGCGAATCGCGGCTGAACCAGACCGCCATCTCGCAACCGGCGATTTTTGCGCTGCAAGTGGCCCTCGCCGAATTGTGGCGCAGCTGGGGAGTGACACCGGACGCGGTGATCGGTCATAGCGTGGGTGAGATTGCCGCGGCTCATCTGGCCGGTATTTTTACGCTGGAGGATGCAACGCGCATCATCTTTCATCGCGGCCGCTGCATGGATCGGGCGAGCGCTCACGGACACATGCTCGCTGCCGCGCTGACGCGCGAAGAGGCGGAACGATTGCTCGCACCCCACGGCGACGCGGCCGCCCTGGCCGCCGTCAACTCGCCGAGTTCCGTCACCATATCCGGTGACCCGGCGCCGCTTGCCGAGATCGCACGACAGTTGCAAGAGCGAGGCATTTTCCATCGCCAGCTTCAGGTGCAGTACGCATTTCACAGCGCGCACATGGACCCGGTACAGGCGGATCTGCTGGCGGCGCTGGCGGGAATTCGACCGCAACCGGCCACGCTGCCTTTTGTCTCCACGGTGCAAGGCAAGCAACTTGCCGGCCCGGAACTGAGCCCGGAATACTGGTGGCACAATGTGCGCCAGGGCGTGCGCTTTGCCGATGGCGTCGATCGTCTGGTCGAACTCGGTTGCGATACCGCACTGGAACTCGGTCCACATCCGGTGCTGGCTGCAGCAATTGCCGAGTGCTACCAGCAGCGCGGTCGCAAGGTCAAGGTCGTTGCCTCGCTTCGCCGCAAGGAGGACGAACGCGACACGATGCTGCGTGCCCTGGGGCTACTCCATGGCATCGGCTATTCGATCAACTGGTCGGGAGTGTTTTCCGAGCGCGGCCAGTTTGTCAGTCTGCCCACGTACCCTTGGCAGCGCGAACGCTGCTGGCACGAATCTTCGGAATCGCGGTGGTCGCGGCTAACTGCGCCGGTTCATCCGCTGCTCGGAATGCTGTTGCCCGAGCCGCGCCCGACCTGGGAGGCTCGCCTCGACATCCGCCTCTTGCCCTACCTGGCCGATCACCGTGTGCAGCGATCCATCATCGTTCCGGCGACGGCGTTTCTGGAAATGGCGTTCGCCGTGGCCCGCGAATCGTTGCCGGAAGCCGGCATTCAGCTAGAGGACGTGAAGCTGACCAATCCGTGCTTCATCGCGGCCGACAAGCCCGTGCGCATTCAGACGACCTATCAACCTGAGAGTGGCTTCGTGCAGACCCACGGTCGCGGCGCCGAGGATGACACGGATTGGACCCTGCACTGCCGGGCGCACCTTCGCGCTGGAACGGCCGTCGAGTCGCCGACTCACTTCGACGCCCAGGCGATTATCGCACGCTGCCCGAAACGGGTCAGCGGGGCCGATTGCTTTGCTTACTCGCACAGAATTGGCCTGGACTACGGCCCAGCGTTCCAGGGAATCGAACACGTCTATCGCGGCAATTGCGAGGCCATCGGCGACGTTCGCCTGCCGGAACCTGTGGCCGGCGACGTCGGCGATTACCTGTTCCATCCGGCCTTGCTGGACTCCTGTTTCCAGGTTGCTATCTGTGCCGATCCATCGTCCGGCGAACTGGGGACCGCACTCTACCTGCCGACTGAAATCGAGCGGATTCGCTTTCACCGTCGGCCAGGTGGCAAGCTCTGGTGTCATGCCCGGCAGATCGAGAAGACGCCGCGCTGGACCACGGTCGAGATCGACGTCTACGACGAGACCGGCCACCGGATCATCGAGGTTCGCGGTCTGCGTAGCCACTGCGTCGCCGGCCACAGCGCGGAGGAGGCGCTGAATGATCTACTCCATGCCTACCAGTGGGAGTTGTCGCCGCGCCGCGAGCCGCCCGCAACCAACGGCACAACTAACGGCTCAACTAACGGAGATCTGGCTCACGAGCCCGCTCACTGGTTGATCTTTGCCGATCGAACCGGCAAGGGAGACGAACTGGCCACCCGGTTTCGCCGCCAGGGACAGCGCTGTACAACCGTCATGGCCGGCACTCGGTTCTTTCGTGAAGGTGAAAACTGCTTCCATGTCGATCCCGGCAGCGCGAACGACATGGACCGCTTGCTTCGCGAGTTGCCGGAGCCGGTGTCCGGCGGCATCGTGCATCTCTGGAATCTCGACGCCCCTGCGGCCAAGGACTTGTCGGTTGACGATCTGGAAGACGCCCAGGTGCCTGGATTGCTCAGCGTTCTCCATCTCGTCCATTCTTGGGACCGGGCAAGCGAGGGACTTTCTGCTCCGCTGTTTCTGGTGACGCGCGGAGTTCAGGCGGTCGCCGCCCAGGACGCCGTTGCCGTCGCACAAAGCCCCGTCGTCGGCCTCGGCCGCGTCATCACGAACGAGTATCCGCGACTGCGCTGCAAGCTTATCGACCTGGATCCCGAGACGGATGACCTTGAGCTGCTCGACGAGATTGCGCTAAACGACAATGAGGATGAAGTGGCCTGGCGTGGCGGAGATCGTTATGTCCATCGCTTTGTCGCTGCGCGTGAACCAGGCAAGGTCGACACGACCGCGGCGGCGTATCGCCTGACCACGCCGCGTCCCGGGACGCTCGACAGCATGCGGCTTCAAGCCATCCGGTGTCTGCCGCCGGCCGAGGGCGAAGTTCAGATCGAGGTGGTGGCCGCCGGCTTGAACTTCAGCGATGTGATGAAGGCGTTGGGTCTCTACCCGGGCATGCAGCCGGGACCGGTTCCCCTGGGCGCGGAGTGCAGCGGCCGTGTGACGGCAGTCGGCGCCGGGGTACAGGACTTTCAACTGGGCGACGAGGTAATGGCCGTTGCGCCGTTCGCCTTTGCAAGCCACGTGACGACGCGAGCCGACCTGGTGGCCCGCAAGCCGGCTCGGTTGACATTCGAGGAAGCCGCCGCCGTTCCAATCGTCTTCCTGACGGCGGCCTATGCGCTGGAGCATCTGGCCCGCATCGAAGCCGGCGAGCGCGTGCTGATTCACTCTGCCAGCGGCGGCCTCGGGCTCGCAGCCGTCCAGCTTGCCCGCAAGGCGGGAGCGGAGATTCTCGCCACGGCGGGCACCCAGGAGAAGCGTGCTTTCCTGAACGATATGGGCATCGTCCATGCGTTCGATTCGCGGTCGCTGGCCTTCGCTGACGAAGTTCTGGCGGTCACTGGCGGGCGCGGCGTGAATATCGTCCTCAACTCACTGGCCGGTGAAGCGCTGGTGCGCAGCGTCGAGGTCCTGGACGACTATGGCCGTTTCCTTGAAGTCGGCAAGCGCGACATTTATCAGAATGCCCGCCTCGGCTTGAAGCCGTTTCGCAATAACCTCTCCTTCTTCGCCATCGATCTCGACCGTGTCATGCGCGACCGTCCAGCGTTCCTGGGCAAGATGCTTCGCGACCTGGCGAGACAGTTCGACGACGGCACGCTGTCGCCGTTGCCGCAGCAAGTGTTCCCCGTCGGCGACGCGGTCAACGCCTTCCGGTGCATGCAGCATGCCAGGCACGTGGGCAAGATCGTCGTGTCGATGCGCGAGATGCCGGCTGCGGTTGTGCCCGCTGAGGATGAACCACTGACGCTGCGCGACGATGCCAGTTATCTGGTCACCGGCGGTCTGGGCGGCTTCGGTCTGGCGGTTGCTCAGTGGCTTGTCGAGCGTGGCGCCCGTCATCTGGTTCTTGTCGGCCGGCGCGGTGTCGCTGATGAGGCCACGCAGAAGGTCCTCGATGACCTGGCCGCGAAAGGCGCACACATCGTCGTCAAGAGAACCGACATCAGCAGGGAGACGGATGTCGCGACCTTGCTCGCCGAGATCGATCGTGAGCTGCCGCCGCTGCGCGGCATCTTCCATTCGGCGATGGTGCTGGAAGATTCGCTGCTGCTCAAGCTGGACGACGACCTGATGAAGCGCGTGCTGGCGCCGAAGATGCAAGGATCGTGGAACCTGCACCGGCAGACGCAGAATCGACCACTCGATTTCTTCGTGCTGTTTTCATCGCTGTCGAGTGTCTTCGGGCACGCCGGGCAGGGCAACTACGCTGCGGCCAATCTGTTCCTCGATGCGCTGGCGCATCATCGTCGCGCCCTTGGCCTGCCGGCCTTGTCCGTGAACTGGGGTTACCTCGGCGAGGTCGGCTACCTGGCACAGCGGCCGCAACTGGGCGAACGGCTGGAGCGCCAGGGCGTGCTCAGCTTTTCGGTCGGCCAGGCGTTGTCGCTCCTGGAGCGGGCGCTACACAGGCAACTCACTCAAGTCAGCGTCATGCGCGTCGACTGGTCGCGCTGGCGGGGTCTGGGCGTGACGGGCCGCCTGTCGCCGCGCTTCGGGCACCTGCTCAAGAATCGCGCAGGTTCGACCGGGAGTGACGGCCCGCTAGCGCCGCGCGAGGCCGTGCAAGCCGCCGCAGCGGAGGAGCGCCACGGCGTCATCGGTACGCTGCTGCGCGACAAGGTCGCACGCATCCTCGGCGATTCGAGTGCCCGTCTCGATGCCGAGAAGTCGTTGGTGCAACTTGGCGTCGATTCTCTCATGGCCGTCGAGCTACGCAACTGGATCGAGGAGGAGCTACGCGTCACGCTGCCCATCGTTGAGCTGATGCGCAGCCCGACCTTGAACCGTCTGGCTGAGCTGGTGGCGAGCCAGTGGGCGAAGACAGAGGCCGGCGAAGGGCCGGCGGACATCGCGGCTGACGTGGGTTCCGACATCGTTTTCCCGCTCAGCCACGGGCAGCGCGGCTTGTGGGTCATGCAGCAGATGGACCGCGACAGCGCTGTGCAGAACATCAGCCTGCCGCTGCGCTTCCGCTCGACCATCGACCTCGACGTGTTTCGCGGCGTGCTTCAAACAGTGCTGGATCGGCATCCGGCGCTTCGATCCACCTTCGCAGCGGAACGCGGCGAACTGGTGCAGCGCGTGCACGACGACGCCAAGGTGCACTTCGAGGTCGTCGATGCCACGGCGTGGAGCGAGGAGCAATTGCAGGAACGGCTCAGCGCGGAAGCGCATCGGCCCTTCGATCTCGAGCATGGCCCGCCGTTCCGGGCGTTCCTGTTCACGCGCGGCCCGGAGGACCACGTCTTCCTGGGAACGTTGCATCACATCGTTGGCGATTTCTGGTCGCTGGTCGTGGGACTGGAAGAAATGCGGCTGCTGTATGCCGCGGCGCTGGCGGGCAAAGAGGCGGTGCTGCCGGCAAAGGCTTCGTACCGCGACTTCGTCGCCTGGCAGGCAAACATGCTGGCGGGCCCGGAAGGGGACCGCTTGCGCGCGTACTGGCAGGCACAGCTTGCCGGCGTGCCGACCGTTCTGGAATTGCCGACCGATCGCTCGAGGCCGGCACGCAGCGCCCATCGCGGCGAGCAGGTGCTGTGCCGCCTCGACGCCGATTTGACGCGACGCTTGAAGGCGCTTGCTGCACGCGAGGAAGTAACGCTGTTCACCGTTCTGCTGGGAGCGTTTCAGATCTTGCTCGGTCGCTACAGCGGGCAGAAAGACTGCCTCGTCGGGTCACCAGTGACCGGACGCAGCCGGCCGGAGTTCGCGAACGTCATCGGCTATTTCATGAATCTCATCCCGCTACGCGCCAGGCTGGCGAGCAATCCGACGACGCGCGACTTCATCCGTCAATCGTGGCAGACGATCCTCGATGCCCTGTCGCATCAGGATTATCCATTCCCGCTGCTCATCGAGAAGCTGACCGTTCCGCGGCAAACCGGGCAGTCGCCGCTGGTCCAGGTGCTGTTCGCGCTCGAACGCTCGCACCTGTCGATGCAGCGCGGCGTCTGGCAGCAACTGCTCTCCCAGCAGGACGGCAGCCGCGTTGTCGATGGCCTGCGCCTGGAGACTTGCAACGTCGAACAGCATACCGTCCAGTACGACCTGGAGATGGTCCTGGAAGAGGGCGAGGACACCGTCGAGGGCATCGTCCGCTACGACGCGGAATTGTTCGACCAGGAGACTGTTTCTCGGCTGGTCGAGCATTTCCTGAACCTGCTCCAGGCGATGCTGGCACATCCGGATCGGCCGGTTCTCGAGTTGCCGATGATCACGCCAGCAGAACGGCGACTCGTCGTTTACGACTGGAACCAGACCTATCGCGACTATCCGCAGGACCTGTGCCTGCATCACCTGTTCGAGCAACGCGCTCGCGCGACGCCGGATGCGGTGGCATTGACTTTTCGCGGCCGGACCATGACCTACGCCGACCTGGACGGCTGGGCCAACAATCTGGCTCATCGCCTTGTCGCCCTGGGCGTGAAGCCGGAAGTGTGCGTGGCACTGCTCTTCGAGCGCTCGCCGGAAATGATCGTTGCCATCCTCGCCGTGTTGAAGGCCGGCGGTGCCTACGTGCCTCTGGATCCGGCCAGCCCGCGCGACAAGCTCAAAGCAATCCTGGACGAGGTCCTGTCGCCGGTCGTCCTCACGCAGAGGCACCTGGAGAATCGATTGCCGGAAACGGGCAGCGACGTCATCGGCGTGGAGCATCAACCTCATGCTGCGGACGGCCGCTACAGCTTCGGGCCGGAACTGGCTGCCGAGGTGGGGCCCGATAACCTTGCCTACGTCATCTTCACATCCGGCACCACGGGTCGGCCGAAGGGAGTGATGGTCGATCACCGCTCCATCTGCAACACCATCCTCTGGCAGCAGGAGAAGTTGCCCGTTGTCCCGGAAGATCGCTATCTCTTGAGTCTCGCCTACTTTTTTGACGCCAGTATCTGCTCGATCTTCATCCCGCTGGCGACCGGGGCGCTGCTGGTGTTGCCCGAGCCCGGGACGGAACGCGACCCGTCGCGCTTGCTGGAATGCATGATCGAGGAACGCGCCACCGTGGTGGAGAGCGTGCCAAGCATGTTGCGGCTGTTCATCGACCACCCACGCTTTCCGGAATGCCGCTGGCTACGCTGGCTCAGCTCCGGCGGCGAGGCACTGCCGGTCGATCTACCCGACAGGCTATTCGCGATCCTGCCGGTGGACCTGTACAACCTCTACGGTCCGACGGAGACCACCGTCGAGGCCACCTGGTGGAAGTGCTTGCTCGGCGACACGCGCTCCAGCGTGCCCATCGGCTGGCCCATCGCCAACATGCAGGCCTACATTCTGGACGAGTTTCGCAACCCAGCACCCCTGGGCGTCCCAGGCGAGTTGTGGATGGGCGGCGTGGGCGTGGCACGGGGCTATCTCAACGATCCAGACAAGACTGCGGAGCGCTTCGTGCCCAATCACTTCACGGGCCAGGGCCGCATGTACCGCACGGGCGATCGCTGTCGCTGGCGGGCCGACGGCAGCATCGAATACTACGGACGCATCGATCAGCAGGTGAAGGTCAGCGGCTATCGCATCGAGGTGGAAGAAATCGAGACGCTGCTGGTATCGATCCCCGAGGTGCGCGAAGCGGCCGTCGCGGTGCACGGCGACGGCGTCGGCTCGCAACGGCTGGTGGCCTATCTCGTACCGCGCGACGGCGCCGAGCTACCCACCATCGAGGTCCTCCGCAAGCATCTCAAGGAAAAGCTCCCGGCCTACGCCTTGCCCTCGGCATATGTCACGCTGGAGGAACTGCCGATCACGCCGACCGGAAAGATCGACCGCAAGGCGCTCCCCCTGCCCGTGCTGGAACGGCCCAACATGGAACAGGCTTATGTCGCGCCGCGGACCGCCGTGGAAGAGTTTCTTGCGGAACTCTGGGCGGAGTTGCTGCATGTCGAGCAGGTCGGCATCGAGGACAACTTCTTCGAGCTGGGCGGCAGTTCCATCCTCGGCGTGCACATGATCAATCATCTGCAGGAGAAGCTGGGCGAACACATCTACGTGATTGCCCTGTTCGAGGCGCCGACCATCTCCGGGCTGATGCGGCACCTCGCGGATACCTGTCCGGACCGGATCAGCGAGGTCTTTGGCGCGGACGCACTGCCAGCCGCGTCGCGCGGCTACGAGAGCAATGGCCAGCAGAGCAATGGCCAGCATGTCAATGGCACGTCGGCGTCACCGTCGCCGGAGTTGCTCGTGCCATTGCAGCCGCGCGGCACGAAGCCGCCCCTGTTCGTCGTGCATCCGCCGGGAGGCATCGTCGCCTGCTACCAGCCGCTGTCGCGCCATCTGGGCGGCGGACACCCGCTCTATGGCATCCGCGCGGCCGGGTTCCATGGCGAGCCGGTGCCGGCGACGGTCGAGGAGATGGCCGCCGACTACCTCGCCGCCATGCGCGACGTGCAGCCGCAGGGACCGTATCACATCGGCGGCTGGTCCATGGGCGGCATCATCGCCCTGGAGATGGCCCAGCAACTCAGGGCCCGTGGCGAGGAAGTCGGCCTGCTGACCCTCTTCGACACGACCATCCCTCACAACGACGCCAACCGGCCCTATGTCGGCGAGGACGATCTCACCTGGCAGGAATACGGTCTGGACTTCACCCTGGAGGAACTCGCTCAGCTCGGTCCCGACGAGCAGCTTCCCTATCTCTGGGAGCACGCCAGGAAGCTTGGCGTTGTTGATGACAGCACGCCGCTGCCTCTGGTGCAACGCATGCTCGACGACCTGAAACGGCTGTTCCACGCGCACATCGAGCTGGGCAACGCCTACGCGGTGCGCCACTATCCGGGCAAGATCACCCTGTTCCGTCCGCTGGAGGCGCCGGTGCACGTCCCCATGCCGGACGACCGCGGCTGGGGCCAGCTTGCCGACGCTGTTGATGTTTACTTCGTCCCCGGCCAGCACCACTCGATGGTGCAGGAGCCGCACGTCCACGTCTTGGCCGAACGCCTGCGCGAATGCCTGGCCAACGCCGCAGCCAACGCCGCAGCCGAGGCGCGGAGCGTGCCCCTGTAGTCGCACTCCCTGTAGTCGCTCGGCAGTGGTCGGCCAACCGCCGACCCCATGTGGCCGGCAACTCGTCGTCCCATCTTATTGGGGCCGGGATGTGCGCCCTCTTCTTGGTAACTTGGCCATGCCCACCACGGCCACCTGTCATTTCGACTTGACGCGCAGCGAGCGCCATTTCTCTTCGAGGGCAACGGGGCCGAGCGGCACCAGACCGAGCGTCTTCTCATCAATACGGCTGCCGGAATAGATGGCGGCGCGCAGTTCCAGGTCGGCGAGGGATAGCTCCGTCGGCCGCAGATCCCAGATGCGGACGGTTGCGTCGGCGCTGGCGGTGGCCACGAACTGGCCCGAGGGGTGGAATGCCGAATCGGTGATGCGGCCGAAGCCGGAATGGATGAGAGGCGGCGTCAGGGGTTCGCCGGTCCTGGCGTCCCACACACGCCCCGTATTGTCGTTGCTGGCAGTCACGATCCAGCGGCCCACGCCCTTGTGCGGGCTGAAGGCAATGCCCAGTACCGCTCCCTTGTGCTTCAGCGGCGGGACCAGGAGTTCGCCGGTGTGCGCGTCCCAAACCCGCGCGGTGTTGTCGTCGCTCGACGTGATGAGTTGCTTGCCTTCGGCGTCGAAGGCGGCATCCAGGATGATCCCGGCATGATCGAAACTCAACAGATGCTTGCCGGACTCCGCGTCCCATATACGCGCGGTCTGGTCTTCGCTCGTCGTGACGATGCGTTTGCCGTCCGGCGCGAACAGTGCCCGGGTCACGCCGAGATCGTGGCGGAGCGGCCTGCCCAGACGCTTGCCGGAGTCCGCTTCCCAGATGCGTGCCGTGCCGTCGGCGCTGGCAGTGACGACGCACAGGCCATCGGGGCTGAAGCGTGCGTCGCGAACCGCGGCATCGTGCCGCAGCGAAGCAACAACGCTGCCGCGCTCGGCGTCCCAGACGCCCGCGGTGCTGTCGGCGCTGGCGGTGACGATGCGGCGGCCGGTTGCTGCAAATTCCGCGCGGCGCACCGGCCCGCCATGCTTCAGCACGAACTTCGCTTTCCCTGTCCGCGCATCCCAGACGCGCGCGGTGCTGTCGTCGCTGGCGGTGACGGTCCACTGGCCGTCGGGGCTGAAGCCGGCATCGCGCACGGCTTTCTCGTGCACCAGCGGCGGCGTGACTGGCTGGCCCTGGTTGTCCCAGACCCGCGCCGTGCGATCGGCGCTTGCCGTCACCAGGGCCGCTCCTGGACCTGGCCCGTAGCCGACAAAAAGCACGGCGGCTTCGTGCCGGATGGTCGGCACCATCTCGTCAGCCGCCGGCAATTCATAGAGCCGCGCGCTGTGATCCTCGGATGCAGTCAACAGCCAGCGTCCCGATGGCTCCGGCCCGAAGGCCACGCGCCTCACCGATGAGTTATGAGACAGCAGCGGCGCCAGCGGCCAACCGCTCGTGGAGTTCCAGACCTGCGCCGTGTTGTCGTCCCCGCAAGTGGCCAGGCGGGCGCCATCCTTGCTGAAGGCGACGCCCAGGACACTGCTGGCATGGTTCAGTGTCGGAGTCACCTGGCTGCCGGTCTTCACGTCCCAGACACGCGCGGTCAGATCGGCGCTGCCGGTGGCCAGGCGCTGGCCGTTCGGACTGAAAACCACGGCATTGACGGTCCCAAAGTGGTGCGTGGTCCAGATCGGCTTGCCGCTGGCCGCGTCCCAGAGCCGAACGCCGCCGTCCTCACAGCCGGTGGCAATCGCTGGCTCGGCAGTTGAATCCTTGTCCGGGCTCGGCTGAAAACGAGCGCAGCAAACGCTGCGCGGATGGCGGAGTGGGTCGGCAAGCCGCGGTTTGCCTGTTGCGGCATCCCAGATGTGCACCGTGCCGGCGCTCGCCGTGAGCAGCCAGCGGCCATCGTCGCTGAAGTCCACGTCGCGGACCGCGTCGCCATGCTTGAGTGGCGCGAAACGCGCCCTGGTCGTCTCGACATCCCAGACGATCGCCATGCCGCCGGCGCCAGCGGTTGCCAGCCAGCGGCTGTCCGGACTGAAGGCGGCGCACGCGACGGCGCCCTCGTGCTCCAGCGTGGCGCCGTGTTGCTTGCGCGTGCGTGCCACCCAGAGTCGAGCGGTCTTGTCGGTGCTGGTCGTCACCACCCATTGGCCGTCGGGGCTGAAACGCGCAAACAGCACAGCACCGCGATGTGATAGGGCCGGTTCAAGCGGCAATCCCGACACCGGGTCCCAGAGCCGCGCCATGGCGTCGGCCCCGGCCGTCACCACACGCTTGCCGTCCGGACTGAAATCCGCATAGTTGACCTGCTGCTTGTGATACCAGAGCTGCGCCAGCGTTGGGCACGAGCGCAGCGTTGCAGCGATGCGTATGCGATGGGCTTCACGATCGTGCTCGCGCGGCTCCATCTTGAGGGCCTCGACCAGCCAGATCATGGATGTGAAGAAGTTGCCGGCGTCCTGCAGATTGGCGGCACTGGCCACATGCAAGCGCAGCAGACGATTCTTGGCCTCGGCATGCTCGTCGCGTGCCTCTTGCAAGGCGGACTGCAACTGTGCGCGAAACCAGATTTCGGTGGCCACCAGGAAAGCGGCGGCCAGCACGCCGCCAATCAGCAACGTCGCCAGTGCCGGCTTGCGCCGCACCCACTTGACGCCACGCTCCCATAATGGCGTGGAGCGGGCCGCGATCGGCTCGCCCATCAGGAAGCGGCGCAGATCGACGGCCAGTTCCTTTGCCGTTGCATAGCGCTTGGCCGGGTCCTTGAGCAAGCACTTCATGCAGATGGTTTCCAGGTCGCGGGGCACGGACGGTTGCAGGCGTCGCGGCCACATCGGCTCCGTGTAGCGCACCAGGTGAATTGTCTCGATGCTGGTAAGCCCCTGCAGGGGCGGCCGGCCGGTGAGCAGCTCGTAAAGGATCGCTCCCAGTGCGTAGATATCGACACCCCGGCCCCGCTGGCCTGTCTTGCCGGCCGCCTGTTCGGGCGCCATGTAGCAGGGAGTTCCCAGAATCGTGCCGGTGCGCGTACGGGAAGGGCCGCTGTCCATCCGCCGCGCCAGGCCGAAGTCGGTGATCTTTGGCATGGCGCCACGCGGGATGCCGCCAATATCATCGGCATGCGCGGCAACGCTGGCGTGGGCCACCTGAAACAGCACATTGCCCGGTTTCAGGTCGCGATGAATGATGCCGCGCTCGTGCGCATAGTGGATCGCGCCGGCAAGGGCCTCAATCAGCTCGGCTGCCTGCCGGGGCGGCTGCGGGCGGCCGCCTAGCTTGTCGTCCAGGCTGCCACCCTCCACCAGTTCGAAGGCGATGTACGGACGGCCTTCGTGCGTGTCGATCTCGTGGATGGTCACGATGTTCGGATGCTGCAGGCGGGCGATCGCCTCGGCCTCGGCGCGGAAACGGTCCAGGTGGATCGGGTCGGTGTCGCGCTCGCCGCGGATCATCTTGAGCGCGACCAATCGATTGAGACTGATCTGCCGGGCCTTGTAGACAACGCCCATGCCGCCGCGGCCCAGCTCGTTCAGAATCTCATAGCCGGGCACGGTCGCGGCTGGCGCCGGCGCGCGCTGGCCCGCCGACGATAGCTCGTCACCGTCAGACTCAGCAGGGGATTGATGCTCCGCAGTGCCCGGTCCGACCTGCTGTTGCGCCGTCTCCAGCATCGAGTCCATCGACCGGAGGGCCGCAATTCGCTTCCGCAGCGGCTCGACCAGCTCCGGCTGGTCCCGGCACAGCTCCTCGGGAGTGACGTCCTTGCCCTGATCGCGCAGCTCCTCCCAGCGAATGAGCAACTCTTTGAGATGCGTCTCGGTAGCCATGGTAGCGCCTGCGATTTCCCGGGCTTACCACTGTATGGTAGCAATGCTGAAGGTGATGTCCCATGGACATGACGGATCTTGTCAATCTTCGTGCGCGGCTTGGCCCGGATGGTGGGCAGAAAAGTCACGCCCTCTTCTGGCTCGCCAGCCTGGCGACGAATTCCTGATGCTCCGGCGTGGCGATGCCCTCATGCAGCCGTGTGATTACAGCTTGCGTGTCGCCGGCCCAGAACGCCGGGCCGTCCAGCCACACGCCGGGAAAGACGCGCGACCGATAGACCCCGGCGACGTCCGGCTGCAGCAGCTCGTACTCGCCATTCACCAGGATATGCCAGCGGACCTGGCGTTCATACAGGAGGAAGGCGACATACTCCTGAACGCCGGCTTCGCGATAGACTTCGAGCTTCTGGTGCAGATCGTAGGCGGAGCTGGAGCGGGAGATCTCGGTGAACAGCTCGGGAGCGCCATGCAGATAACTTCCCTCGACCCACGATTTACCGCCATACTCTCGGAGGATTCGCAAATTGACATCGGCCTGCACGACGTCATCGCCGAAAAAAGTCGTGCTGCCGTGCCCGGTTGCACAGCCGGGAGTGGCCGTCTTGTAAACAAACAGCCAGCCGCCAACGTCGCCTTCCCGATCCGCGTGTTCGACCGACACTGGAAATGATGTGTACACGACTCCGCCGATCAGCTCGGAGCGCTTGATCTCCGGATGCGCTTCCCAGCGGCGCATGAATTCATCGCGCGTCAGGTTGTCCCCGGCGGCGAGCGGCGGAACATCTTGGGCAACCGTGGCCATCGTTTCTTCTTGCTCGATGTTACGCGTCACGGCAGCCGCACGCAAGCGCACTCCGGTAAGGGCGGACGAGGTTCCTGCCGAGCCGCTGACCGAGGAGCAAGCCGCATGAAAGTCAGCGTGCGAACGGCTAACGGCTCGGCAGGAGCCTCGCCCTCCCAATCTGGGCCGCCCGGATGGTTTCTCAATCAAACAGCGTCCCGTTCTTCCCCGGCTTCTTGCCCTCGATCTCGTCCCAGTCCACCAGCGGGATCGGCGGCGGCACCACACGAATGAAGGTGCTGCGCTTGACCGCCTCGAAGCCCTTGCCGGCGCGCGAGGTGATCTCGTACCGGCCACCGAAGTCCAGCATCTTTTCCGCGGATGTCAGCGCTTGCAGGCGGTCTTCGGACGAGCCGATCAGGGCGCCACCCAGGCAGCTGTCATCATCCGACAGCTTGATGCCGATGACGCCCTTGCCGGGGCCAGAGAGGATGTTGATCTCATCGATGGGGAAGTGCAGCACGCGCCCTTGCGCCGAGGCTAAAAAGATCGTCTTGTGCTGGCGCGGCACGGCGACCATGACGACGCGATCATCCTCGGCGAGCCGGGCGTAGCGCCGGCCGAGTTTGTTCGACTCGGTGCGGTACGACGCCAGCGGCAGCCGCAGCGACATGCCCTGCGACGTGATGGCCAGCAGGTACGGTCCGGGCGGATCGTCTTTCTTGCCCTTCTCCTCGAGCGGCATGAAACGCTGATCGGTTGTGATGGCCGTCACCATCTTGACCTGGTCGCCGAGGCGGAAGAACTTGGCGAGCGGCTCGCCGTAGCCGGAGCTGGCGGGCACCTCGTTGATGCGCATGGTGTAGGCCGTGCCGTCGTCCACGAAGAAGATGACGTGGTCGAGCGTGCTGCCGGGGGCGACGGCGATGACCTCGTCCCCTTCGCGGACGCGCGTCCCTTCGACCGATGCCAGCCGGCCGACGCGCTTGATCCAGCCATCCCGCGTCAAGACGACGTTGGTGTTCTCCTTGACGATGTAGGCTTCCTCGTCGAACTCCGGCGTCTCCTCGCCGAGAGCGATGCGGGTGCGGCGGCGGTCGCCGAACTTCTCGCCCAGCGCGTTCAGCTCATCCTTGATGACGCCCCACAGCTTGCGGTTGGAACGCAGGATGCCCTCGATGCGCTCGGCCTCCGCCTTCTTCTCCTTCAGCTCGTTCAGGATCTTCTTGATCTCCATCTGGGCGATGCGATAGAGCTGAGCGTCGAGAATCGCGTCGGCCTGGATGTCATCGAGCTTGAACGCCTTCATCAGCTTCTCGGCGGCGTCGGCCTTGCCCTCGCTTTGCCGGATCAGCTTGATGGCCCGGTCGAGGTCGTTGAAGATGATGCGGAAGCCTTCGAGGATGTGAATGCGCTTGCGTAGCTGTTCCAGTTCATATTCGAAGCGGCGCTTCACGGTCGCGAAGCGGAAGTCGAGGAAGTAGCGGAGCATTTCCTTGAGGCCGAGGCGTTCCGGCTTCGGCTTGCCGTCCGGGCCGGGGACCAGGCAGGTCATGTTGCAGGCGAAGTTCTCCTGCAGGGTCGTGTGCTTGTAGAGATAGGCCATGATCTTTTCCGGCTCGCCTTCCGGCTTCATCTCCAGCGCGATGCGGAAGCCGGCCTTCTCGCTGCTCTCGTCGAGCAGGCCGACCAGGTGCGGCAATTGCCGGGTGGCGATGATCTCGCCAATGGCCGACTCCAGGTTGCCCTTGTTCACGCCGTAAGGAATCGACGTGATGATGATGTGCGGCTTCTTGCCCTCCTCCAGCTTCCACTCGCCCTGCATGCGGATGCTGCCGGTGCCGTCCTCGTAGATCTTGCGCAGCGACTTGCGGTCGGTGATGATCTTGCCGCCGAGCGGGAAGTCCGGGCCCTTGAGCTTGTCGAGCAGATTGGCCGTGGATGCGTCTGGATCGTCGATGAGCAGCACGGCCGCGCTGATGACGTCGGCGAGATTGTGCGGCGGAATGTTGGTGGCCATGCCGACGGCGATGCCGGACGTGCCGTTGACCAGCAGGTTCGGAAACTGCGCGGGGAGAACGACCGGCTCATCTTGCTCGCCGTTGTACGTCGGCCGCATGTCCACGGTGTTCTGCCGCAGTTCCAGCATCATGCTGTCGGCGACCGGCTGCAGCTTCGCCTCGGTGTAGCGATACGCCGCCGGAGGATCGCCATTGACGTGGCCGAAGTTGCCCTGGCCATCGACGAGCGGCAAGCGCAGCACGAAGTCTTGAGCAAGGCGAACGAGGGCATCGTAGATGGCCGAGTCGCCGTGCGGATGGTACTTGCCCATCACGTCGCCGACGATCCGGGCACACTTCACGTACCGGCTATCGGAGCGCAGATGCAGCTCGTGAAACATCGTGTACAGGATGCGGCGCTGCACCGGCTTGAGGCCATCGCGCACATCCGGCAAAGCCCGCGACGTGATGACCGACAGGGCATAGGTCAAGTATCGATGCCGGGTTTCCTCGACGATGGAAGCGGCCTGGATGTTCTCTGGCATGAGGTTCCGTCCTTGGGTGGTGAGCTATCGGCAGTCAGCGGTCAGCTATCAGCCGACCGCTGACTCACTGCTGATTTTAGGAACGTCACGCGTCCCGGATAAGGGGCTACCTGAGCCGTCCCAAGCAAGCTGATCGCTGACTGCTGACCGTGGGTCTTGCACCTTGCTTTCGCACGGGCTATGCGACTCAAGCCATCCGACAAGCCGCTCTGCGGGCACGCGTATACAACTAATTGCATGGCGACCCTGCAAGAAATCACCGACAGTGTCGTGCGCCGGGCACAGCGACTAGGCTACGTCGTGCAACGCGACATCCGGCTCGAGCTGAAGCAAGCCGGACTGCCGGAATCGCAATGGCAAGACGTCGTACAGCTTGCCCAGGGGCGCCTGAACTACAGGCAAGGGCGTTATCATCACATCCAGGCGGTCAGCCCCAAGCTGCAGCAGGAACAGCGGCAGCAGCAACTCGTGCAGCGCGCCATACGCAAGATCATGCGCGAAAGCCGGCAGGCCCGGCAAAAGGAAGACCGCCGCCAGCAGGATCGCATCGACTTCATTCAAGTGGTCGTCGTGCAAACCGAGGATGGGCGCCAGCACACGCTGCTGAGCCGCGATCTGTCGCTGACCGGCATCCGCCTCATAGGCACGCGTCGTTTCCTGGGGCAAAAGCTGCAGGTTCGGCTGTCTTCCGGCGAGACCGCATCCAGCTTTCTTGTCCGCGTCCTCTGGACCTGTGCGATCGGCGATGATCTGTTCGAGAACGGCGGCAACTTTGTCGAGTTGCTGCCGACCTGATCCACCTGGATCCTGCCGCGCCGATCCGACACCAGTCTCCCTGCCAATTCTTCCAGCTTTCGTAGAATGCGCTCATCCCGATCGTCCGCATCAACGCATCAATTCGAGGCACCGATCATGTCGAGAACAACCAGGCTGGCTTTTGCGCTCTCCCTCGTGGCACTGCTCGGCGTTGGTTTCTGCGCCGTCGTGCCCATCGTCGCCGACGACCAGCCGGACAAGACGAAAGAGAAGCCCAAGGACAAGGGCAAGAAGACCAAGCCCGGCGAGCTGAAGAAGTACGAGGACGTGATCACCGACAAGGCCAGGACAACCACGGGCCTGTTCACGATCCATCGCATTGACGACAAGGTCTATTTCGAGATTCCTGATTCCGTCTATGGAAAGCTCATGTTGTGGACGACGGAGGTGGCCAAGGCCCCGTCCGGAGTCGGCTGGGGAGGCAAGGCGCTGGGCAATCTCGTCGTGCGCTGGGAACGGCGCGGCAACAAGGTATTGCTCTGGCAGGTCTTCTTCGAGAAACGCGCCGATGGCAAGGCCATCCAGCGGGCGGTCGATTCCGCCAATCACGACTCGATCATCATGAGTCTCAACGTCGAGACCGAGGGTAAAGGCAAGAGCGCCGTCGTCCACGCCACGCCGCTCTTCACAGCCGACGTGGCCGAACTCAACGTCAAGAATGCCGTGCCCGGCGGCGCCGGCATCGACGATTCCCGGTCGTTCCTCGAGTACGTCAAGGTATTTCCAGGCACGATCTCGGCACGGGCACTGCTCTCTTTTCGCTCCGGCGGCGGCGGTGGTCCTGCGGGCCCGGCGCCGAAGAAGCTCAAGGCTACTCCCGGCGGCAGGAGTATCTCCGTCGTCGTCCATCACAGCGTCAACCTGCTGCCCGCGCGGCCGATGCAGGGGCGCTATTTCGACCCGCGCGTCGGCTACTTCACCCGCTCTTTCGAGGACTACGCCAGCGACAAGACCTGGATGGTGAAACGCCAGTACATTGCCCGTTTCCGCCTGGAGAAAAAGGACCCCGAGGCGGCCGTCTCCGAGCCCGTCAAGCCAATCCTCTTCTACGTGAGCCGCGAGGTCCCCGAGAAATGGCGGATGTACCTCAAGCAAGGCGTGGAGGACTGGCGGCCGGCGTTCGAGAGGGCCGGCTTCAAGAACGCCATCATCTGCAAGATTGCCCCCACGCCTGAGGAAGACCCGAACTGGGACCCGGAGGACGGCCGGCATTCCGTGATCCGCTGGGTCGCCGACCCGACGCAGAACGCCATGGGTCCGCACGTCCACGACCCGCGCTCCGGCGAGATCATCTCCGCCCATATCATCTTCTGGCACGACATCCTCAAGCTGGTCCAGCAGTGGTACTTCGTGCAATGCGCCGCCAGCGATGTCCGCGCCCAGAAACTGCCGCTGCCGGATGAGCTGACCGGCGAGTTGCTTCGCTACGTGTCCGCTCATGAAGTTGGCCACACGCTCGGTTTGCGGCACAATCATCGCGCCAGCTCGGCTTACACCGTCGCCCAGCTTCGCGATCCGGACTTCACCAGGAAACATGGCACGGTGGCGTCGATCATGTCCTATGGCCGGTTCAACTACGTCGCCCAGCCGGAGGACAAGGTCACGACGCTGATTCCGAAGCTGGGGCCCTACGATTTCTTCGCCATCGAGTGGGGCTACAAGCCGGTGGCCGGCGCCATGAATCCCGAGGCGGAACGGCCGACGCTTGACCAGTGGGCAGCGCGGCAGCTCGATGAGCCGTGGCTGCGCTTCGGCGGCGAGGACGGCCCCGCCAGCGTCGATCCCACGGTCAAGACCGAGAACATCAGCACCGATTCCATCGAGGCAACTTTGCTCGGCCTCAAGAACCTGGATCGCGTCGCCGATCTGCTGATTCCCGCCACCACGCGGCTGGGCGAGGATTACACCCTCCTCCAGGAAGCTTACAAGGCGATGCTCAAGCATCGCAATAACTGGTTCAACGCCGTGGCGCTGATGGTCGGCGGCGTGGTCGAGTCGCGCACCCTCGGCGGCCGCGGCGGCGACACCTTCACGCGGCTGTCGCGCAAGAAGCAGCGGGACGCCGTGCGCTTCCTGCTCGAGCAAGGGCTGTCCACGCCGCGCAAGGTCGTGCAACCGGCCCTGGTCAATCGCTTCAAGTACTTCGGCGTCGCCGACGAGGTCATGAGCCAGCAGAAGGCGCTGCTGCGCAACCTGCTCAGCGGCAAGCGCTTTCGCCTGCTCATGGACGCCGAGGTGATCGACCCCTCCCAGGCCTACACGGCCATGCAGTTCCTGACCGACGTGCAGGACGGCGTCTGGAGCGAGGCCAAGGGGTCGCTGCCGGCGGTGGATGTCTTTCGCCGGCATCTGCAACGCGCCTATCTCGACCTGATGAAGGAAGAGCTGGGTCGCAAGGACGGCGGCAGCCTGCCCGGTCTGGACGGCGACCCGCTGGCCCCGCTCAGCGCCACCACGCAAGGGACCGACTTCCGCGCCGTCGCTCGCGCCGCATTGCAAGACCTCGATGTCCTGCTCGCCGCCGCGCTGGCCCGCACCCAGGACCCCATGACAAGGCTTCACTTCCGCGATTGCCGCCGCGAGATCGAGTTGATTCTCAATCCGAAGGGATGATTCGACGAGCGTCGGTGCGTAAGCCCGACGTGCAGGAGCGCGCCAGCCTTGCACGTCGCGCTTACGCTTGTTGCGACTCAGTTACGGAGCGCGCAGCGAATCCGGCAAGCTGCCTCTCGTGCAAGGGGCGACGGCACAAGATCTTGCGTCTGCGACCGTCGGCGAGGATTCGTTGCCGGGGTGCCGAGAGGGGGGAGCAACGCAACGAATATTGAGCAGTCACGACAGGATTTCGCTTACCACGCGCGCCGGTTGTACGCCGGTGAGCCGTTCGCGCAGGCCGTGCTGCATGACGAACAACTCCTCGTGGTTGAGGCCGGGCAGATGCAAGATGGTGGCGTGCCAGTCCGGGACGCTGAGGCGATTCTCGGCCTCTTGCGGGGTCAAGCTCGCAAGCTGGCAGCTTGCGGCTACGTGGTGATTCCGTTTGACGGCGGCGCGGCGGCGTGTTAGCCTCGCGTGGGGTTCCAACTCACTTGCAAGGAGACAACCATGAGCCTGGCGAAGATGCGTCGTCCCGGTCTGTCGCGCGTCGATGTGCTGGTGGTACTGGCGATAACGGCCGTCGGCCTCGGCGTGTTGTTGCCCGCCGTGCATGCGTTGCAGGGGCGCGACGCGGCCAAGCAGACGGTGAACAACCTCAAGCAAATCTGCCTGGCCATTCACAATTTTGACGGGACGTTCAAGAAGCTGCCGCCCGCCTACGGGTGGATCGGCAATTTCAAGGGTGGAGGAATCGGAGTCAGCATCCATATCCAC
Organism: Planctomycetota bacterium; assembly: GCA_016873095.1. Classification (GTDB taxonomy): domain Bacteria; phylum Planctomycetota; class Planctomycetia; order Gemmatales; family Gemmataceae; genus VGYC01. The sequence goes on along the minus strand of VGYC01000068.1, from coordinate 5,577 downwards.
TTGCTGCCGTTCGTCGAGCAAGAGAAGCTGCACCTGATGTACTACGACAAAGACAAGAAGGTGCCGGCGGTCGTCGTGCCGCAGTTCATTGCCAAGCTCGATCCCTCCTTGAAGGACAAGGAGGAGGTAGGCATCCAGAACTTCCCCGCCAACCTGCGCGTCTTCGCTGATGCCGGCGTGGCGACGAAGTATGACAAGGACATGCCGGCACTGGGCGAAATCGCGCCGGGCGCAAGTCGGCTCGTGCGCACCATCACCGACGGCACCTCCAACACCATCGCCTTCAGCACCAAGTACGCCTACTGCGGCGACGGCGGCAGCCGTTACGACTCAAGGCCTAATGCGAAGACCGCCGCCTTCTTCGGCCAGAATGCCGCCAAGAAGAAGGCCCACGCCAGCGACAAGGAAGCTGCCTTCCAGATCATGCCGAGCGCGAAGGTTTGCCTGTGTTCGCCGCTCATCGCCCAGAGCTTCTTGCCGAAGGAGATTCACGTCGGCCTGGCGGACGGCAGCGTGCGCACGGTCAGCAGCAACATCTCGGTGGAAACCTGGAACCGGGCCGTGCAGCCCAACGACGGCAAGCCGCTCGGCGACGATTGGTAGGACAACGTAGCACGGAATTCCGTGCCACACGTTCCATGCGCCGCGCGGCGATTCGCGTTCGATAGCTTCACGCCAGGATCTCGCGAACCACGCGCGCCGGCTGCACGCCGGTGAGCCGTTCGCGCAGGCCGTGCTGCATGACGAATAGCTCCTCGTGGTTGAGGCCAAGCAGGTGCAGGATGGTGGCATGCCAGTCCGGGACGCTGACGCGGTTCTCGACGGCAGCGAGGCCAAGCTCGTCGGTGGCGCCGTAGATCGTACCGGACCGGATGCCGGCGCCGGCCAGCCAGCTACAGAAGGCATTCTTGTTGTGATCCCGGCCGGCATGGCGCTCGTTGCGGTCCGCGGGAAGCTGCGCGATGGGCAGCCGGCCAAACTCACCGCCCCAGATCACCAGCGTGTCATCCATGAGCCCGCGTTCCTTCAGGTCTTGCAGCAAGCCGGCGATGGGTAGATCGGTGCGGTCGCAGGCCGCCTGCATCTCGGTCGCCAGGTTGGTGTGGTTGTCCCAGATCTGCCCGTTGATGTAGAGCTGCACGAAGCGGACGCCGCGCTCGACCAGCCGGCGGGCGATGAGGCAGCGCCGACCATACGAATCGGTCGGCTGCCGGCCGATGCCGTACATCTCCCTGGTCCGCACGCTTTCGCGCGACAGATCCAGGGCATCGCTGGCCGACAGTTGCATGCGCCCGGCCAGTTCATAGCTGGCGATGCGGGCGTCGAGGTTGGGCTGGCCGGGCCGTTGCCGGCGATGCAGCTCGTCCAGGCGCGATAACAAGTCGCGCTGCATTTGCCGGATGGCGGGCGGCTCTTCCTGCTCGGGCCGCAGGTTCAACACCGGCGAACCGGTCGAGCGAAAGCGCGTCCCCTGAAAGATCGGCGGCAGAAAACCCGCCTGCCAGTTCTCCAGCCCGTTCACCGGCAACCCCAGCGGATCATCGAGCACGACATACGCCGGCAAGTTCTGGCTCTCGCTGCCAAGCCCGTAAACGACCCACGATCCAAGAGTGGGATAGCCCGACGCCATCCGCCCAGATTGGATCAGCGACAGCGCCGGCTCATGCGTGATGTTGGTGGTGAAAAGCGATCGAACCAGGCAGAGATCATCGACATGCTGGGCCAGGTGCGGCATTGCTTCCGATACCCACATGCCGGAGCGTCCGTGCCGCGCGAAGCGGAACGGGCTGCGCATGATGGCTCCCGCGTCGCGGACGTTTTCCACCTCTCCGGCGATGCGATCGAAGTAGGATTGCCCGTGATGCCGATCGAGCGCCGGCTTCGGATCCAGCAAGTCCATCTGGCTGGGGCCGCCGTTCATGAACAGGTGGATTACCGCCCTGGCGCGCGGCGGAAAGTGGGGTCGGCGCGGACGAAGGTCTGCGACGGCGTCGCCCTCGCTGGCGGCGAGATCACGTTGATAGAGACAGGCCAGCGCGGCGCCGTAGATGCCCATCCCGATCTGGCCGAAGAATCCGCGCCGGGTGGCGGAAGTCGAACTGGCTGATTCGCCACGCAGGAGGCGACCTCCATTGAATCTCAATCACGACTGGCAGAATGCGGTGGGCGACTGTTCGATTGCAAGAAGGCAGGCAAGATTCTTTGCAACACGTTCTCGAAATCCTCGCGTGCCAAACTGAAGGCGCTGGGGCTCGAACCCAGGACCTACGGATTAAAAGTCCGTGAAGTAGTGTACAAGGATGTTCGCAATTGTCAGGATTCCTTGAAGGCAGCGCCATGGCTGTACACTACTCTTCAGTGGTGTTCTGAAGTGTCAGGCTACAGTTTGGCTACAAATCAGCGCTGGCGTAGCCGGCGGCGCTCGCGGTCGCTGTAGTCGCCAGGCATGTTGACGTTGACGACCTGTGACATGTTGACGCCTGCTGACCTGGTGCGAAACGCCGACACCACCGCGAAGGCGTGGATGACGCCAGGGATCCAAAAGCAAATGGTCAGCGGGACGTTGATGAAGATGGCCTGGATGGGCTTGCCACAAGCAAGCACGGCTGCCGGCGGCAGCAGAATGGCGACGAGGTGCAACATGGTGAATTTCTCCGAAACGGTTTCCCCGGTCATCAGTTATAACCGGCAACCAATTCGGAAGAAATCTGTACGTTTGTGCGCATGCTGGCATGCAGTGCCGCGACTACGCCAGACACGGGAAATCGAGATTGTTCGCCGACGCCAGCAGGTCCAGGTAGCGGCGAATGTAGCCGGTGCTCATGGCGAAGCCGATATTCTCAGCACCCGAGTGCTGGGCGAACACCATGCCAGCCGCTTCGCCGCGCATGTTGAACAGCGGGCCGCCGCTGTTGCCAGGGTTGACGCACGCGTCCGTCTGGATGGCGTCGTCAATCGTGTCGCCAAACGGCATGCTGATGCTGCGCCCAAGCGCCGAGACAATGCCCTTCGACACCGAGAATGGATAGCCGTATGGCGTACCGATGCAGAACACGCTCTCGGCCAGACGCGGCAGGCCGTCGGCAAGCGGCAGCACCTCCAGACTGCTCGGCATATCATCGACATGCAGCAGCGCCAGATCGTTGGCCGACATGGCAATCTGCTTCTTGGCCGTCAGTTGCCGGCCGTCGAACGTCAGCAGGCCGACGTAAGGGCGGCCGGACAACGCATGGTTGACGGTCAGCACCAGGCCGTCGCCCACGACGAATCCGGTCGCCCCCCAGCCCTTGCCGTCGGCGCGGTCGATGGCGACAACGCCATTGATCACGTTCTGTACGGTGTCCAGGAAGTCCGCCATGTCATCTCCGGAATGGAGCACGAAACGGTAACGTGACCACGCGGGCGACGCCGACGCTGACCCGGACAGCGATCCGCGCCGGGGCCAGAGCAACGCGGCCGACGGCACGCGCCAACGGGAAACGCCGGCAGCGCGCCTCGGCGTCCGGCGCAGCGGCAGCCAGCACGACGACCGCGACAACGGCCGCAGCCAAGAACTTCTTCATGATGCACCTCGCTAACAATTGACCTTGAAAGACCGCCTGAGGTGATTATCGACAGTCAATTCAATAGTAAATTCTTTTACTCGTCGCGGACCGTGTCCAGCGTGGCGCAATGGATGCCTCCCAGCAGGTAGGAGTGCCGGAAGGAGATGGGAACGACCGTGTACCTGTTGGCTTCCAGAAAGCGGATCAGCGGCAGTTGCCGCTTGTCGACGATGACGGTTTCAGGGTCGATGGACAGCACGTTCATGCCGATCCAGTCCGAGCACAGGAACTCGACCGAACTCTCGAAGCCGAGTCTGGCCAGCTCCGCGTGCACGGGCTTGCGCACCTTTTCGTGGAACTCGATCGTGCCGCTCGGCGTCGGCACGATGTCGCTGAAGTAGAGCTTCAGGTAACCGTCCAGCAGCGGCGGGCAATTGTGAGGGCCGACGCGGCTGCCGTTGAGCAGCACGGTGGCCGAGTCCAGGGCTAGCACGGTCGTGTCGATGTGTGCCGACCGGTAGATCTGGTCGGTCGTGTGCACGACCCAGTCATCGCCAAGCGTCTGTTGCAACCAGTACGCGCCAAGGCTGTTTCCCGAGCGCGAGATCTGGTATCATGTCGCAGCCACGTCAGCACGACCCATGATCTCGCAACCGGAGACACACCATGAGCAAGCGTCGCGGTCGCAACGAAGGCAGTATCTACCAAAAAAAGGATGGCACCTGGGCAGCCTCGGTGAGCGTCGGCCATGACCTGGACGGCCGCCGCAAGCGACGCGTCGTCTACGGCAAGACCAAGACGGACGTGCAGGCCAAGTTGCGCAAGCTCCAGAACCAGCTCGCCGACGGTGCCATCCCCGACCCGAGCACCATGACGGTGGCCCAGTACCTGAAGTTCTGGCTGGACAGCATCGCCAGCAAGCGCGTGTCGCCCAGCACGCTGACCAGCTACGAGTACCTGTCACGCAAGCACATCAGCCCGCACCTTGGCGGCACCAGGCTGAGCAAGCTGACGGCGCTGCACATCGAGCACATGTTCGGCGTCATCGAGAAGGGCGGCGGCAACAGCAGCCAGTGCCGCAAGGCGGCAACGGTCTTGCAGATCGCCCTGCGCGACGCGGTCCAGCGCCGGCTGCTTGTCAGCAACCCGGCACGAGAAATCACCAAGCCACGACGGCAGAGCCAGAGCATGGTCTGCTTCACCAGGGAGCAGGTGAAGTGCTTTCTTGACGCCGCCAAGAGCGACCGCCTGTACGCGCTGTACGTCCTGGCGATCGACAGCGGCATGCGCCAGGGGGAGCTGTTCGCCTTGCAGTGGCCGGACATCGACTTCAACACCGGCGAGGTGTCGGTGCAGCGTAGCCTCGAAGAGGTGAAGGGGCATCACCGCGTGAAAGAAACCAAGACCGGTCGCGGCCGCAAGATTAAGCTGTCGCCGTTCACCATCAAGGCCCTGCACGAGCATCGCAAGCTCATGCTGGCCTCAGGTTATGCTGGCAGCTCGGTGTTCTGCGATACCGACGGCGGCTGGCTGCGCAAGAGCAACTTCATGCGCCGCTCCTTCCGGCCCATCATGGATGACGCCAATGCGACAGCCAAGAAAGCCGGGCGTGAGCCGCTGCCGTGCATCCGCTTCCACGACCTGCGGCACACCTGCGCCACCCTGCTGCTTGCTGACAATGTCAACCCAAAGATCGTCAGCGAGCGTCTCGGCCACGCCAGCATCCAGATCACTCTGGACATCTACGCCCACGTCCTGCCTGGCATGCAATCGGCCGCTGCCGACCGCATGAACGCCATCCTCGGCTGAGATTGGCTACACAATGGCTACACGGCCGGTGATTCTTTGTTCAGATGACGCAAGATTTTCCGTGACGCAAGCCTGACACTGGCATACTGTTGCGATAACTGAAGGCGCTGGGGCTCGAACCCAGGACCTACGGATTAAAAGTCCGTTGCTCTACCGACTGAGCTACGCCTCCTAAGTTGTTTAGTTTCAAGTACTTATGTCGTTCTTCCTTTCCATTGTTTTT
>VGYC01000067.1 GCA_016873095.1 Planctomycetota bacterium | reverse complement strand
ACGTACGGCAAGATGAAGTTGTCGCCCATCGCTAAATCGCTGCGCGCCCTGATCCAAGCACCCATGGCGCCGACCGAGCAAGACGCCGCCGTGTAACGTCCACGCCTCCGACCCGCGCTCACCCCCTGGTCCCGTCCCCCGTCCGCATCGCGTGCCCGGCCTCTCCGCGCCCGCGTCGCGTCATCCCGTCACCCCGCGGCCCCGCGCCTGCCCCCCCCGCCGGCCCAGCAACGCAACTGGCTCGCATTCGCTGCTTCCCATTCATCACATGGGGGCATTTTTATCTTGGTTTGACACGACGCACGACACACGACGCGGCGACGCGGCCGACGCGGCCGACGCGGCGAATGCGCAAGACGCTTGACCCTCGCCGCTCGATCGCCGACAATCTTCTGCATGATCTCTCCGCGTTTGACTTCATGAAAGGATCCGCCATGCCATCCGTGATTCGCACCGGCGTCGTCATGTGTCTCGCTGCATTGCTGGCCGTCGCGCTTTCCTCAGGCCTGCGCGGCGACGATGACGGTTTCGTCTCGCTCTTCAACGGCAAGGACTTGAAGGGCTGGGTGAATGTGAACTGTGCTCCGGAAACGTTCACCGTCAAGGACGGCATGATCTACTGCACCGGTCAGCCCAGCGGCTTCATGCGCACCGACAAGCACTATGAGAACTTCATCCTCGAACTGGAGTGGATGCACCTGAAGGCCAAGGGCAACTCCGGGCTCTTCATCTGGAGCGACGCCCTGCCCGTGCCCGGCAACTGCTATCCGCGCTCCATCGAAGTGCAGGTCATGGACGGCATCGAGGTGAAGGACCGCTACACCAGTCACGGCGATGTGTTCAGCATCCACGGCGCCAGGATGAAGCCGGATCGGCCGCACCCTGCTGACTGGGAGCGCTGCCTGCCCAGCGAACGCCGATCCAAGCCGGCCGGCGAGTGGAACCACTATCGCGTCGAGTGCAAGGACGGCGTTCTCAAGCTAGCGGTGAACGGCAAGGTCGTCTCGGGCGGCGTCTGCAATCCGCGCAAGGGCTACATCTGCCTCGAGGCCGAGGGCGCCCCCATCCTCTTCAAGAACCTCAAGGTCAAGGAGTTGCCGAGCAGCAAGCCGGGACCGAAAGAAATCGCCACGGTCGAAGAGGGCTATCGTTCGCTATACACCGGCCTGGACTTGCGCAACTGGAAGGATGACCCGGCCCACAAGGGGCACTGGGTACCGATTGGGACCGCGCTCTCTTACGACGGCAAGAGCAAGGCCGGCGACCTGTGGAGCGACAAGGAATACGGCGACATAGAGCTCATCTGCGACTGGCGCTTCACCGCCAAGCCGAAGAAGACGCTGCGGCCGATCATCCTCCCCAGCGGCGACTACGAGATGGAGAACGGCAAGCAGAAGATGATCGAGGTGGACGACGCCGGCGACAGCGGCATCTACCTGCGCGGCAGCAGCAAGAGCCAGGTCAACATGTGGTGCTGGCCCATCGGCTCCGGCGAGGTCTACGGCTACCGCACCGATCCGAAGCTGTCCGCCGAGGTCCGCAAGGGCGTGACGCCGACCATGCGCGCCGACAAGCCGCTCGGACAGTGGAACCGCTTCCACATCATCATGAAGGGCGACCGGCTGACGGTGGATCTCAACGGCAAGCACGTCATCGACAACGCCCAGCTTCCAGGCATCGCCAGGACCGGCCGTATCGCCCTGCAGCACCACGGCGATCCGGTGCAGTTCGCGAACATCTATGTGAAGGAACTGGGGCAAGCCGAGCGATAGGCATCGGTCCGAATATTCGTCCAATATTCGTCCGGAAATAGGCATACACCTCCTCGGCAAATACGCGCGAGAGGGGTCGGTTGCCGCAAGCTATGTCCCAGCAACGTTTTGTGGCAATCTGCGAATGGTCCGCCTGCCAAGCGATCCGGGATCATTTCGCGCCCGCTGGCGGCGATGCTGACCAGTTTGTAATTCCTCGGATCCTCGATGAGTGCCTTCGCTGTGGCGGCCAGACGCTCCTTTTCACCCCACCCAGTCCGCATCGGTTGGGCGATACGCCACCAGTTCGTCGGGCTTGAACCAGAGCTTGATCTCGGCGGCGGCGTTTTCCGGGCTGTCGCTGCCGTGGACGAGGTTGTTCTGCACGCTCAGGGCGAAGTCGCCGCGGATGGTGGCCGGCGGCGACTTGGTGCCGTCGGTGACGCCCATGAGCGTACGCGCCACCGTCACGGCTTCGCGGCCTTCCCAGACCATCGCCACCGTCGGACCCGATGTCAGGAACTGCAAGAGCGAATCGTAGAAGGGTTTGCCCTTGTGGACGGCATAGTGGTCCTCGGCCAGCTTGCGGCTGGGCGTCAGCAGCTTGAGTCCGGCCAGGCGCAGGCCCTTCTTCTCGAAGCGCTCGATGATGGTCCCCACCAGTCGACGCTGCACGCAGTCCGGTTTCAGCACGATCAAGGTCTGTTGCATGTATGATCACCTTTTGAGCTGGCGGGCGACCCTCCTATTCGTGTGGCGTTCATTGTAATCGCCGGAGGCGACTCGGGCAGTCTGGCGGCGGAGATTGGTCCGGACGACAACGACCAGGACCGCCTTGCAACGCGCAGAACGCTACAAGTTCACCCGCGCTGCCACAATTCGCTTGAAGTCGCGCGCTGTCGCGGCGACAATGATCCCATGCCGAGCAAGCGGATCCTGGTTGCCCTGATCGTGATGGTGGGGTGCATTGCGGGGGCGATCTATCTCGCGCCCTCCGGGCGCGACGTCGAGCCGGCGCCCAAGAAGGGGCTGCCGTACCAGCCGTACGAGACGCTGGACACCGGCGGGGTCATGTTTGCCTTCATGGGACTCAAGCCGTGGAAGGACCCCACCTCGCTGAAGGAAGTGCAGCTCGCCTTTGACAGGATCGGCTACCGGCTCGCCAAGCGCATCGAGACGGACCTGAAGCGTGAGCAGCCGACGGAGACGGCGGTCAAGTACATGCTGGCGCAGGCGTCGTTGCTGCTGTATGAGGGGGACGCGATCCAGGCTTACGACGTGTTGCGCGGCGCTCGCCGCCTGGCCGTGACCTCCGACGCCGTCAGCGCAAAGTTGCTGTACACGATCATTTTTTACCAGGGCGTGGCCGGCTTGCGCCGCGGCGAGAATGAGAACTGCGTCGAATGCCGGGGCGAGGGGAGCTGTCTATTCCCGTTGCGGGCCACCGCCATACACGATCAACCGGCCGGCTCGCGGCAGGCGATCAAGCATTTTACCGAGTATCTCGAGCAATTCCCCGAGGATGAGGGAACGCGCTGGCTCCTCAACCTGGCGGCCATGACCCTTGGCGAGCACCCTGGGCAGATACCGTCCCGGCACATATTGCGGCTCGACGGCTTTGGTCGCGAGCTGGACATCGGCCGTTTCCGCGATGTGGCCGATATCGTCGGCGTCAAGCGTCTGAACACGGCCGGCGGCGCCATCATGGACGATTTCGACAATGACGGCCTCATGGACATCGTCGTCAGCGCCTGGGACGCGGGGCTGGGCATGACGTACTATCGCAACAAGGGCGACGGCACATTCGAGGATCGCACCGAGCGGGCCGGGATTCGCGACCAGGTGGCTGGCGCCAACATCGTCCAGGCCGATTTCGACAACGACGGCTATCTGGACATTTTCGTGACGCGTGGCGGCTGGCTGCCGTATCCCGTGCGGCCGACGCTGCTGCGCAACCTCGGCAACGGGACCTTTCACGACGTGACTCGCGAAGCCGGACTGATGTACGCGGGCAACTCACTGGCTGCTACCTGGGCCGACTATGACAATGACGGCTTCGTCGATCTGTTCGTGTGCTGTGATTTCGGTCCGAACAAGCTGTTCCGGAACAAGGGTGACGGCACCTTCGAGGAAGTGGCGGCGCGAGCGGGAGTACAGGGCCGCCAGAAAACCTGCAAGGGGGCCCAGTGGATCGATTACGACAACGACGGCTATCCGGACCTGTTCGCAACGTATCTGGACGCCACGCCGCAACTCTTTCACAACAATCGCGACGGCACCTTCAGCGACGTTTCCGCGGCCATGGGCATCACCGGGCCGCGCATGGGCTTTGCCTGCTGGGTATTCGACCATGACAACGACGGCTGGCTGGACATTCTGGCCACGTCTTATGATCGAAGCCTGGCAGATCTTGTCCGCGATCTGCTCGGCCAGCCGCCGAAGTCGGGCCGGGAGGTGACACGTCTCTACCGCAACCTCGGCGGCAAGGAGTTTCGCGATGTCAGCAAGGAAGCGGGCATTGCCGGTGTCTATGCGGCCATGGGCTCCAATTTCGGCGATTTCGACAACGACGGCTTGCTGGATTTCTACCTGGGCACCGGCGACCCGAATCTGGAGACGCTGATTCCAAATCGCATGTTCAAGAATGTCGACGGCAAGCGCTTTGCGGATATCACGGCGACTTCGGGGACCGGACATCTACAGAAGGGACACGGCTGTAGCTGCGGCGACTGGGACCGCGACGGCAACGTGGACATCTTCATGGAGGTTGGCGGCGCCACACCCGGCGATCGCTTTCACAATGCCCTCTTTCAGAATCCGGGGCAAGGCAATCACTGGTTGACGGTGAAACTGGTCGGCGTCAAGTCCAATCGTGCGGCCATCGGCGCCCGCATCCGCATTGTCACCGCGGGGGAGAAACCGTTGCAAGTGCATCGCCACGTCAGCACCGGGGGCAGCTGGGGCGCCAACCCGCTGCAACAGACCATCGGCGTCGGCAAGGCCAGCAGCATCGCGACGCTTGAAGTCCGCTGGCCCCACGGCAACGCGGTCCAGACCTTTGAGAACATCGATGTCAATCAGGCGATTGAGATTACCGAGAATGCCCGGTCATATCGCAAGCTGAACTGGCAACGTCTGCCCTCGCCTCTCGCCAAGTAGCAATCATCAACGCCGCTTCTGGTCGTGGCGCTTTCCGCGTGTGATCATGGCGGCCATCTCGTCGGCAAGGTACGGCCCGGATCGCGTGCCATGTTCCCCCATGGCATGGAGCGGGCTCGCGAAATAGGCCACCGCGTCGCCAAAGCACTTGTCGGCGCGATCCATGCGTCCGGCTTCCACGGCCAGCAGTCCTCGCGTCGTGTTGATTTCCGCCTCATCGGTAAGCCGGCTTGCCATGAGACGCAGGATGAGCGGCGCGGTTGACAGATCGGGGATATAGGAAGTCATGCCGGGATCTTCGTTGGTCAGGATCGGCGGCCGGAACTTCGGAAACAGCCCCTCGCAGGCGTCGAGCGCCGCCGCGCCGATCACGAAAGCCGCGGCTTGCCTCATGGGCAAGGCTTCTTTCGTGAGACCGGGATACTTGGCGACCGCCGCCAGCAAGTTCACATCCGCCTCGTCGTAGTCGCCCGTCGCCGCAGCCGCCTGCACCAGGTTCCAGTGATAGGTGAATGGATTCAAGAATCGTTCCTGCCCAGGCTCGCTCCAGGCACGCACCTTTTCCATGGCGCCGGTCGCCAGCAGCAGCTTCAGCTCAAGAGCCATGCCCGCGTTGCCAAAGGCGGCATAGTCCGACTTCAGAAGAATCTCCAGGGCCTTGCCCGCCAGCCCGCTGGACAGGGCCATTTCGGCCCGCTCGGCGACCTTCAGACTATCGTGACGCAGATCGAGTTTTTGCTGCGCTTCCGCAAGTTCCGCGTCGCTCGCGTCAAGGCGTTTTTGCAGCTTCGCGAGCCGCTGCGCGTGTTCGTCCCTGCTTTCGCCCGATTCCGGGCCGCGGGCCCGTTGCAGGCGCATGACTTCCTTGTAATGCTTGACGGCCAGGTCCTTGTAGTTCATGGAGACATATATGGCGCCCAGCCGTCCGTGGGCCACGTCGTTGTCTGGATCGAGCACGACTGCCTGCGAATAGCCGTATATGCTCTGAACGGTTCGCAACCGTGGCAGCATTGTGTACTGGGCAGCCCATTTGCGCTCACTGGAATTGGCGAAACGATGGTACACCTCGCCCAGCAAGAAGTAGGCTCGCGCGCTCTCGAACTGATCCTTGTGAATGGCCCGGCGCAGCGCCCTGACGGCGATGAACAAGGGGGCGCGCGAACTTTCGTCGGTCCCCATGTAAAAAGCGTACGTGCGCAGCCCGGACAGCGCTGGCGAGATTTCTTCAAGCGGCGGCAGAATCTGGCCGCTACGTGCGACGATGTCCGCGCTGCGAATCGCCGACCAGGCCCGCTGATTGCGCTTGGCGAAAACGGGTTTGAGCGATTCGTGCGCCACCAGAGCAAGATCCGCCTCGGCGAGATCCGGGGACGGCGGAGGCTGATTCTTCCAGAAGGCATCCCACCAGTAGTACGGCCGCGGGTCCAGGCCGCTCCACGTGGCCGGCGGCAACTCCGAGGGGGCCGGATCAAACGCCAGCTGCTCAAAAGTCACTTCCAGATCCGCGAAGGCATCTCGGGCCGCCGGCTTCGACGGATCGCGCCAGCCGAAAATGGCGGCGCCGTCCCCGAAGAATAGCAATGGCCATTCGTCCGGCGTCGACAGGAGAGCGCGAAACGCCGCTTCCTGGTACGGCCGGTTCTGACTGTAGAGCACGATGTGATTGATGTTGTTCTTTCGCAGGATCGCACGCCAGTCGTCGGCCGCGGCCTTTGGATTGCCCACCTGCATCAAGCCTTTGCGGATCGCGATGAATTCGGCGATCCGCTCGGGAGCAACCTGCAAGCGTGAATCCAGAAAACACTTCTCCGCAGGGCAGAGCCAGGCCAGCGCGTTGGCGGCCTCCAGTGAAAAGGCAAAGCCGTTGTCCGCCGGAGACAGTATGTCTTGCTGTCGCCAGGAATTGAGTTGCCTGGCTGCTTGCTCGAGCGAAGAATTGCCAGCGACCTCCCAGCGTCGAGGCCCATAGGGAGCGCCGACGAGCCAGCCTGTCCACGCCGCCGCCACCGCCACCAGTCCGAGCAGTCCGACGATCAAGCGTCCGCCCGGAACAAGGCCTGCCCACGTCGATTCCGGACGGATCTGGATTGCGCTACTCGCAAGCATTCCCCCAATATTGAGGGACAGGATCGGTCCCGCGACGACCGCAAAAAAGGCAATTGCCTGTCCCTGTACCAGGCTCATCGCCAGCATGGCGAGAAACACCAGCAACCGCCATGCTTCAAAGCGTCTCCAGCCAAGAAGAAACGAAAGCAGCCCGCCGACGGCCAGGAACCAGTACGCCAGGCCGGCAGCGGTCGGCAGATCCGCCAGCGAAAAATACATGTGCCAGTGCGGTTTGACCAGCTGTGCCGTCAGGGCGAAGTCGCCTTGCATCTGAGCGGCGTTCGCGGAAGCCCACCACTCGGCCGGCAGCCGGATCGCTCCCGCCAGATGCGGATTGAACAGGCAAGCGGCCAGCCCAAGCGCGGGCACCAGAATGGCCGCCCTGGACAGGACCGGTCGCTCGGCCGGGTTCAAAAACTTGCCCAGAAAATACAGACCGGTCGTCAACGGTCCAAGCAAGAACCAGCGATCGACATTGACCCACACTGCGAAAAGCAGCAGCAAGGGCCAGTAGCACTTGAGGACGTCGTGCAGGCCGGCGGACTTGCCTGACATGCCGATGCGCCCTGTACCTTTTTCGAGAAGCCAGATGGTCAGACCGAGAAACAGGTAAGAAACGGTGATCGGCCGCAAAGACATCCAGGGGCCAAGTGCTATCAGCGCAATCGCCGCGGCGATGGCCGGGATGGTCAAGTTCTTGCCGACTCGGCCACAAGCGATCAACACGACGCCCAATCCTGCCATCAGCAGCGCTTTCAAGAAGAGCAACACCGCACCGCCCGCAGCGATGTATATCCCATAAGCCGCCAGGTCGAATAGCCACGAATGATTGACCCAGGAACGGCCGTCGGCGGTATAGGAAAATGGGTCGATGCCGAACTGATACTGCCCCTCCAGCAAACCTCTTCCAGCCGCCAGGTGCCTCCAGAAGTCGCTGGTGCGCGACGGGCTGGAAGCCAGAAAAAAGGCCAGCAGCACCACGAGAAAGGCCAGAAACGTGTCCATCCGCAACAAGGGTTGCGGACGCGCCCCGGTTTCATCCAGCGACGAGTCTTTGGCAGGCGGCAGCGGAGGTAGAGGCACGGTGGCGTCGCCGGACGACGCGGATGCGGAGGAAACGTCAGAAGACATCGGGAGCCTCGGAAAAGAGCAAATGATAAGTATACGTGTATTCCTAGACGATCACAAGGTGCTGTCAAGCCTAGTTGCGCGGCGGGCCAGGCCGGTATCACAACGGCATAGCGCCGTGCCAAAGGCCGGCGACCTCGGACACCGGCCGTCGGTCCTGACACCATTTGCGGAGACGTCGGGAGGGCCGCGGCAGGCGCGGGGAATCGGAGTTGGAAAACAGCTCAAAGCTGCCGCGAGTCCCATACGGTTCAGCTGGCGCGCAGTTGCCCAGCCGCGTCGGCCAGCGACTTCAGCTTTTGATAGGGCTCGTCCAGCGGAATGGGGTTCACGCCGCTGGGAGCGAAGCCACAATCGGGAGTGAGCGTGAGGCGCTCGGGGGGCAGGTAGCGGAGCGCGGCTTGCACACGTTCGACGATCTTCTCCGGCGGCTCGATTTCGGGGCAGCGCACGTCCAGGCAGCCGAAGCCGAGACGCATCCGTTTGGGAAAGTGGGCCAGGACATCGAGCGAGCCAGCCTGCGGCATGGCGAACTCCAGCGCCAGTTCATCGACATCCGCATGGCACAGGGCCGGCCAGATGATCGAAAAATCACCAGCGGCATCGCTCTTGCGCTCGATGTTTCCCCGGCACACGTGCAGGACAACGTAAGCGCCGGCGTCGCGCAACGGTCGTGACAGGCGATTGACGCTGTCGATTGCGAGTCGCAGCTCTTGCTCGACATCGGCGAACTGTCCGGTCCCCCAGTGCTCGCTGCGCTGCTCGCGATACCGTGGATCGACGAAGTAGCCGAGCATGGGATCATCAAGCTGAATGCAGTCGGCGCCGGCGGCCAGGACTTCGCGTGCTTCCTCCAGCAAGACGTCCTCGACGGCGCGCAGAAAGTCCTCGCGCGTCGGGTAGGCGCGGGCGGATTGCTCCGGCGAATAGAAACGGCGCACGATGACATAGGGGCTTGGCAAGCTGATCTTGATGGCACGCGTCGTATTCGCACGCAGAAACGCAGCGCCGTCGGCGACGATGGGCCCGCGGCGGCGCAGCGGCGCCACCACGGCCGGCCAGCGCCGCGTTCGCCCAGGTATAAAGTCGGGCTGAAAGCCTTCGACACGCTCGTAGAACACCTGGAAGTAACCTTCGCGCCGCCATTCCCCGTCGCTGATGATGTCGATGCCGGCCGTTTCTTGCAGGGCGATCGCGAACGGCACCGCCCGATCGCAAGCCTTCTCCCAGTCGGCGCGTGGCAGCCGGCCGGATACGTACTTGTGCAGCAGATCGAGCAGCCAGGCGGGCCGCGGCAGACTGCCGATGACGGCCGTCGGGAACAATGGTAGCCTGGAGAGGGATGAAGCCATGCCTCGGCTGTTATACGGAATGAGTCCCGCATGCGATTCACGCCACGCCTGACGCGCCGCCGCTTCCTCGCCCTGGCCAGCGCCGGCTGCCTGGGCGTCGGCCTCTACACCTGGCGCGTCGAGCCCCACTGGCTGAAAGTCGTCCGCCGGGAGATGCCCGTCCGCAATCTGCCGTCGGCGCTCGAAGGCCGCACGCTCATTCAACTGAGCGACCTGCACGTCGGGCCAGTCGTCGATGCCGATTACCTGATCGCTTCGCTCGAACACGTCAATTCCTTGAAGCCGGACCTGATCGTCGTCACGGGCGACTTCATGACGTGCCACCTGCATGAGCAGGTGGACAAAGTCGCAGAGGTCATGGAGCATCTGCGACCGGCAGAGCTGGGGACCTACGCCAGCCTGGGCAATCACGACTACGGGCTGGGCTGGCGGCGGACCGAGGTCGCGGACCGCTTGACGCGCCGGCTGACGGACCTGGGCATCCACGTCCTCCGCAATGACGTGCGCTCGATCCAGGGCCTGCAGCTTGTCGGGCTGGAGGACTACTGGTGTCCGGCGTTCGACGTGGCAACGGTGTTTTCCCGGGTTCGCTGGGATGGCCCGACGCTGACATTGTGTCACAACCCGGACGCGCTCGACGACGAGCGGTTATCGGCGTGCCGCGGCTGGTTCCTCGCGGGCCACACGCACGGCGGGCAATGCCGGCCGCCGTTCCTGCCGCCGCCGATCCTGCCCGTCAAGAATCGCCGCTACACCGCGGGCGAGATCGCGGTGCCCGGCGGCAAGTCGTTGTACATTAACCGGGGACTCGGCTATCTCCGCCGCGTGCGCTTCAACGTGCGGCCGGAGATCACCGCGTTCGTGCTCCGGCGTGCCGACGATGTCCAGCGAGGCGATTCATGATTTCCGTGGTGATCCCGGTCTTCGACGAAAAGGAAAGCTTGCCGATCCTCAATGCCGAGATCGCCGAGGCGGCCCGCAAGGCGGGCCTGGACCTGGAAGTCATCTACGTGGACGACGGCAGCCGTGATGGCTCCTGGCAGGTGATCGCCGAGATGGCACGCGACTGTCCGTGGGTGCATGGCATTCGCTTTCGGCGAAACTTCGGCAAGGCGGCGGCGCTGTCCGCCGGGTTTCATGCCGCCCACGGCGACATCATCCTCACACTGGATGCCGATTTGCAGGACGACCCTGCCGAGTTGCCGCGTTTTCTCGCTGCGCTCGAAGGCCACGATGTCATCAGCGGCTGGAAGAAGGTTCGCCACGATCCCTGGCACAAGGTGATCCCCAGCCGCATCTTCAACTGGCTGGTGAGCCGCGTGACCGGCGTGAAGCTGCACGACCATAACTGCGGCATGAAGTGCTACCGGGCGGAAGTCTTCCGCGAGGTGCGGCTCTACGGCGAGCTACATCGCTTCATTCCGGTGCTGGCGGCGGCGCGCGGCTTCCGCGTCGGCGAGATCGAGATCCAGCATCGGCCCAGGCGCTTTGGCCACACCAAGTACGGCGTCCGCCGTTTCATGAAGGGCTTCCTCGATCTCATGACGGTGAAGTTCTTGACAGGCTTCGGCCAGCGGCCGCAGCATCTCCTCGGCAGCATCGGCCTGGTCAGCTTCCTGGCCGGAGCGCTGGGGATGATCTATCTCAGCGTCATCTGGGTCATCCGCCTGTGGCTCCCGGACGACTTCGAGCCGCTGCACAACCGGCCGATGCTCATCTATGCCGTGGCAGCGCTCCTGCTCGGCGCCCAGATGATGTCCATCGGCTTCCTGGCCGAGCTGATCACTGACTACTTGGGCTGCGATGAGGATAGCTACAGCATCGCCGAGCGCACGGACCGCGAGGTGAAGCCGGGAAGCCTGTTTGACAAGGATGCAGGATGAAGCACCGGCGGCTTTTTCGTGGACAGGTCGAATGGACCGGAGTATTCTCAGGTTGTTCTCGAAACAGGCGTGAGGAGTCCTGGCCATGCGCGCAATGCGGAATCTCGTTCCTGCCCTGGTGTTGCTCGGTTGCCTTGCCGGCCGGGGGCGCGGCGATGAAGCCTTGCCGTTGGCGACCTTGCAAGCGCTCAAGAGCGCGTCGGTGTTCATCAAGGTCGGCATCGGCCAGGTGGTGGGAACCGGCTCTGGTTTCTTGATTCGGACCAGTGGCGACAGCGGGTATGTCGTGACGAATCATCACGTGGTAGCGCCGCGGATGAACGTTCCCGTTCCAGTTGTGCCGACGAGCAAACCGAAGGTCACCGTTATCTTCTGGAGCGGCACGGCCAAGGAGAAGTCGGTCGCTGCCGAGGTTCTGGGCGTTGACGAAAAAGCTGATCTGGCTGTGCTGCGCGTGACTGGCCTGCGCGAATTACCCAAGCCGATTGAGTTCGAGCAGACCCCGAAAGTCGTGGAGACGATGCCGGTGTTTGTCCTGGGCTTTCCTTTTGGTAATCTCTTGACCGAACGCAAGGGCAAGAACCCGCCGATCACCATCGGCAAGGCCTCGGTGTCGAGCCTGCACACCGATGACGACGGCGAACTGGACGCCATCCAGCTGGACGGCACGCTGAATCCAGGCAACAGCGGCGGGCCAGTCGTGGATGCCAGGGGCGGGCTTGTCGGCATCGCCCGCTCCTCGATCGTCTCCAAGCAGGAAGGCAACACCAATATCAGCAAGGCGATTCCCGCGCGGGCACTCAAGAATCTCTTGGCTGGCAAGGTGTCGCGGGTTCATGTCGAGTGGCCGAAAAACCCGAAGCAAGCGAAAGATAAGCCGATTCCAGTCAGGATCGAGCTGGACATCTTCGATCCGCAGGAGAAGATCAAGACGGTCGATTTGCATTATGGCCGCGGGCCGGCGGGAGCGGCCAAGAAGGTCGCCGACATGCCCGGGGCCAGGAAGCTGGCACTGACTGTGGCAAAGAGCAAGGCCGTGGCGACGATCGAACTGGCCGACTTGGAAAAGGATGCCCTGCTGTCTCTGCAGGCCGAGATCGTCAATGCCGTCGGCAGGAAGCTCTGGACGCCGATTCAGACGAGCCGGCCGGGCGAGGAGGGCATCGCCGGCAAGCTGCCACGCACCATCCCGTCGGGCAGGCTCGCCGATCGCAAGCTGCCGCCGCTGCCCGCCGAAGCGAAGGAACTGCTCAAGCTGGCCTCCTTGCCGGGCCAGCGTGCGTTCACGCGCATGGTTGGCGGCCGGTTCGGCGAGGACTTCGTCGAGCTGCCGACCGGCGGCGGACTGCTGATTGGCTTCGAAGTCGGCCTCGGTCGCTGGGGGCCTAACGACATCATCGCCGCGTTGCGGCCAATCTTCTGGACCGAGAAGGGCCAGGTTCTCGGCGAGGTCCAGGGAAACATGGGCGAGCGCCGGGAACTCATCGTCGCCAAGGACGGCTACGCCGTCGCTGGCATCGAGCTTCGTAACGCCGCGGCCATAGACGGCATGACCGTCACCTACATGCGATTGGACAAGGGCGCTCTCAATCCCAAGGACAGTTACCAGGAGTTCGTCGGCGGTCCCGGGGGCCAGCCCAGCGGCACGCTGGGCGGCAGCGGCGCCCTGGTGATTGGCGTTCGCGGCAAGAAAGTTGGGCCAAACTGCAATGCCCTCGGTCTGGTGCTGTTCAAGGCGCCGCGTCCGGAAGTCTTCGGCAAGGCCATGCCAGCGCTGCCCGATGAAACTCGCGCCATCATCAGCAAGGTTATCGAACGCGCGGACTTGTTGCGCACGCGCATTGCCGGCGTGGCCGACGGCGATCCCTTCGAGGAGATTCGCGCCAAGGGCGGTTTGTTGATCGGCTTCGAGGTCGGCCTCGACACGAACGCCTTCAAACAGGAGACCATCCAGTCCTTGCGTCCCATCTTCTGGACCGAGAAGGGAGAGCTGCGCGGCGACATCCATGGCCTGCCCAGTCAGCGGGCCGTCACTCTCATCAGCAAGGAAGGCTATGCCGTCGGCGGAGTGGAAGTCAAGGTCGGCCCGTGGGGAATGCACAGCATGCCGATCACCTACATGCGACTGAAAAAGGATGCGCTCGATCCCACCGACAGCTATCAGAGCGACCTGCTCGGCGGCGCCGGCGGTGCGGCCACGATGCTGGGCGGCAACGGCGCGCTGATCGTCGGCGTCTGCGGCAAGATCAAAGGCGACAAGTGCCAGGGGTTGGGACTGGCCATCCTCAGGGATACCCGCCCCGAAGTTGTCACCCGGGAGATGCCCGCGCTGCCGGCCGAGACGTTGACCATCCTGAACGGCAAACGTCGCGATCGCACCCACAGCAAAATCGCCGGTTTTCAGATCGGTGAGGTCTTCGAGGAGGCGCGCGGCAAGGGCGGACTGCTGATCGGCTTCGAACTCGGGCTCGTCAAGTCGTTCAACAACGATGTGATTCAAGCCGTGCGACCAATCTACTGGACTGGCAAGGGGGAAACCCGCGGCGACGCCATCGGCACCGGCGAACGTACGGTCACGATTATTGCCAAGGACGGTTACGCCGTGGCCGGCATCGAAGTCAGGTCAGACGTGGCCATCAAAGGCCTGAAAGTCACGTTCATGCGTCTGGCCAAGCGCTGCCTCGATCCCAAGGACAGCTATGCGAGCGAGTGGATCGGCGGCGACGGCGGGCAATCGAACGGTCATGTCGGCAGTGACGGTTGCCTGGTCGTCGGCATTTGCGGCAAGAGGAACGAGCACTGTCGCGCCCTTGGCCTGGTCATGCTCAAGGGGACTCATCCGGACATGGTGGCGGCGCCGCTGTCCGCGCTGCCGGACGAGGCTGGCGCCTTCTTGCAGAAGGCCGCCAAGACGCGCGGAGTCGCCAAGTCCACCGTGCTCGGTTGGCCCAATGGCGACGCGTTCAGCGACGTCGCGCCGGCACCTGGATTGCTGATTGGCTTTGTAATCAGCCTCGACCGAATCGGTGAACAGGAATATGTGAGCTCGATGGCACCCATTTACTGGACTTCAGAAGGCGCGACGCTGGGGCAGGAACGCGGCGTCTCGACCAAGCGAACTGTGATTGTCCGCGCCAAGGACGGCTTCGCGGTGGCGGCCGTCGAGATCAAGAGCGCGCTCGTGCTCAACAGTCTCAGGTTCACCTTCATGCGCGTCGGCAAGACCGCTCTCGATCCCAACGATCGCTACCAGAGCGAGCAGATCGGCGGCCCGGGCGGCAACGACTCCGGTTCGGTCAGCGGCAACGGTGCCTTCGTCATCGGCTTCTGCGGCCGCATCGCTCACAACAATTGCTGTAGCGCGCTGGGTTTGCTCATCAACGGCGATGCGAAATAGCCGCGAACAGATGTCGCTTTGTTGTGCAAGAATGCATGACCCTGTTTACGTTGCGCGCTTGGAAGTTTGCAGTGTCGCAAGTGAACCTGCGAGCGCGAAACGCAACCAAGATTTGGTCACTTCCTTCCCGAAATTGCCGTCACCGACGGCACGGTGGCGCGTGGCTCGGTCCGGTCGAGCAGCACCGGGTTGTGGCTTTCGGCGAAGGCGACGTTGCCGGCCTGGTCGGCGGCCTCAACCTTGAAGTAGAACTTGGACCCCATGTCGTGCGGGAAAGCCCAGCTATACGACCCGTCGTTCTTGAGGTTGCGGGCGATGATCTTCCAGGGACCATCTGGCCGCGTGCGATATGACAGCGACACGGTATCGTTGCCCAGGTTCGTGTCGCTGGCCTTCCAGTGGATATCGAGATGTCCGCCATTCTCGTCGGCGACGGGCTCAATCTCGTGAAGCTGGACCGTGGGCGGTGTCGTATCGACCTCGATCCAGGAAGTGGGCGCCTCGCCGCGGGCGGGAACGCCGCCGCCGAAGCCAAGGCCGTTGGCGACCACCAGACGGATGCCGAAGGTTCCTTCGCCCGGCAGGTCCAGTTCCGCAGGACTGCGGCGGTCGCGGTCCTCGCCCAGCTTTCGCCAGGTGTTGCCATTGTCCGTGGTGGCATAGATATCGACCCTGCCGATTCCGCTGGAGCCGACCTGATCGATGCGATACTCCATCGACGCCTGCTGTGTATTGAGGATCAGGCGATTGGCCGGAGCGGCGTCGCTTCCGACCTGAATGGGCAGCTTTCGCGGCGCCGGCTCAATACGCGTCTCCACATGTGTACGGCCGCTCACCGTTGGGACTGATCCTAACGCCAGTGGCGCTTTCTTCAGATGCGGCTCTTCGCCAATGTTGACCGGATGTGTGCTCTCCTGCACGCCATGTTGGTGGACGGGTGGCGGCGCGCTCTTGACGGTCTGAATGTTTTCAGGCTGGGCGCCGGGCCCGCCGCTCATTTGAATCTCGCATCTGGCGCGGTTACCGCAACGGTCGATGGCGCTGACGCGGACCATGCTGCCCCAGAAATTCGGGTCCGGCACGTGGAACAGCCCTGGCTTGGCGGGATGCGGCTCGAGAGAACGCTCGCTGCCGTCACGGCCCCGATAGTTCACCTGAAGCGACTGCATGTCCGGATGAGCATCTTGCATCGTGCACTGCACGCACGGCTCGCCGTCCGGGCCGCTCGTCGCCTTCAACTCGACCGAGGGGGGACTGGTATCGACGACGACCTTCAGTCCGGGGGCCTGGGCGCCGATATCGGGCGGATTCATGCGGCCGGCCTTGTCGATGGTGGCCACGCTGAACCAGTATTCCCCGTCCTGTGGCACGCGATAGGTGAATTGCTTGACCGCGGGCGACGCCGTTTCCTGGCGGGTCCAGTCGGACGTGCCGCGCTTCACGTACAGGCAGACCTCCTTCAAGTCGGCCCGCAGGTGATCATCTATCTTGACAGGCATCTGGAAAAAATGCTTGTTGGTGAAGATGGTCTTCGAATCGGAAGTCTGGGCCTGGAGCGCTGCCGGCAACGCCAGCAAGATCGTTCCCAGCGTCCACACCCCCCAAGTCCGCCACGTGCAAGATCGCATGACGATTCCCCCGTCCTGGTCTCCCAACCATTTCCTCGTTCCCCCGGTCTGCCTGGGAACGCCTCGCCATGAAGGCTCTGTCTCTTGACGTTCACGCGCGCAAGGCGTCACCTCGCGTGGCGTGCGTTCCCGGGCAGACCCTGGGAACGTGTGTGCTTTTTGGTTCCTTGAGTCGCGGGACAATAGCAATGTTGCCGATCCTGTCAAGCGAAATATCGAGCGTCGCGGCCGGGATTTCTGAAATCTGTTTCCTGGTGACAGGGCGAAGGCTTAAGATGGAGAGGCTGAGCGTCAACCCATTCACCAAGGACCAGCAACCATGTACCGCACCCTCGCGATGGTCGTACTGACCGGATTCGGCTTCACGCCAGCCCACCCGGCCGACGAGCAACCCAAGCCCACCAAGTTCGAGATGACCAAGGTCGAGAAGCGCTTGCTCGAATTGACCAACGCCGAACGCAAGAAGGAGGAGTTGCCGTTACTGAAGGCCGCCCCGCTGCTTTTCCAGTCCGCCCGCGCTCACTCGGCCAACATGGCCAAGCAGGGCAAGATGGAGCACGAACTTGACGGCAAGACACCGTTTCAGCGCATCAAGGGCGCTGGCTACCAGTACTACCTGGCAGGGGAGAACATCGCGTTTGGGCCGCTCGATCTCAAACTTGTCATGAAGGGTTGGATGGACTCCGAAGGGCACCGCAAGAACATCCTTCACAAGGGGTACACGGAAATCGGCCTCGGCGTCGTTCAGGGCGGCGACGGCTACTATTACTACACGCAGGTGTTCGGCACGCCCAGCAAGAGATGACCGCCGTCGGTAACGCAACTCGCTTGTCCTACGAAAGGAGTCCAGCCATGCTCACCGCCGAAGGTTGCCGGCAACGGCGGCTACGATTCTGCAAGGCACTCAATCCCAAGCCGGACAGTGATTTCCTGGTGCTGGGCGATCTCATTCACCTGGCGTATCTCGCCAACTTCTGGGTCGATCCCATCAGCCTCGGCGCCGGCTTCCCCGGCTACCTGGTGCTACGTGGCGATGGCCGGGCCAAGCTCTTGCACGACAATCGCTTGCCGAAATCGGTCGAGCAGGCTCATGTCGATGAGACGCGGGTCGTGACCTGGTACGATGGCCAGTCGCCTGGCAAGGGGCCTCGTCAGCTTGCCGTGCTGGAAGACGTGAATCCGAGCCGCAACGGTTTCCACGTCCACGATCGCCCCGGCGAGAAATGGGCGGCCAACATCGTCAGCACTCTGGCCCGCTTGCGGCGACAGAAGGATCCCGACGAGATCGCCCTGCTGCGCCGCTGCATGCAGGCCACCGAGGCCGGCCATGCCTGGGCCCGTGAAAACGTCAAGCCGGGCATGACCGAGCTTGATGTATATGGCGGCATCCACGCGGCCTGCGTGCGCGCCGCCGGCATGCCGGTCATCGTCTACGGCGACTTCGCCGTCTCGCCGGGCGCCTCGCGCCGCGGCGGCGGACCCACCGACCGCGTTCTTCAGCCCGGCGACATGATGATCCTCGACTACTCCGTCGTCATCCAGGGCTACCGCAGCGACTTCACCAACACCCTGGTTGTCGGCAAGGACCCGAACCCCGACCAGCAACGGCTCTACGACGCCTGCATGGCGGCGATGACCGCCGGCGAAAAGGAACTGCGCGCGGAGGTCCCGTGCAAGACGGTCTATGATGCCGTCATGGCAGCCTTCGTGCAGGCTGGTCTGGGCGAGTATTTCCCGCACCACGCCGGCCACGGCCTCGGCCTCACCCATCCCGAAGCGCCCTTCCTCGTCCGCCACGCCGATGAAATCCTGCTCACCGGCGATGTCATCACGCTCGAGCCAGGCCTCTATGTTGAAGGCATCGGCGGCATCCGCATCGAGCACAACTACCTCATCACTCCCAAGGGCTACGAACGGCTCAGCAATCATGTGATTGCGTTGAAGTAGGAGATCCATATGACGCGTTTGCTTCTGGCGGCCGCTTGCGTAATCGTGGCTGGGCGAACTGGGGGCATCGGCGACCGGAGTAAGCCCGCGATCCAGATGCTCAAAACCGACTCCGGCGTGCGCTTCGGCGTCTACGGCGGCAAGCCGGCGAAGCCGGCGCCGACGTTCTTCGTCCTGGCCGGCGGCGTGGAGGATTCGCTCAAGCGCGCCGAGTTTAACGAGATTGGCCACATCCTCGCGGACAAGGGTTACCTGAGCGTGGCCCTCGACTTGCCATGCCACGGCAAGGACCAGGTTGCCGGCGAAAGCGGCATCGCTGGCTGGCGAACCCGGCTGGAGAAGGGCCAGCCGCTGGTGGAGGACTTTGCCAAGAAGGCGTCGGCGGTGCTCGACAAGCTCGTCAAGGACGGCTATACGGACGCGAAGAAGGTGGGCGCAGCCGGCACGTCGCGCGGCGGGTTCATGGCGTTGCACCTGGCCGCCGCCGAGCCGCGCATCGGCTGGGTCGTGGCCTTCGCGCCGGTGACCGACTTGCTGGCCGTCAGCGAGTTTCAGGGATCGAAGAACGACAAGCCGATGCGCGATCTCGATCTCAAGAAGCACGCGGCCAGGCTTGCCGGCCGGCCCGTCTGGCTGTGCATTGGCAACGACGACAGGCGCGTCAGTACCGACGAGGCCATTCTGTTCACGCGCCGACTGGTCACCGCCGCTGCCGGGAAAAGCAAGATTGTCCCCGTCGAACTGCACGTCATGCCGACCGTCGGCCACACCATTCACGCCACGGCGCATGAGGAGGCCGCCCGCTGGGTAATGGTGCGCTGAACCTAAACAAGAGGATGAAGGACGATGAAGGATTTGCTGCTGTTTCTCGCTTGACATGCCCCGGCCAGCGGATATTGTGGAGTTTGCCTGCCTGCCACTGGATCGATGTCGCCCGGCCTGCCTCAACCTGGGTGAATCATGACACACCCGCACTCTTGCCGATTTGCCTGGTGTTTGTTGATATTGCTGGTGCTGCATGCGACCGCCGGCGCGCAAGCGCCACTGCATCAGCGCATTGACGAGTCGATCGCAGCAGGCAAGTTGGAGTTCGCAAAGCAGGCAGCGGCACTTGCGGATGATGCCGAGTTTCTGCGCCGCATCTATCTCGATCTGGCCGGCGTGATTCCTTCTGCCGAGGTCACGCGCGCGTTCCTCGGCGACCAGGCAGCAGACAAGCGCGTCAAGCTCATCGACCGCTTGCTGGCCTCGGAGCAGTATCCCCGACACATGCAGCGCGTGTTCGACAATCTCTTCATGGATCGCCGGCCGGACAAGCACGTCCGCCGTGCCGATTGGCAGGAGTACCTGCGCAAGTCGTTCGCCGACAACAAGCCGCTTGATCAGCTGGTTCGCGAGATTTTGTCGGCGGACGGATCGGATGTCAAGAACCGCGCCCCGGCCCGCTTTTACCTGGATCGCCTGGCCGAGCCGCATCAGCTGACGCGCGACATCAGCCGGCTCTTCTTGGGCATGAATTTTCATTGCGCGCAGTGCCACGATCATCCACTGGTGCCGGCCTATCGCCAGGAGGATTACTACGGCATCTACGCGTTCCTGAGCCGCACTTCCCTGTTCACCGACAAGAAAGCGAAGCTGGCGATGCTCGCAGAGAAGGCGGAAGGGGAGGTCAGCTTCCAGTCGGTGTTCGTGCCGAAGGTGAGCAAGAGTTCGGGCCCGCGCTTGCCCGACGGGCCGGCGTTGCAGGAACCAAAACAAGAGAAGGGCAAGGAGTACGCGGTCAAGCCGGGGAAGGACGTGCGGCCCGTGCCGCGCTACAGCCGGCGTGCCTTGCTCGCGGAGCAAGTCATCGGCAATGCGCACTTCCGCCGCACGCTGGCCAATCGTCTCTGGTTCCAGATGCTGGGCCGGGGCATCGTACATCCCGTCGAATACGACCACGAGGCCAATCCGCCCTCGCATCCCGCGCTCCTGAAGTTGCTTGGCGAGGAGCTGGCAGCCCACAAGTTCGACATCAAGTATTTGCTCCGTGAGATCGCCCTGAGCAAGACCTATCAGCGGTCGAGCGTTCTGCCCAAGGGGAGTGAAGACGTAGCCGAGAGCGCCTTCGCCGGCGCCCTGCTGCGGCCGATGTCGCCGGAGCAACTCGCCTGGAGCGTCATGCAGGCGACGGGATTGACGGACGCCGAACGTCTGGCCCAGGGCAAGAAACCCAACGAGGCCGCCCTGCATGCCCGGCTCATTGGCAACGAGTCGCCGTTTGCCAGCCTGTTCGGCAATGCTCCCGGCGAACCGGCCGGCGAGTTCCAGGCGACGCTCGACCAGACGCTGTTCCTGCGCAACGGCGACCTGGTGCGCGGCTGGCTGGCCCCACGGCCTGGCAACCTGATCTTCCGCCTCGGCAAGCTGACGAGCACCGATGGCATTGCCGAGGAACTATATCTGAGCGTGTTAACACGCATGCCAACGTCCGAAGAGCGAAAGGAACTCGCCGATTTTCTGGCGTCGCGCCGCGCCGATCGACCGGCAGCCATGCAGGACCTGGCCTGGGCATTGCTGGCGTCGGCGGAGTTTCGCTTCAATCATTGAGCGGATAGAATAAGCGAATGATCCAGACCATAGTCAAAGTTGGGCCGCAAGACCACGGTCGCCGCATGAGCCTCACGGAGTTTGAACCTGCGCAGGTAGAGGAGGGGCATCTTTACGAGCTTGGGCGGGGATTGGTTATCGTGAGCGATGTTCCAAAGCTGAAGCACTTTCGCCAGGTCGATGCGGTTCGCGGTCAATTCATGGTCTTCAAGCTGGCACATCCAGATCGTATTTACGCCATCGCCGCCGGGAGCGAATGCAAAATCCTGTTAGCCGACCTGCAGAGCGAACGCCACCCGGACCTGGCAATCTATCTGACGGAGCCTCCCAGGGAAGATGACGAAGTGTGGGCCATCTGGATCCCGGATATCGTCGTCGAAGTCGTGTCCCCTGGATCGGAACTGCGTTATTACGTTGAGAAGCGCGAAGAGTATTTCGACTTTGGCGTCAAGGAATACTGGATAGTCGATGCCGATAAGCAGGAAGTGCTGGTGTTGCGCCGCTCGCGCGGCAAGTGGGTCGAGCGCGTGCTCCAGCCGGGCGATGTCTACGAGACAAAGCTGCTGCCCGATTTCAAGTTCGATTGCCGGCAGGTGTTCCAGGCAGCGGCGCGGGCATAGGTTGGAACTGCAATCCACACGGGGGGCCGGATCATGAAACCGTTCTACGCATGCAACTCGCCGCAGCACGTGGTGTCGCGGCGGCAATTCCTGGGCGGGGCCGCGGCTGGACTGGCTGGAGTGGGAGCGCTCAGCTTCGCCGACATGGTGCAGCCGGCGATGGCGGAGCAGCTCCGCCGCATGGACAAGCGCGTCCTTGTCATCTGGCTGTCGGGCGGGGTGAGCCAGCTCGAGACCTGGGACCCCAAGCCCGGGACCGACACCGGCGGGCCATTCCTGCCCATCGCCACCTCCGTACCAGGCACGCACATCTGCGAACTGCTGCCGCACACGGCCCGGCAGATGCACCGCATGGCGCTGGTGCGCGGCATCAACACGGCCGAGAACGAACATGGCCGCGGCGCCTACATCATGCACACCGGCCGCCGTCAATCTCCCGCCGAGACGTTTCCACACCTCGGCTCCGTCGTCGCCAAGCTGATGGCCAGCGAGGGCAACGCTCTGCCCGGCTACATCCACATCAGCCCGCGCGGGCAAAGCGGCTTCAACCGCCAGGACGCGGCCTTCCTCGGGCCACGCTTCGCCTCGGTCACGCTGGCTGACGGCAACCCGCCGCCGAACCTGTTCCGGCCGACGACCCTTTCTGAACTAGCCGACAGCCAGCGCAATGACCTGCGCGTGCGCCTCAACAACCGCTTCGCCCAGGGCCGCCGCACCGCCGACACCGAGGCCTACACGCACACCTACGATCAGGCGACGGACGTCATGCGGCGGCGCAGCATCTTCGACACGTCGCGCGAGCCGCGCCATCTGCAGGAACGCTACGGCACCCATGACTTCGGCCAGCACTGCCTGCTCGCCCGCCGGCTGCTGGAGAGCGGCGTGCCCTTCGTCAAGGTCACGCACTCCAACTACGACACGCATCACGAGAACTTCGACTTCCACATCGAACAACTCGGCGAGTTCGACTGCACGTTTGCGACGCTGCTCGACGATCTGGCGCAGCGCGGCATGCTGGAGAGCACGCTGGTGATCGTGATGTCGGAATTCGGTCGTACGCCGACCATCAACCGCAACTACGGACGCGACCACTGGTCGCGGGCCTGGTCGGTAGCCGTGGCAGGTTGTGGCATTCAGCAAGGCGGTGTCGTGGGCCGCACCAACGCCAATGGTACCAGAGTTGTCGAGCGCGAAGTCAACGGCGGCCACCTGTTCCACACTTACTTCCGCGCCCTGGGCCTCAACCCGCGCCGCAACCACCACCACAACGGCCGCCCGATCCCCATGGCCGACCCACAAGCGGACTCGATTGGGGAAATCCTGGCGTAGTCGCTTTCCCGAGCAGGGTCGTGGCCTCCGCGGGGTGAAAATGCGCGCGTCCGAATCTGACTTGCGGAGGTTTCCGCAAGCGATACTGATCCAGTGTTTACTTCCCCGCCACGTTCTCCTTGATCACGCGGGCCGGGACGCCGACAACCTGGACGTGGGACGGCACATCTAGCGTGACGACGGCACCGGCGCCGACGATGCTGTGGCAGCCGATTCTCTTGCGATCAAGCACGACGGCGCTCATGCTGATCCAGGCACAGCGCTCGACATGGCAGGCGCCGGCGACGTTGGCGCCCGGTTGAATGGTGACATAGTCCTCGATCGTGGTATGGTGGCCGATCAGCGCTCCCCGGTTGACGAAGACATGCTTGCCGATATTCGTATGTGCGGCGACCTGGACTCCCCCACTGATGAAGACGCCTTCATCCAGTGTCGTTGTCGATGACACCCGCGCCGTCGGGTGGACCAGCCTTGGGAAGCGGAGGCCGGCAGCCAGGGCCTGCTCGATGAAAGCCACCCGGTGTGTCGTGGAGATGCCACAGATTGCGAAATGATCGTGGGCCAACTCTTTCACGTCATCGATCCAGTGCACCGGCAGGCCGAGAAGCGGCCGGCAGCGCGCGCGGTCGAGGTTCTCGACAAATCCAGCCACACGCCAGCCGGGCATCTCGGAAATGAGGTCGGCCATTTCCTCGGCCAGCATGTAAGTGCCCAGAATGAGAATGGGTTTCGTCGTCATGACGCAGCCCTGAGCATGGGAAGGGACATCAAGCGCGAACGTTGTGATGCTTTGTCGATGATATCGTTGAACACCTGATGGACTCGTCCCGTGACGCCGCGCTCGAGCTTTTGATAGAGGTGCAGGAATTCGCCGGTTCGAGCGGACGCCGTGGCCAGTTCCACCTGGCTCCATCCCCATGCCAGTCCCGCGCCGCGAAAGCGGCGCTGGTACGTTTCCGGAGTAAACTTAGGGCCTGGAATGCAGATCACTGGACAGCCGCAACACAGGCTCTCGAAAATGGCGACGCCGCGTTCCAGGGTGATCATGGCCCGGCACCGGCGATATAACCTCGCCAGTTCTTCATGTGCCAAGGGATTCTCCATGGTGACCGTGACAAGCGGACGAACCCAGGACGGCGGTTCAAGCTTGTCCAGTGCGGCGCGATGCGAAAGAAGAAGATAGCCGTGGCGCTTACCCTGGTGTTCGCTCAGATGGTAGATCGTGCGATTGACCACCGGCATGAACAAGTCGATCGACCGGCGCTCGGCCGGCACGTGCGCATCGTCGAAATGCAAGAAGAAGTCATGGTCGCCAAACGATGACGGTGCGAGCGGCTGGAACCAGCCCGGCGTGTTCAACAGGTAGCGGACGACGATCGAGGTATCGAGCGGATTGCCGATTTCGCACTCGCCGCAAACTCCGATCGGCTTGCAGCCCCGGCTGAGGTGTTCTTGACGCTGTTCCTCGGCGAGCGGTGGCGCTTCGAGACTGCTGGGCGCCTGGTAGGGGCTCGACACCATGAAGGCGTGAAACCCGGCCTTGTTTAAGTGGTGGCACAGGCGGTACAGCGCGCGAATGCCTCCCGACCGCTCGTGGTAGGGCGGCGCCAGGATGTAAATCGGATGCAGGTCGTAGCGCGATGACATCGTTGCACTCACAGACAGTTCATTTAGACGAGCGTGTAGGAAGCTCGCTTGGCGGTTTCGCGCGCGACATCGTGCGCGAAACCGCCAAGCGACGTCCCGTCACGCTTGTCTGCTTCAGATTCTTTATGCGCATTCCTTCAACTCCGGCTCAAGCCGCGCGGCGTTGCGATCCTTCCAAGAACTCGCCGACCGTCGCCGCCACTCGAGCTTGCTGAGCCTCCGTTAGCTCGTGAAATAGCGGCAGTCGCAGCAAGCGGCCGCTGACGGCTTCCGTCACTCTCAAGGGTGAGGGAACAATGCCCCACTGCCGGCCCATGGGCGAGCGATGCAAGGGAACATAGTGGGGCGCGGCCTGAATCCCCGCCTGCGCGAGGGCCGACATCAGGGCGCCACGTTGCTCCGGACCTGCCAAGAGCACGGGGAAAAGATGACCGTTGCTCTGGCAATTCTCGAGGCTCGCGGGCAGTGTCAGCCTGCCCACGGTCGCGTACTTGGAGAGCAGATCGTGGTAGCGCGCATGTTGCACGCGACGGCGGGCGGTTAGCGTATCAAGCTGCTCCAGCTGTCCGAGGAGAAAAGCTGCCGTCAGCTCATTCGGGGCGTAGCCGGAACCAAGATCGGTCCACGTGTAGTGATCGGCAACGCCACGCTGATAGTCACGGCGATTGGTGCCCTTGGCCCGGATGCGTTCCGCGCGATCTGCCAACTCGGGCCGGTTGATGCACAGTGCTCCACCTTGCCCGCACGAGCAGTTTTTCGTCTCGTGAAAGCTCAAGCAGCCCAGACTTCCCATCGATCCCAGCGCCTGGCCGGCAAAAAAGGCATCCACCCCATGCGCCGCGTCTTCGATGAGAAACAGCCCATGCTTCTGGGCGATCGCCTGTAGCTCCGTCATTGCGCAAGCGATGCCGCCGTAATGGACCGCAATGATGGCCCGGGTACGCGGCGTGATCGCCTTCTCAACCTCGAGTTCGTCCAGATTGAAGGTATCGGGACGAATGTCAAGGAACACCGGCCGGGCGCCAAGTCGCACCACCGCGCTGGCCGTGGAGACATAGGTGAAGGACGGCACAAGGACTTCATCACCCGGCTTCAGATCGGCCAGTTGACAGGCGATTTCCAGGGCCGACGTGCAGGATGTAGTCAGCAGGATCTTGGCGATGCCGAGCCGGCGTTCGAGCAAACGACAGCAACGGTCGGTGAAAACGCCATCCGCGCCGACCTTGCCCGAGCGGACTGCCTCCGCGACGTAGGCCAACTCATTGCCCACGATGGTAGGCTTATTGAATGGAATCGGTGTCATGACACCGGAGAGCATCGGACTCATGCCGACGGAGGCTGCACAGAAACCACCTATCCTTATCTGCGACAAGGCCGTTCATTCGTGCATACTCGTTGTGCTTGCGCACCGCGGCAAAGTCCGCCCAGGTTTCATGAGCTTGGGTAACTTGTCAAGTCTCACCGCTGGGTCAGCATTCGGGACATGACGACTTGCAGGTGACGACGGGCGCGCGGAGCGAAACACCACCACTTCGCTCGCAAGACGGCAGCCTACTTCCCGGGGCGTGGGACGTGTTGATCGATGAGGATCGGGTTGCCGTCCGGGTCCATCAGGCAAAGGTGTGCAGGACCGGTGGACGACTCGTCGGCTTGCATGACCAGGGGCAGGCCTTGACCTTTGAGCGACTTCTGGATGTCGCGGACATCGTCGAAGTCCGGCAGCGTGTTGCAAGCGCGGTCCCAGCCAGGGTTGAACGTCAAGGTGTTCTTCTCGAACATCCCCTGGAAGAGCCCGATGGTGCAGGTCTCATTTTGCAGGATCAGCCAGTTGCTGGCGGCGTCACCGCTCACGGCCCGGAAACCGAGCTTCTCGTAAAACTCGCGGGAACGGGACAGATCCTGGACTGCCAGGCTGACGGAGAAGTTTCCCAAGCGCATGTTGGTTTCTCCCGTGGTACAAGTAGATTCGTAACTTCGGGTACGTGGATGCATCATACCTGCCCAGCCGGGGCCGGCTCGTCAAATCTTGCGAATCTTTGAGCGAACACGTGCGGTCACGGCCATGACGTATTCCCAGCGGGTCAATTGCGCGATCGATCACATCGTCGGCCACCTGGGCGAACCGCTCCGGCTGCGCGACCTGGCGCGGCGGGCGCTCGGCCTGGCGGCGGGAGCATGGCGCCGAGCTGGAGGCGGTCGTCGAGCAAGTCGTCGCACGCCGGCATCTTCGGCAGAGAACCCAGCCGCTTGCAGCCCGCACAGGGAACAACCCAGCGATCGCGCCGCTCCGCTCCGGCGTCCGTCTTGGCGTTTCCCGCCGCCGTCCGCCGTCGTATGATAAGAATCGGGAATCGCGGTTGCACTTACAGACCGGAGAGCGTACTCATGCCGACACCGATTGATCCGGCGCGGACGCGAATGGTCCAGGAATTGCGACACAACAGTCCGCTCGTGTGCTGTCGATTTGATCCGGCGGGCCGCTTCGTCTTCGCGGCGGCGCAGGACAATACCATTCAGCGGTGGGAGCTTGCCGGCGGCCGCAAGACGGAGCTTGCGGGGCATCGTAGCTGGGTGCGCGGGCTGGCCTTCCATGCGGGACGGCGCAAACTTTTCAGCGGCGACGGGGCCGGGCAGGTCTTCATCTGGCAACTCGATGCCGATAACCCGGAGCCGGCGCGGACGTTCGCTGCTCATCGCGGCTGGGTGCGCATGCTGGCCGTCAGCCCCGATGGCCGGCTGCTGGCCACCTGTGGCAACGACAACCTCGTCAAGATCTGGAACAGCGAAGACGGCAGCCTGGTCCGGCAGATGGAAGGGCACGCCAGCCATGTCTACAACGTTGCTTTCCATCCCGGCGGGCGATTCCTCGTCTCCGGTGATTTGCACGGCAACGTCAAGCAGTGGGACATCGCCCGCGGCACCGAGGAACGCACCTTTGATGCGCGCATCCTCCATCGCTACGACCCGAGCTTTCGCGCCCACCATGGCGGCATCCGTAGCTTCGCGTTCAACGGCGACGGCACGCTCTTGGCCTGCGCCGGCATTACCGACGTGACCAACGCTTTCGCCGGCGTTGGCAAGCCGGCGGTGGTGCTCTTCGACTGGCAGACCGGCCGGCGACGGCAGGTGCTGCGCCCACAAGCGAACTTTCAGGGAACGGCATGGGGCGTCGTCTTCCATCCCTCGGGTTTCCTGGCAGCAGCGGGCGGCGGCAGCGGCGGGGCACTATGGTTCTGGCGGCCCGATCAGGAACGGTCCTTTCACACGCTCAACCTGCCGAACAACGCGCGCGATCTGCACATTCATCCGGATGGACGCCGTTTGGCCGTCCCATTCTTCGACGGCCAGGTCCGTGTCTATGAAATGGCCCCGGCCTGAGATCGCAGCGCGGCGACGACATCCCCAACCCGGCCTTGACCCAGTCCGCGACACCAATTAGGATCAACCTCCCAAAAAACCCACACGGTTTGCATCGGGTGCCTGGCCAGGGATCTTGGCTGTTTCGCACGGGGGAATGCATGGACGCGAAAGTACAGCAGGAAGTGGATCGCCTGCGAAAAGAATCATCGTGGTTGGTCCGTTTCTCGGTTGATGGCGAGCGCTACGGCAAGAACCGAAACCAGGAACCAGCAGATGTGCGGCCCGCGTCCTTCTTCCGCCACCTGCCTAATGCCAGGCGCATCCTGGAACTGGGCGCCTGCCAGGGCGGCGGCACCTTTCAACTCGCCGCCCATCCGGGGGTGCACGAAGTCGTGGCCATCGAGGGACGCGACTACCACGTCGAGAAGGCCCAGTTTGTTCAGAAGACGCTCGGCGTGACCAACGTTCAGTTCCTGTGCGAAAATCTGGAGACATTCGACCTGACATCGCTGGGACGGTTCGATGCGGTGTATTGCGTCGGCTTCCTGTACCACCTGCCGCGGCCCTGGGAGTTGCTGAGGCGACTGGCGGCCATCACCGATCACATCTACATCAACACGCATTACGTCCGCCTGAGCGAAGCGGACCTCACCATCGATGGTTACGCCGGCATGAGCTACACGGAGTTCGGCTACGCCGACCCGCTTTCGGGCCTGTCCGGCTGGTCGTTCTGGCCGACTCTGCCTGCCCTGGCGCAGATGTTGCTGGACGCCGGATTCGTACCCGAGATCCTCGAGATCGACAGCGTGGGCCCGGGACAGTCGCCACACGGCACTACCGTCCTGGCCCGGCGGACCACGACCATCCCCGAGCATGAGTTGCAGGACCGGGTGCAAAAATTGCATCAGGTTCTCGAGCGCCTGCCGCGCAACGCCGGCAGCCCTAACGAGGCTGCCCATCCCTGGTGGCGGCGCACCCTGTCACGCCTGAAGCGCTCCGTGCGACGCATCGTACCGCACCACAAGTAACTGGCAGTGCAGCATCGGCATGGCGCGGTTGCCCCTCCGCCCCAGAACCCGTGTTCTCTACCGGCAGTTCCTGAAGGCCAGCTACTCTTGACATGCTTGTCAGCTCGGCGTATAGACCGGCGCATCATGAAAGCCAAAATAGCGTCACTCGCGCTCGGGGCGTTGCTCGCCCTCGGGAATAGCGTTCGCGCCGCACCGCCGGTTGGGGCCAGTCCGCAGACAACCGGCAAGGTTCTGGTACTGGACAATGGCCGGACACTGGATGGCGACATCGAGCGGCATGGACAGCAGTATCGCATTCGTCGTGGCATGGGCGAGGTCTGGATTCCGGTGTCGCCGGAAATGAAGCTGTGCTGCGACTGGCAGGAGGCCTACGAACTCATGGCCTCGCGGGCCAATCTACTCGATCCGGACGAGCGTCTACGGCTGGCGCGCTGGTGTCACCTCCATGACATGCGTGCTCAGGCTCTGGCGGAGGCGACCGCGGCATCGAAGATGCGGCCGGACCACGCGGCGTCACGGCAACTCGTCTCGGTACTCGAGCGCGCCATGACGACGAGCCAGCAACCGTCCGCGACGCCGAAGATGCCGGCTCCGGTTCCCGTTGCGGCCGTTACCAATGACATCAGCTCCGATTGCGTCGCCTTGTTCATCACCCGTGTCCAGCCGATCCTCATGAATACATGCGTGAGCTGCCATTCAGCGGGCAAGGGGGGCGAGTTTCAGCTTTATCGCTCCTATCACGGCGGCACGCAAGCGGCCACGCAGAAGAACCTCGGCGCCGTCCTGAAGCAGATTGACCCGGATCATCCCATCCTGAGCCCGTTGCTGATCAAGGCCATCTGCGCCCACGGCAACACCGGCCAACCGCCGATCAAGCGCTTGAGCGAGCCATACAAGAGCATGCAGGACTGGGTCAATTACGTGCTGCGTCAGAATCCACACTTGAAAAAAGAGGAACCGAAGCCGCGCGCCCAGACGACACCGGAGCCAAGGACGGTATCGACTTTCACGTTGCCGGCTCCGGCAGTGGCCGGCGTGCCCAATCTCGAGGGCCGCCAAGTCGCGCACGAGGTGGTGAAGGAAGAAGACAAGCCCGCGCCGGAAGCTCGTACGCCGTTGCGCTTTGTCGCGACACCGGAGACAGCCGGGACGAGGGCAATGGAGAAGGTTGAGCAGACTCCAGTCGTTCAGGGCGATCCCAAGCTCTCGCCGATTCCGACGCATCCCGTGCCGGCCAAGGCGCCCGCAGCAAGTCGTCCGTCCGCGGTGCGGCCCGATCAGGAATCCGGCTTCTCCAGCGGCCACTCACAGCCCGCGCACGAGCCCACTGATGAGTTCGATCCCGTGATCTTCAACCGGCAGATGCATCCCGGCCGCTAGCTGCCCTGCCTGATCGCTTCCGGAAAAAAAACAAGCCCGGTCCCCGAAAGGACCGGGCTTGACTATGAACGGACCTCCTTTTCGTTGAGACTGAGATTACCAGGGCGACCGATTAATGCCCGTACCAGTAGCCGGGGACGTTGCTCGGCGCGTAGCCTGGAGCGTAGCTGGCCGGCGTCACTGGCGGATAGTAGCCGGCGCTGTAGCCCGGATAGTAGCCGGCATGCATGAGGGCCCAGGGATTGTAGCCGTCGTTATACGCCGTCTGGCCGTTGAGCGGTGTGGGGGGCGGCGGCATGAACTGCGGCGCCGACGACGGGGCCGTCGAGGGCAGCGCCTGCGGAATCTGCATGTTGGGAATAAAGGGGGCGGCCGGTGGGCTAGCCATGCACGTCGGCGCGTCGCAGCAAGGGGCCGGGCACGGCGCCGGACATGGGGCCGGGCAGCAGCCCGTGCAGAAGCTCGGTCCGCAGCAGTTTGGCTGCTGGCAGCAGCCGCAGCCCACTGGGCAGCAACCGGTGCAGCACAGGCTGCCGCAGCAAACCGGCGTGAACGCGTTGTACTGTCGGCAGCAGATCACCGAGCAGCAACGAATCTGCTTGCAGCCGCAACAGCCGCAACCGCAACAGCCGCGGGCCTGCACGACGGATGGAAAGTCGACGCCTACCACCGACAGGCACATCAGGCCTATCATCAATTTCCGTATTTTCATGGGAGTGACCGTTCTCTGAAGTTGGGGGCGAACGGCCTCGTCCATCATCCTGATGGCGGGCGCACGCCCAAGGTCCACGGCAACTTTACCACCGCCGCCGCCGCCGCGCGGCCAGCACGCGTTCTTTTCCAGCGATTTCCACGGACGCAATTGCGCACGATGCGCAGATCAAGCTCGATTGTCGCGATGACGAGATCTTGACAGCAAATCCGGCGACAAGTCCATTTTTTCTCAAGTCGGCTGGCAGACGTTGATCGAAATGCATTGCGTTGCCACCCCCCATCTCGGTACCCCGGCAACGAATTGTATCCTGGTATCGATGTGGCCATTGGCGCGCATGCCGGGCTGCGTGCATGGCAAGCTTGACGTGGAGCGAATGATCGGGAAAGCGAGGAGACGGAAAACAGAACCGACGTGTCAGCGAGGGGGGGACGTCATCCCTGGCTGACACGTCGGGCTGTGCAAGGCATCTTGCTGTAGCTTGCAAGCGGCGCGGCTTATCCTTCTCCGCCGATATCAATCCACGCCGCTTCCCAGGTGGCATGCGCCGGGTCGAAATGTTCGCCGACGCCGGCGAGAACGGCGACGGCGTCCCGATCGTTGATCGGGGCGTGCGTGTGGCTATCGGTGGTCAGGTTGCGGGGGCTGGCGGCGGACAGGTGATCGAGAGACATTCGGAAACTCCTTTTCCTTGTGAACCGCGCGACTTCGTGTCGGCACGGAGAATGAATGAGGTGGACGAAAGGCAAGGCTCATCAGCGGTGCAGAACGAGATAACGCCAGTGCGTGGGCTGAGCGCGACGGCAACGGGCGGCGACGTCCCCGGGCACTTCCTGCGTGTCAACGGTGTCATGGGTTTCGTTGGCGCTGGCGTGAAAGCGCGGCTCATAGAACCGCGACGACGAACGGGAATCTTCCCGGCGGGAGAACCAGCCGACTGCCGGCAACACCGTGAGCGTGATGCCGAGCGTGAAAAGGGTGACAGGGACGAGACCGATATATCGCATGGACTGGCTCCTTGTCCGATGTTGTGCCGTCACTTCCATGTGACAGCCGGCATTTGATAAATCGTTGTGGGTATCCTTCAAGAGCGGTAGATCGATGAGCAATTGCAATGCCGCGTGCAGGCGCGTGTTGAGAATGATCACAAGTCATGTCATCCACGGAGATTAAAACATGTGGCCCCGCGCAGGCCCATGCCGAGGCAAGGAAACCTTGTGGAAGGAGTTACAAGTCACGGTGTGGAAACTACAAGCACGCCGGCAAGATGGGTAATCCGCGGCAAGAACTAAGACCGGGCGCCGAAGTAGAACACCACGACCACGGCCAGGAAGCCTTCCAGGTTTGGGAAGTCGATCGGGTTCTGCAAGCTCGGGTTGATGACCAGGTGTATGAATCCGGCGATGCACAGGCCGATGACGCCGATCAGAGCCACCCAGGCTTCCAGGTCCTGGACGAATACCGGAGGATTCGTGCGGCCGACGATGCTACGCAGCACCACGCCCACGAAGAAGCCCGCAAGCAGCAATACCGGCAAGTACCAGTTGGCGCGGATCATGTCCATTGATGCTTCCCACTTGCGCTGCAGGTCGTCCGGGTCATTCGAGTAAAGGTAAGCCACCGTCCCCATGAGTGCGCCAATGATGATCAGTCGAACGAAAAAGGGGGGCAAGTGCAACGGCCACGGGCGGGCATGGTAATGTCCCAGCGTGGCAAAGAAATGGCCCAGGATCAGGAACAGCAGATACAGAAGATACGGCGGGATGGGAGTGACGACGCCGTTGCGGCTGGGCACCAGCATGACGGCGCACACCAATCCCGTCACCAGCAGGGCGAGGATGGTGCGCACGCTTCCTTCGGGCAATCCCAGGGCATGCCGGGGCGGAGCGATCGGAGCAGGGATCGTTGGTGTGGTGCTCATGCAGGGTTCTTCGTCCGTCGCCGCAAACTATTGTGAATCCGGCAGGTCGCTCTTGGCGTTCTTGCCCACCTCGACAAGCTTCAAGGAAACGGTTCCCTGGTCTCGAGTCTCGCCGTCCGCCCGGGTCGCCTTGTACTTCATGTTCGAGGAAACGACGCCGAACGGGGCCTTGTCGCTCAGGCGATTGTCGAAGACCACTTCCACGACGGTCTTGTCTTGCTCGATCTTGATGCTGCCGGTGACGCCGGTGCAGGTGAACTTGCCGACCTTGGTGTCGATCTCCATGGCGGGCAGTTTCTTGGCGTTCATGAAGGGGCCGCACAGGAATGCGGACACCGGCCCGAGACGGCGATCCTTGCTCCCCTCGACGGCGCGCGCCTCCTTGCCGGGCCGGCCCGCCCAGCCCTTGATCATGTGCTCGATGGCGCTCGACCCCGCCTTGAGGTGTTCTTCCGGCGTCAGTACCTTGACAATCTGAACCTGCTCACGCTCGCCTTGCTTGATGATCATCTTGATCTCGATCCAGCGGCATTTCTTGCCGTCCACTTCCTTGGCGCCCACCGAGGACATGGTGAAAGAACCGGTCGCCGTCTTGGAGTCGTCGCCGCGCTGCTCTTTTATTTCGAGGTCGAAGCGTGCGAAGCTGCCGTCCTCGGGCAGCCGATAAACCAGGCAATCCGCCGCCACCGGCGACAGCAAGGCCACGATCGCCAACAGCACCAACCAGCAATGTCGCATGGGACAAACCTCCAGGTGGCAACAGCCGTGAAGCGAACTCATTCCAATCAACGTAAGCGAACGGTCAGGCCGCGTCAAAGAAAAAGCATGACGCGCTTCGTAAAATCCGTGGCCGCTCCGTTCCCTTGCCGGCAAACTCACTACTAAGGTTTTGCAAAGCTGCAGCTGGCCTTGTCAAAATGGGCAATTTCGTTCAAATTCCTGGTAATTTCACATGGCGCACGACGACCACGGAGGGTCCGGTCATGC